>NZ_JAKKRW010000011.1:0-169665 GCF_025653905.1 Shewanella sp. SM71
ATCCGCCACCGATGGCGAACCGTTGCCCGTTACCGCTGGGGTTGTACTGCTGCCATTGCCAGCCGCGGGACCACGAGGATGAGCTGTCGCATCACTCGGCGCTGCATCTGGGGTTGTCCCCAAATTATGTCTAGATCCTTGGGTGTAATTGCTGCCCGTTTGCGCACCCTGACTCAGATTCACAGGTGTTGAACTACTCACCTCCCATTTACGGCCAGTGTATCCTTTTGCAGCATTCGCCTCAGGCACTTCTGTTGCAGGGGTGTCGTCCGTAGGCACGCCATCCGTCTGTGACGTTACTGGCGTGTTTGTGGTGTTCGCCGCGACAGGCGGACGAGCTGGTGTCCCCGCATTCGTCGGTGTGTCCGCGACGGCTGTCGGCACA
Organism: Shewanella sp. SM71; assembly: GCF_025653905.1. Taxonomy (NCBI): domain Bacteria; kingdom Pseudomonadati; phylum Pseudomonadota; class Gammaproteobacteria; order Alteromonadales; family Shewanellaceae; genus Shewanella; species Shewanella sp. SM71. The sequence goes on from NZ_JAKKRW010000011.1 coordinate 386, forward strand.
TCGGTTTGAGTACCATCATCTGTTACATCCGCCACCGATGGCGAACCGTTGCCCATCACTGGTGGGGTTGTTCCGCTGCCATTAACAGCCGCGGGACCACGAGGATGAGCTGTCGCAGCACTCGGCGCTGCATCTGGGGTTGTCCCCAAATTATGTCTAGGTCCTTGGGTGTAATTGCTGCCCGTTTGCGCACCCTGACTCAGATTCACTGGTGTTGAACTACTCACCTCCCATTTACGGCCAGTGTATCCTTGCGCAGCATTCGCCTCAGGCACTTCTGTCGCAGGGATGTCTTCCGTAGGCACGCCATCCGTCTGTGACGTTGAAGGTGTGTTTGTGGTCTTCGCCGCGACAGGCGGACGAGCTGGTGTATCCGCATTCGTCGGTGTGTCCGCGACGGCTGTCGGAACATCAGTTTGCGTGCCATCATCTGTCATCGATGGCGAACCATTACCCGTTGCAGGAACAGGACCACGAGGATGAGCTATCGCTGAACTCGGCGCTGCATCTGGGGTTGTCCCCAGATTACGTCTAGGTCCTTGGGTGTAATTGCTGCCCGTTTGGGCTCCCTGACTCAGATTCACTGGTGTTGAACTACTTACCTCCCATTTGCGGCCAGTGTATCCTTGTGCAGCATTCGCCTCAGGCATTTCTGTCGCAGGGATGTCGTCCGTAGGCACGCCATCCGTCTGTGACATTGAAGGCGTGTTTGTGGTCTTCGCCGCGACAGGCGGACGAGCTGGTGTACCTGCATTCGTCGGTGTTTCTGCGACGGCTGTCGGCACATCGGTTTGAGTGCCATCATCTGTTACATCCGCCACCGATGGCGAACCGTTGCCCATCACAGGTGGGGTTGTACCGCTGCCATTGCCAGCCGCGGAACCACGAGGATGCCCAGTAGCTGCATCTGGGGTTGTCCCAAAATTATGTCTAGGTCCTTGGGTGTAATTGCTGCCCGTTTGCGCACCCTGACTCAGATTCACAGGTGTTGAACTACTCACCTCCCATTTACGGCCGGTGTATCCTTGCGCAGCATTCGCCTCAGGCACCACTGTCGCAGGGATGTCTTCCGCAGGCACGCCATCCGTCTGTGACATTGAAGGCGTGTTTGTGGTCTTCGCCGCGACAGGCGGACGAGCAGGTGTACTCGCATTCGTCGGTGTTTCTGCGGCGACTGTCGGAACATCAGTTTGAGTGCCATCATCAGTTATCGATGGCGAACCGTTGCCCATCACAGGTGGGGTTGTACCGCTGCCATTGCCAGCCGCGGAACCACGAGGATGACCAGTCGCGGTACTCGGCGCTGCATCTGGGGTTGTCCCCAGATTACGTCTAGGTCCTTGGGTGTAATTGCTGCCCGTTTGTGCACCCTGACTCAGATTCACTGGTGTTGAACTACTTACCTCCCATTTGCGGCCAGTGTATCCTTGTGCAGCATTCGCCTCAGGCATTTCTGTCGCAGGGATGTCGTCCGTAGGCACGCCATCCGTCTGTGACATTGAAGGCGTGTTTGTGGTCTTCGCCGCGACAGGCGGACGAGCTGGTGTCCCCGCATTCGTCGGTGTTTCTGCGGCGACTGTCGGCACATCGGCTTGCGTGCCATCATCTGTTAGTTCCGCCACCGATGGCGAACCGTTGCCCATCACAGGTGGGGTTGTACCGCTGCCATTGCCAGCCGCGGAACCACGAGGATGACCAGTCGCGGTACTCGGCGCTGCATCTGGGGTTGTCCCCAGATTACGTCTAGGTCCTTGGGTGTAATTGCTGCCCGTTTGCGCACCCTGACTCAGATTCACAGGTGTTGAACTACTCACCTCCCATTTACGGCCGGTGTATCCTTGCGCAGCATTCGCCTCAGGCACCACTGTTGCAGGGGTATCGTCCGTAGGCACGCCATCCGTCTGTGACATTGAAGGCGTGTTTGTGGTCTTCGCCGCGACAGGCGGACGAGCTGGTGTACCCGCATTCGTCGGTGTTTCTGCGACGGCTGTCGGAACATCGGTTTGAGTGCCATCATCTGTCACCGATGGCGAACCGTTGCCCGTCACTGTCGCAGGTGTATCGTCCGTCTGCGTCGCAACTGGCGTTGTGGTTTTCGTTGTTGTACCTGCTAAAGGCCTAGGTACATCGGATCCCGTCGCACGATCGTGTTCATCAATAACTAATGATTCACTATTAGGAATAACAGCATACGCTGTAGCACCATCTTTCCCTTTTATTTCGACCATTTGAGCACATGCATCATCCCCGCTTAGAAGTAAATTGAATAAGGTTACCAGCTGCGGATCTGCTTGCTCTTGGCACTCAGATATTAACGTCTTTAATCGCGCTTGACGCTCCTTAACTGGCGTCTCGACAACAGTGACTTCAGCAGCATCAGCAAAGGGTAACGTGACCCGCCCGATCGATGTTGCATCAGTTGTTTGCGTGCCGATATTATTAACATGCGACTCGTTAGGGGTCTTAACTTGATCTTCTGAAACCAGATTAATGTCTGGATCCTTGGAAGAGTTAATAAAGACATACCAACTGTTATGAAAGTTATTAACGTTGTTAAAACAGTTATTAAAAACATCTCCGCGTTCGGTGTCTTTGTCCGTCACATCTTCTGTATGCTTAGGTTCCGGTAGCTCGGCCAGGGGAGGTAAATGAAAAGGGCGCTTAGTTGGTAAATCTTTGGGGGCATCAACTTTAGGCGGCTCAAGCGGGGCTTTTTTCTTCTCTTTATCGCCAGCGACAAATTGGGAGCCACCATACATAGCTATCGCAGATGCATTACCATACATCACTACAAATACCGTCGGTAATAAACTAAATCCTAAGGTGAAGGGAGCTAACACAGTACCGATTGTTACGGCACCGGCGATAGCAGCCAAATGAAACTTAGCCTTTTTCTCTGTGCTCACTCTATTTGATTTTTTAGTGCTTTCTTTAATCTTTTTAGGCTTAGCTTTAGAATGAGGCTCTTCCGTCTCCAAAATACTAGGGGCAGTAGAGACACTCTCTGGAATTTGAGGTTCCGCAGATCTAAGTGTTGGAGCTCTAACGTCCAATAAAGAGGTAGATCGTGCTATATTCCTAGGTAGAGCCTCACAGTCTAAACGTGATAACTCTGGCATAGAAGTACTACGAGTCAACGCTGGATTAAGTGCCATATTAAAATCTCATCTTTTCAAATAAATTAATGCTTAACCGTCTCACATTATCTTCGGAATAATCTTGCTCAGCTATTGTGAGAGTAAGAAATCCATCAACACGAATAAATACACCTTTTGAGGCCATTTCAAATTGTAAAATAAGATCAATAACGGCCTCCAAGTTAACGAGATGTATTAACTGGAAAAAAGGAAAAACTGGCAGCAATAGATTGTCTGGGTAATCTCTAAAAATAACACTCTCATTTTTTTCGAGGCGCTGTAAAAATTGTTGAATGTAGTCACACGTTCTAGTTTTCATTTACTTTGGACAAACCAATACAAGGTCATTATTAGTTAACGACAATATTTCTTCAACACTAAGACTAGTTTTAAACATAGTACAAGATGCCATCAGAACTAACGTTTTCGGTAATGAAGATAAACTAGTTTTCAAATAGTTAGCATCAATAATGAGTGTATCCACTTTTAACAATGCAGATATGTTGAAATCTCCTATAATAAGTTTGCAACTCATTAACAGAGGCAACTCATCTATATCCATCTCAGGATATGATTTAAACGCTAATCCATACTGGCTTAAGACTTGAGTGATTACATAGGATAAGTAATCCTGTTCGAGATGGTTCACATCCAAACCGAGCAACCTGCCTGCTTCGCATAAAGAAACATATAGTTCAGCCTCAATACCAACATGCTTTAAGCTGAGTAATATGAAATCCTGCTGCTGAAATCGATGACATACAGCCCCCACATCAACTCTAATCTCTTGATTATTAAAAGTTGTCCCAGCAATCTGATTAACTGCTCGGTACATTGCTGGTTTCATCTCATATTTTGGCATGAGAGTGACGCGCTCTTGTTTCATATATTTCACCGATTCCTAGATAACAGTGCTAATACATCCATACTCATTTTAAAATCTATATCATCGATCCAATCACGTATTCCAGCAGGTGTTTTGCAAACAAAGTCATAAAGCTGTTGATAAGCATCTTTCGAAGTCACCTCTTCAAAATCAACACTTTGTACTAATGTTAAAATAAAGGTAATTTTATGAAATTGACTATCTAGTATCCCTTCTACCACAATCGCTTTAACTGTTGTTTCAGAATAATCGCGCAACATAGCAAACCATTCGATTACCGCTTGTTTATCGGCATATATCTCCACATCAGATAATCTATTCCAACTAAGCCGTTCTGACTTAGCCTTTAATAACTGATAAGGATCAAGTGTTTTACCCTGTAAATGACAATGCGAGATACGAATATGGCGATTATTTTTAGGCATTTATACTTTACTCTTGAATATAGTAACGGCGGCATAAAGCCAATAATGACAGTAAACCATCTAAATTATGTTCATAAGCGACAAGTTGCTGCACCGTGCTGCTATTCGCATCCATATTCCCTGCGGAGGACTTAACATCTGCAATATATTTTTTAAGCTGTTTTCTTAACGTTAATGGATACAAGTGCTCACAGTGCTCTGCCGCATGTAATATCCAAAGTTGAGCATCATTTAATGATTTAACATCAAGTAAATTATCAGAGAAACCTTGCCAATCGCGTAACGCCTTGAGCTGATAGCTATTAAGCTGTCGAGCAAATTGCCTTTGCTGATCCAATGTTAAATTTTTACGTTTAACCCGGAACAGACGAGGATATTTTTTAGTTCGCTTGTCGACTTGCTTTATATCTTTTACTCGGCGAGGCTGGCGGTGGTCACCAGCCTTCTGAGTTCGGTTAATATCCGAAATTTTTTCGGTGCGTTGTGTCACGGCAAAAGAAACGGGTCGAAGCATAGTTAATCAGAGCGAGCTTAGGCTCGCTCTGCTCCGTATTATCGGTTAGTCACTAAACTCGCTTTCGCTACAGCTTCAAGGATCTCATTTAACTTCACCGCTTCAGCAGTCAGATCTTGAATATATTGATCAAGCTGAGCATCAAACTTCTCTTTCAAGTCTTTGCTCGCTTGAGTCTCTTCTTGTACTTTCACCTGTTCAGCATTTTGAATTTCGTTTGCATTGCCAACCATACCATCAGCCATTCCACCCATTTGAGTGACAGAGTTGTACTTGGCAGTACGCTGCTGCTGAAGATTAGCACTGTATTGATTAAGCTCTTTTGCTGTTAGATCTGAGACTTTAGGAGACTTATCAACATTAGTGACTTTACCAGACTCAAGATCCGTCGTTTTTAATAACTTGACTCCTCCTGTATCCGCAGCCCCTCGGTCGCCCATTTTGGATAAGTGTTTATCCTTCAGCGTTTTAGTTTGGCCAATTCGAACAGTTGCTGCAGTTGTCATTCCCATGTTAACCACAGATGACGCTAAGGTAATACCGAAGCGTAATTTGGCATCTTGAGATTTATCTTGCGCGAGCATAGTCGCCAACTCTGACGTAGCAACAGCTTCACCAATGCGATTCTTCATCACTTGAGCGCGAACCTGTTGAGACGACTCAATAATTTGTGCTAAAAGTGCCAGTAAATCAGCCATTGAAACCGAGCCTTTGTTGGCCTCTTTCAATGAGTTTTCATAACTGCCCCATGCTTTTTGATCTATCGGCTTGAGATTATTAACAGAAGAAGTCTCTTCAGATTTTGTCGATGGTAGTGACAGTGCACTCATTTGTACTAAATTCATAAATTAACTTCCTCTTACATATTGATTGAAATAATCTTGTCGTTGTATTCGCGCTGATCACTATTAACTTTAAAAAGTGATTCAAAAGCATGGCTTACCGCACGCAACGCCTGATTAAGCATGGTCAAGATTTGCTGGATACGTGTTTCCAACTCCTCTTGGTTTGCTTTAGCAATCTCAAGATCTTTTGTAATGTCGGCAGACTTAATCGCGTAACCGCTACTCACGACTGAAGTTGCATTTGAAGTAACCGAACTTGCTTGAGCAATCTTTGAGGTCAGCTTTTCACCACCACTTGCAAATGACTTAATCTTATCGAGTAAAGGCTCAATCAACTTCATAACTTTGTTGACCATACCCTGAATTTTTGTCGATATAGTGCTGAATGACTTCAACGTTTTAACTGCGTCGACAGCCTTATCAACCATAGTTGCGACTTTCGCAGCCCCACTCGCAACAGCCTTACCCGCAGTCGCCATCATGTTCCCAGGATTGAAACTGACCACCATACTGATAATGCCAATAGCAATCTCTAATCCCATTGATACATAGCCCCTGATCTCTTCAGAGACACCTGCGGCTTCCATAATCTTATCGACAATTTTAGGCAACACGATCGAAGCAATCATGAAACCAATCATCACTGCAGCCATAACAGGATTGAATGGCGCCATTATAATTGCCGCAAGAAAACCTAATCCCATAGCAATCTTGCCCCAAATGCCTTGGCTCTTTTGGGCTTGCTTCTGTTCTTCAATCTGCGCCATACGCTCTTTAAGCGCATCGATCTGAGCATTTTTTTGAATATCTATCAGTGTTTTTTTCGCTTCAGAGTTTTCTTTACCGGTACCAGAAAACGCTTCAGCGGCCAGTTTCATACTCTCTTGCACCATGCGCCAGAGCTGACTATCGGACACTCCAATCGTATTGCCTGGTAAGGGTTGATTCGGCTTAGCCGATTCTGTCGCAGCAGTGTTTTGGCGCTGAACACTCTGGCTCTGTTCATCGACTGTACCAATAATGCTTGGCGCAGCGACGGTAATCATGAATGTACTCATAGTTATTTCCTTTCATGTGACGATACTGGGAATAGATGCGCACTCACTATCAGAGTTACTGAAGTGAGCTTGCACATCTAAATTCTCGCGATGCGAGCGGCATGTTCCCAGTGCTACCATGCCCTTCTATTTTGTACTTAATACAAACACGACTCTTTAGATGTTCCTTGCGAATGCCATTTGTTCATCACGGCAGACCTGAATCCAATACTTAAGGGTCTGCTGCAGCATCTTGACTTGATCGCCGATACGGTTAATTTCTTTAATATCTTCATCAGTAAGCTGTCTAGGCGAGAAGTTTTTATAAAGATCTGTTAAATACTGAGCCTGAATCGTTCCGTCATAATCGAAGGCCTGAGTCACTCCAGGTGGTAAAGGCTTATTTGTGTCCGACGAATTCTGCCAACCAGGACACTTAGCACTGAACAAGTACGCCATCGCATCCATATTGGCTAATTTAGTGAGTAATCCATCAACCTCTGCTTTACTGCCAGTGAGAATGGTCTCGACCTCGGCTGCCGATACTGTTTGATCACCGTTTAACGCGCTCAGCAACACAATTCTTGCCATAGGGCTAATATCGTTAAGGCCGCTGGTGATCCAGCCGCCGGCATTGGGATCGTTATACACAGACGAGGTAAAGCGACTCGATAACTCTGTGGGCGTCGTCGATGAGATATTACCGCCACTCATAGCTGACATAGCTTGGTAAGCAATGCTATCCGTTGGAATTTTCCCCCCCTGAATCGCACTATTCAGAGTACTCCAAACATTATTGACCTTCGCCCCCAATTGCTCAGGGGTAAAATCCCAATTGGTATGACTGCCACTACCAGTTTTTTCCAGTAGAGTCCCCAATTCTTTCAAGAAGTTAGCGTCTTCTAAACCGTACTCTTTACTATTACTCAACACATCGAGCAGCACCAGCTGGAACATGTTCTCGTACTCAATTCCGTTAATCCCGCCCTCTTTCATAGCAGTAAACATCTGCATAATGGCGGCCTCGAATGCAGGTTTTCCACCACTGGTCCACTTATTAACGATGTCTAATTGACTTCCATAGCCCTCAATACTCGTCGCAAGAGCCGAAGCAATAACGGCCTCGGAATGTTGGCCCGCCATAACCATCACCACTTGTTTCTGCTGCGCCGCAACCATTAATAGCGTTGTTACATCCCCCGTTTCGACATCGAGTGAGGCGAGCGCACGGTCAGCAATCGCCAACTTGATTCATTCGCGACAGGCACCATAGCTTTAAGTGGTGCATTTTCGGTTGTAGACGGCACTGTCCACTGGGGCTGAAGACCAGAAACACCATTAATACTCATAGCAAACTCCCTGTTGATTGTTAGATATTTCTAGCAAATGCCATGAGTTCATCCCGGCAGATCTGAATCCAGTACTTAAGGGTCTGCTGGATCATTTTCACTTGATCGCCGATACGGTTAATTTCTTTAATATCTTCATCGGTTAACTCGCGTGGTGGAAAGTCGGTATACATATCTTTAAAATAACCGGAATCCAATCCAACCCCCTCCCAATCAATCACCTTATGCCCATTTTGAGTGACTTCACGCCAACCGCTATCTTCCCCGTGACCATCATTTTTAAAGAGAAAATCCATAGCAGATGTATAACTTCCGCCCGGTGTATTATTTTTAATAAAGTCATTCAACTCACCCACTGACCCAGTGAGAAATAAATTTATCGTATCTTGCGTTACGTCAGGATACTTATTTAAATAGGCAGCCATTAGTGCCATACGTAACATAGGCGAGACACCTGCATCACTTGGATATCCAGCATCACCAATAAACGAATATTTATTTTCAAAATTATTTTTAAAGTGGTCGACTAATGCAGATGGTGCGCCTTGTTTATCTTTTAAAAATGTCAGTACTTCATTACACAGGCTGTCTTTCGGAGCATTTTTCAACATAAAGTCAAAGATAGCTGTACTTTTATCTGCGAATTTCTGTCCATTCCAGCCCTCATGATATCCATGTGAACCAGAACCCGTGCTCTCTAAAAAATGCATCATGTCTTCCATCATCTGTGGCGTGAGATCTGGAAAGTCAGCTGAGTGTGAAATGTAATCCATAATGGCTAGCTGAAATAAATCTTCAATTTCATTACCTGTGATACCATCTTTCAGAAAACCTTCGAACATTTCTCTCATTGCACTTTCGAACATTGGCAGACCGCCAGTTGTCCAACCTTGTATATGTGCTAATTGTTTACCATAAGCTTCAATGCTTCCCGCCAAAGCAGAGGCGATCGCGCTTTCAGAGCTCAGGCCAACCATTGAGCGTACAACTTCTTTCTGATGGGCAGCAAAAGTAGCAAGCGTCTGAAATGGAGATGGCTCACTCTTAGTAAATGGCAGAGCTTTATTTGTTTTTTCTTCTTGCTGGGAGGCAGACTTAACTAACTTTTCTATATCATTTAGATTTTTTTTATCGGCATCAGTCAAAGATGAACTTTTTTGTTCAAAATTTAGCGCATCTGATAACACTCGTGCATTATTCACTATCATTTATAGAGTCTCTACAATTTAAGAATCCTGTATCCTCTTGATGGTACAGGTTGGGAATGCACTCACACAGAACAGCTAAATGTGTGAGTCATGAAATTGGCTTATATCTCAAGAAAAAACTTAGATTCAAATGGTTGTTTCATATTGACTCTGCAATACTATCTATAATTAAGGTAAATACGGGCTCAGCTGCGACTTAAGATAATGATATCGTTGCAGATAGAAATCATTTAAATTATCTTCTTTTACAATAAGCCAGGTAACACTAGCCTCGGTATATTCATTTAACTTATAATGACACAAAGAAATGTTGAGAATAGTTTCATCTAGATCATTTGTCGGGAAAGTCTTTAATATGTTTAGCACTTCCAAAGCTTTTTTAAATTGCCCTTTTTCCAAAAAAATGGCAGCTAGACATCCTGGGCCTCGATGATCATACGGATTTAAACCAACATAGGCAGAAAAAACAATCTCAGCTTCCTTAAATTGGAATTCAGTATAAAACTTAACCCCTAATTCATAAATTGATTTTAGTTGAGTTATTGTGATTTTCTGCGACTTACGCATAGCTGCAATATCTTTTTCAATGACTGTGCCACTCAATAGCTCAAAAAAGTCATCACAGGTTTCACCTGGGCGTATTGTATTTTTTTTCATATAAATTCAATCCAATTTTAACGGTTATTTTACCCGCCGCTGAGTTCGATATCTGTATCCTTGGCGACTTGTAAGATAAAGGCATCAAGTCTAGTAGAAGATTTTACTGCTAATATGGATTCTGGCAGTGATATACCTAGTCTTAAAGCCCAAATGATGGCATGACGTGGATTGTGAATAGCCAATAATGCTACTCCAAGTTTTTGGGTGCACATATTTTTTGACACATTAGAATCGAGTTTAATTCCTAGTGTACTTGACCAGAGATATTGACTTTGATTGAGATATTGCTTGCTCAGCAGCCAAGAGCGATCACTCGCGTCACCTTTGCGAGCTTGGTATATGACTACGCTACCCAATACTTTCACTAAAGCAGTAATTTTTGAACGTCTAGGTGTAAACCATACCTGTACCTCACTCTCGGTTAGTGTTGTAAGCACACTATATTGATCCGGGGAAAGTCGCCGATTGACCAGTAAATAATGTAAGTATGTTTGATGAAGTTTTTTATACTTTTTCATTACCCGTATTCTGAAAAAAATAACTGACAGTTAATGTATCCAACTCTGAAACTAAGCCTTTCAAAAAACGCTCAATATTCAACTTATTTTCACGTTCGATTTCATCAAAGCTAAAAATAATAACCGAGACTCGCTTATTTTTTTCCCCAGTGACGATAACACTGCTCCGTAGCACATTGGGAATAACACTAATTTTGTTATATATTTCGCGGCTCTCAAGCAAGTTTCCCTTCACTATCTCTAACTTACTCAAGCTAGCAAATTTTGACTCAAGCAGATCATTGAGATCTTCTCGTTCAAAATAGAAATTGAATTTTGTTAACACTTCTCTCGCCTGAGCTAAGTGATCTTTATCAACATAGACAAGATGACGATCCTTACTAATAGATAAAGAAGCGGAAACCTGATATCGGGCCAGCAGAACAACCACTTTGTTCGCTGCATCAGCGGAATCAAAATTGGCAACTTCTACTCGGCCCTGATCATTACATCCAAAGAGTACAAGAAAAACTATCCAGTACAGTTTTTTCATCACTGGGCCTTCATGACATCATTTATTGCAGTGGCAGACTTCGAAGCAATTTTAGTTACTGTTTCCTGATACATGCTGTAATGAAATACCGATTGCTGTAAGGCCAACGTATCCTGCAAGGTAATCGTTTTTCCATCATTTATCTTCTGTAAATTATTCATAATCTCTTGAAAACCTTCACCAATATTATTAAAGGTATCTTCAAATACAGAAGGTTGTATCGCTTGTACATTAAGATCTACCATTTCTAAACAACTCTTTAAATCAATACGCTTCACAATGTTTGATATTTAACCGCTGCCATCGTTAGCAAGCAAATGAACAAACTGGAATCAAAGTGAAAAAACACGAGTTTAAAAATAACTTTTTAATACAATGAGTTAATTAATAGACCCCGAGTTATTAGTTAAACTCCTAACCCGTCATATCCAAATATATGCGCTTTAGGAAAGTATTTATCGGCTTCAGTTTTACGCTTTACCCAAAACGTCAACACCTTTCCTTCTCGAAGTAAGTCATTTGTAGTCGAACAGCTTCGCTATGGCCTACAACATAAATATTCTTAATACTTTATCGGGTAGACAATTGATTGCTAAAAGGGCTATAGATGACACCATTAGTCACATGACGAACACGCGTTGCGTTGGATTTAGAATCAATAGCCACTTTTTCAGTGCATTATGGAGCCAGCTTAGTCGGATATACTGGAGACAGTTGATGAACAGATAATAATGAAAGAACATTAAAATTAACTAAATCATTCCTCTTGAATCATCAACTGCAGAAATTTCATTCCTGAATAATGATGTAAATTACTGGCTAGACTTTGATATATGCAACCATGTTATTGAACAGTTTCAGCTTACCGGCCAACACTCGTTCTACATTAGCGATATCTGCGGAAAATTCTGTCACTACTGTTAATTTCTCTTTCTTTATATTGAAGAAAACGTCTTCATCAGACATGAGACTCTCTATTATTTTAGGAGCTTTATTTTTAAGCATGCGTTGATCACGCAAGGGGATTTCAATAAAAGTTTGCAATGTTCTATCATTTATATAAACAAATATCTCCTCTCCGCCATTCAATTCGATTGCGATAGGATCATCACCCTCGATGCGAGATAATAAGCTTGGTGACACATTAAAATCATCTACGAGTGTTTTATAAACAATTTCTCTGAGTTTTTTCATAATACCTTCCGTTTAAAAGTTAATATTTAACTATTCAATGTTAGAGTTGCCCAAAAAGCAGATGGAATTGATCATAAATCCCACCGCCAACTTGTGTAAGTAAAACGATAAATACAACTAATTTAGCCGCCATAGGTAAGCCTGGATCTTGCACACTAAACACAGTTTGCAACAGACCGACAATAACTCCCGTGACGACAAAACTAAGCGAAAAAATAATAATCGCACTCTTGAGAATGTCTAAGCATGCCGCTGTGACATCAATGACGGTCATAATAATCCTCAAGAAAGTTAGTCACTTTGTTATCCTCAAACTGGAATACGTAGTACTTATTGCGAAAAAATACTCGATAGGTGTTCAATTGCGCATATTGGGTAAAATACTCGGGTGCGATTTGGTAATGCAGCATCAACGAAGACAATACAGGTTGGACAGTCATGCCTGCACTCACAGCTCCAATCGCCACAAGTTTAGAACCTAGACTTGGTAATTCCATCTGAGTGACTAAAACTGAAGATTTTTCCTCAATAAAAACCTTATTTATGTGCTGACCTCCCTCCTTTACTTCTAAATTTGAATGAACTGGTACAAAAGCTTTAATAACCGGGTCTTCTTTCTTCTCTCCGGCGGATAAGCCTTTATTAGCATTCGATTCTCGCTGTACTCGAGCCAAAACAGGTACATTAGAGTGAGCAACTGTTAATTCTGATTGCTTTTGAAGATTCACTCCAGACTCCCCCTCCATAGCAGCCAGCTGACTTATTGGTGGTGATTTAATTGGTGACGACAGAGTCGCTGCCGCCATAGACTGGGGTGGTGTCGTCAGTGAGCGCGTAGCCTGTTCTGAATTCACAACTGGTTGCACTACTATCAAGGAGTTACCAACCAGCGTCGTTGACACTTGAGCATTCGCTCCAGACTCTCGTCCGATAACAGCGGATGGCTGACTTATTAGTGGCGACTTAATTGGTGACGACTGAGTCGGTTGAAGCACTGCCGCCATAGACTGGGGTGGTGTCGTCAGTGAGCGCGTAGCCTGTTCTGAATTCACAACTGGTTGCCCTACTATCAAGGATTTGCCAACCAGCGTCGTTGACACTTGAGCATTCGCGCCAGACTCTCGTCCGATAACAGCGGGCGGCTGACTTATTAGTGGCGACTTAATTGGTGACGACTGAGTCGGTTGAGGCACTGCCGCAATAGATTGAGGTAATCGCGTCAGTGAGCGCGTAGCCTGTTCTGAATTCACAACTGGGCGCTCTACTATCAAGGATTTGCCGACAGGCGCCTCTAACACTTGAGCATTCACTACTGACTCAAACCCCATTGCCGTAGTAGGTTGCTTTATTAGTGACGACTTGAGTAATGGCTGAGAAAGTTCAGACTTTGCCCTCAGAGGGAGCGTAATCTTATCCGCACCTACTGTTGACTGAGCTGTGTTCAAAGACTTGCTGACTGGCACCGTTGAAGATGACACCTGGGTATTCATCGCAACCTCATCAGTGTTGCTCACTTTTAACTGAGATTGAACATGATTCGCTACTGGTATTGCACGTCTAGGCCGCTGCAAATTAGCCACATTTGCCAATGGTTCACTGGTCTCTAGTTTAAGCCGACTGCCACTAACTGCATCAGACGAATGGATTCTGATAGCTTTACTCGCCGAAAATATATGCTGCCGAAGTGGTACATAAGCCGTGACAGGTACAACATGCCCCCAAATAAAACCCTCTTCATGCTCAGCCTCATGGCTTTCAATGGCCTCCTTTTCACCATCAAATGTTGATGCATCATGAGAAGAAGCCTGCCGTTTTGATAGATTCAAAAGCTGTTCAAATTCGCTCTCTACTGGGCTCAAACAGGCTATTTGGGCAACTGGGGCAAGTCTATCCATCTTTGTCATTTTGTCACTCATCTCTTAACTGTTCTTGGATCTCAGCTAAAGCGTCCTTTCGTTTTTCTTGCCTTCGCTTTTCAGCGATAACAAGGGCAATCTCGGCAGCTAATTCATTAGCATTTTGTTGGGTCACAGACGCATCGAAGAATAAAGACTCGATATGAGACTTAACGCTTTCTCTTCGCTGAAACAAACGAGAAAGCCCATTTAATTCGTCTTTAACGACTAGACTTTTTAACTTTTGTTGCTCATTGGCGATTAATGCCCATGAGGCCTCTATCGAATCCAATAGCTCTTGATGCTTCAAATTTAGTTTGGCTAATTTACGTTGTTGCTTGCCAATTCTGATGTCAACTACATCAATAAGTTGACCAAATTCGATCCATTGCTTGGAGGGTTTCTTCATATTCGACCCCGTCGTAACCTTGCTTCAAAAACTCCATGATATATGGGAAGCGCTCTATCGCTTCGTCGGTCGCCAAATCGTTACCTTTCTCGTACTCGCCGACTCGGATTAACAATTCAACATTAAAATAGCGATACACCATATCTTTGAACTTTTCAGAAAGACTTACATATTGAGGATCCTGAACTTTATTTTGTAGACGGCTCTTGCTCTTTAGTACATCAATAGCAGGATAACGGCCAGTAGAAGCAATTGTCGTTGAGTAGACCAAATGTCCATCAATCAGTGACTTAACTTCATGTGCAATAGGATCTTCATCAATTTCTTTTTCAATCAATACCGTAAAAATTCCAGTCACTGAGCCATGAATAGAGTTACCACAATTCTCTACCAGTCGTGACAGTGCCAAAGAGACTCCGATCGGAATTCCGCCCTCGATGGGAGTACCATCTAACATGGCTTGTGCACGTGCAAAACGTGTCAATGAATCGAAATAGAGCACCACTTTCTTGCCCTGAGCCATGTAATGCCTAGCAATAGATACAGCGACTAAACCCGATCTCACTTTCTCCAACGGATTTGCTTCGGATGTAGACACTATAGTGATCGATTTTTGAATCACAGCAGGACCAATCTCTCCCTCCAAAAACTCAACCACCTCCCTTGCACGCTCACCAATCATGGCGAAAATCACCACATCGGCATCCATGTTATTTGCCATGATCGAAACCGTAGTAGTTTTGCCAGCACCTGCGGGGGCAAATAGGCCCAAACGCTGCCCTACTCCAATGGTGAATAAGCCATCAATAATTTTAATTTTTGTTGGAAAAACAGTGTCGATTGGTGCGCGAATATTAAGCGGTATAGGCTTATCGATAATGGGTAGATCATAGTAATCACCCTCACCGCCCAAATATTGTTCACCATACAATGACTCGCCATAGCAATTAATGACCTTACCAATAAGAGCCGTTTCATTCAGCGGGAAACAGAAGCGCCGCGGGGTAATTTCAACTTTACTTCCCCGTTGAATAGCACCAGGCTGAAGCAACTTAATTTCTACTCTTTTACCAGTAATTTTCATTATCTCACCACGAATACGCTCATTAGCGACTGTGATAATGAAGCACTCCTGCCCCACAAAAGTATTTATACTGACATGACAAATCACTGTATCTTGATAAGATTCTTTAACCTTAAAAAAATGTTTGATCATGACTAGATAACCTTAAATGACACTGATACGTAACGTTTATATTTACGTTTAGTTTCCTTCTTACTCTTAAATAATTCACCTAACCAAGGAATACTTGAAAGGATAGGGACACCATTCTCGACACTATCAGTCACTGTATTGTCAAATCCTCCAAGAATAACGGTCTGCCCTGGTTCAATATAGACTTCTGATGTCAAAGATTGAGAGTTAACTCTAGGCGCCTGAGTAGCTCCGCCTTCTGTCTTATCATCACTCAGTGACTCTTCTATATAGCTAAATTTCGCCTGCACTTTTCCCGATGGCAATAAACGGCCAGTGACATACAAACTATTTTCGGCCTCAATTTTTTGAGTTGATACTTGCTTATCAGATATAAGTACAACTGTAGCCGTTTCTTTTTTACCAAAATGCCCTTGCTGGTTCTCTAAGACTAAGAGATTAGTTTCATATACTCCTCTAGCCATATTATTAGTATACAAAGCTTGAAAATTTTTGAAAAAATCTACTGTATCCGTAAAGGGTGGAACGATAATATCGTACAGACCTCGACTGCCATTCAACCATGAACTATTAACACCTAGTGCTTCAGTTCGTTCTACCGAAACATCATAAACCCGAAGGAAAAATAGCAACTGCTGCCGTTTAACATCAATAAGAGTGGCAATACGCTTAGCTAACTGGATCTCCTCAGGGGTACCACGAACTAGCAATGCATTACTTCCAGGTAATACCTGGACTTTAGAGGTAAACTCATCCTCTTCAAGCTGTTGTTTATCATTTTGGTTAAGTTTTAGTTTATAAGCGCGCTTAACCATTTCTCCATCGCTAATATTCTCAAACTGACCAATTTTCTCAATTGCCGATGAGATTAAAGACTGCGCACCAGGAAAAATAACATTACCGTCATATGAATCAATTTGGCGATCCATAACAGATATATAATCAAACTCGATCCGTGCCAATTCCAAATTATTACCATTCTCTAAAAACTGATTTTTATCAATCATATTAGAGTAGACAACAACGTCATTAACAAACTTACGTGTTCCTGAAATAAAGATAGAGTTGCCACTGCCCACGAGTTCAATTTTCGTCGTATTATTGGCTCTGAACGTACTCTTTAATTCTTTAAGCAGGCTAGCTGGCGTAATATTTCTGGGTTTAAATGCATGATTTATATAAGCCTGACCAGAGTGAACCGTTAGTGTCCCGCCATATACATACCAATCAAAATCATAAACATCAGAAAGCTGGTCCAACAAATCGAGACCGTCACCAGAGAGTGTTTGAGTAATAGGCTGTTTAGCCTTTTTTTCTTCAATATCATCAACTAACTTTAGCTGCATATCCTTAGCTATTGCCGCCAAGGCGCCTTTCAAATCGATATCAGACTGCTTGATAAATACCTTTGCCTGACAAGTAAATGCCGTAAACAAAAGGAAAATAAGTAAGATTCTAGACTTCATCAAGTATCTCCTTCATACGTTCCTGACTAACTTTCATTTGTCTGATACTTTGATTAATAATGGCTTGCTCTACTATTTTCATCGTAAACTCTTCTTCAGTAACATAATCATTTTGCTTACTAGCGTGTACTTTTACTTGGCTATCGGAAAATTGTTCACTTAAATGTACTTCACCAGCAGCTTTGAGTTCTGACTCAAACTGAAGGGCATCCTTTTCTGAAGTGGTTTTAATTTGCTGACTATTCAATGTGACATTCAATAAATTAATGTTACTCATACCCTGCCTTTTTCATTATTTGTTTAAAAACATAAAACTGATCTTGTAACAGCCATAGGTTAAGAATAATAATCATGGTGATAGCTTTAATATCTGCTGTTGTACTAATAGATAAAGAAGCTTTTTTGAAAAAAAGGTCAACATAGCCACAACAAATAGTAATACACAACAACAGAACCATGTATTTACCAGTCACCATAGCCATCATAGTTAAGCTATCAGTGATGTAAAAATACAAAGTATCAAAACCAACATTAGCACCTTGTTCAATATTCTCTGAGATCACCGCCAGCAAAGGTCTAAAAACCACACCAGAGTCCAAGGCATACATCAAAAACATCAAAGAGCTAATCTTAGATAGCGCTTCAGACTCATCAGTAAAACGTTTATCTTGTACAGACTGTTCGTTAAGCAATAATAACTGTTGTATAACACTGCCAACCATACCACTGAGCCAATAAGGTACAGATGAAAACATAGCAAAAATAATAACGCTTAATACCCAAAAAGGAGTTGGAATATTTCCTAAATCACTAGAATCTATAACAATTGCAAGTCCAACAGCAATAGCAAGTGCCGTCGAATTATCAAGATAAAGACGTGTTGGATTATAAATTTTTAAAAATAAAAATAATCCTGCAAATAACAGCCAGTTAGGAAATAAAAGCATGTCCATATCACTGGAGCGCTCTAAATAAAATAGTCCAACTATCAGAAAAATAAAATACTGCGAGTTTTACAGGTGTCGATATTACCGTCGGTGATAACATAGTCATACCTACACCACTGAGAATCACGGCAATTAAAAAATCAATACTCACAAATATCATGTATAGCTTTAGGCCAAACTCGAAACCTTGATACAAATCTAAAATCAGATTACCAAGAAAATATTTTAGTGTATCACTCCCTGAGTCAAAATTAAGTGGAATGTCAATAATGCCAGTTAGTTCATTAGTTTTACGCTGCGCCCTCGCCAACAGTTCAGGGAAAAACTCAAATACATTGCTGACCAGATAATACATAGTCACTTGTTCTGGATTTTTATCCTCAAATAGGGAGGATGATTGCAAGACGTCAGGGTCTATTCCTCCATTAATCTGCTCAATAAAATATGGCTTAACCCTCTCTAATCCGGGTTTTATATCAGGCCAAATACTATTAAGCGCCATTAATGCCGCAAGTAAATTCACTACTATTGTAGGTGGAATTTGTTGTGTACCCACCGCATTTTTAATGATGTTAAGTACAATATTATATTTAACATATCCAGAGAAACAGATAAAAAAGACGGTAGACAACAAGATCAGAGTCAGGAGCAAAATTAAATTTGCTCCTGAAAATGCATTATCTGGATTCAATAATTGCAACATCTATAGCACTCTCTATTGCCCATAATGCATTATAAAATTAAAGTTAAATGTTTCTTGCCGCTGCAGAAATAGAGTCTTTAATTGATTTTAATGTAGTTGTTGAGGTTTGAGCGGTAATGCTTTGATCTGCCATTAACTGTTGTAGCGATAAAGAATCAGATGCACTCAAAATAAGTGTACCATCTTTATCTGGTGTAAATTTTCCATCTTTATCAACACTTCCAGTATGATCGGTAATGAATGTACTGACCTTATCGTCGGCATTATTAACTAAACCGCCAAAAACACCACTTATATACCCAGTTGATAATTGTTGAGCCATTTAATACATCCCTAGTTATTCATACGTTTATTTCTAATGCTTAACATGCCTACTTATACTTAACATGCCTACTTAATTTTAATTTTACATACATGCACAAACTTCTAGATAGCTCTAGAATGCGCAAAATATAAGCCATCTGCGCCAGGCCAAGCCAGTGAAAACTTCTGATAAAACACGGAAAAAGCTCATTAAAAGCACAATCAGCTAATGTATTAATTTATCCTTGGCGCTTTGCGCGTCTGTTGAACACGGCCAAAAACCACTGATTAATATGGTTTTTTAAAAAATAAAATTACCGTAAATCACAATGACCTGTATCTTCTGAACCTTTAAGCTGTAAGCCGCGCCGAACATTCTGCATAGATATTATCTCTTCCCATACATTTAAGTTAAATCAAGCTGCATGACTTATAGTCATTTATATGTTGAATCGACAATTTAAACTCATAAGACTTGCATGGTAACCTTTGCCTTAATATTTCATAAACAATCTTACAATTATATCTAACTAAATATACTAATATTCACTATAAATATTGCAATTAAAATTTTAGGTGTCTATGTCTCTTGTTCCAATTTCAATACGATCTAATCTTGGATTAAGTGTTTCATCGATCGAATTGAGTAATCTTGAAAATATAGATGTGAAAAGCATTAATAAAGTCGACATTTCTCGGTTAGACAAAACATTATTAGTAACAAAAAATCCTGTTAAACGGGAAAAAGTTATAATATTGAAGGATAAAATTAGTGATGCAAAATATGGTCGAATTTTTGATGTAAAGCGAGAAGAAACAAAAAATGAAGTATCAACACTTAGTACTAAAGGATTAACGAAAAGTGTATTAAAAGCATTCAATAAAGATAAACGGCTTGCAAGCATCATTCATAAGACTAATGATAAAACGATTGGCCAATCTGCTATCATTAGAGATTTCCAGCTCGTAGGGGTTAAGCTGACCACTCTCCCTAGCAATTATCGAGAATTATTTGAATTCATAAGAGCAAGCTTCTCAGATAATAGTGTGGTTGATGGCATTTTCAAAAAATATGAAAATCGTGGTCAACTTGATGAAGCTTTAAAACCTAACGCGACTAAAAAAATTCTCTCGATACTTTTTTCATTACCACAAAATCAACAACTGCTTGCCAATCATTTCGGTGGATGTCTTGATGTCACTTGGGATCAATCGAGCATACTGAAGAATATTCAAGTAGGTAAAGATGGGCTATGTTCAACGCTCGCCATAAAATGGTGTGCTGACAAACATCAGGGTGTTCACTTTTTTAATGATATGGACACAAAAGAGGGTTTAGAAGAAGTTGTTAACCTAAAAATAAACAAAGAAGTAGCATCATATTTGCAATCTAGTGGGTTAGCTGTCTCGGAAAATGAAACAAACCTTAATATAAAAAAGGCAGGTTTCCATTTATTGGGTCTTTCTCCCAAAAATAAAGGTTATGGACATGAAGTCGCAGCATTTATCGACGACCAAGCGAAACAGTACAAATATTTCGATCCTAATCTTGGAGAGTTTTCTTTTTCAACGTCAGAAAAAATGAAGTCATTTATTCTGACTTCATCGACCAGAATATATACAGACTTAAAGCTGGATCAAGACTTAATATTAACTGCAGTTGAAGAAAATAATTAGCATAGCTCCGAACATTTCTCTGATTTCCCAGTAAAATCCACTTTTCAAAGAAGGAGGTCGTCATTGCGACCTCCACTATCTGCAACTCTTAATGGAGAAATATTAAGCTAGCCTTTTCACTTCAATTGGTTGCTCGCAGCTTTATAGTGAGGATATTGAGTAACCATTCACTTCCCGACCATTTTTGTCCAGCCGTTTAACACTAACCAATACCAAATGACTATTCAAATTAATGAGTTTTATTTATTATAATCAACATAACGTTGACCATAATAATAAGGACCATGTTATTGCTTAAACTCACGAACCTCCCTAGAGCGTTCGCTATTGCTCCTCGTTAATCCTATCTGTTTTGCATCAATAAGCAAATAGTCATATCTTCCATGTGAATTTTTGACTTTCATAAAATTATCAGGCTTTACATCAAAAGGTCTAAAACCTGCTTGTTCCATCATAACCAGCACTGAATATGGAATTTTTTCATGATTATCTAGATGCTTTGCACCTGGTATTTTTTGAAAAGTAAACACTCTTACTCGTGGAGAGCCACATACTCTATCATCCCTCATAGTAATAAGGTCATTGTTCGCAAAAAATGCATACTTACCATCATAGAAATTATGATTACGATATACATCATTTACTCTTAAGTCGGCATTAGTTAACGCTCCCCACGTACTATCTTGTTTAAAGATCTTATACCCTCTCCCTGTTTTTTTATCGATAAATACTTCTCGATTTGTCCCCTCAAATTTTTCATATTTTCCCGCCTTAGCCTCCTCTTTTAATTGAGATATTATTTCTGGATGACGGATGTTTATTGAGTCAACATGACTTGACAGTGCTAGATGCAATGGCAAAACTTCATGCTGCAGTTGTGGCTTCAACCTTGGTCTTGGTAGTAGTAGTAGTAGTAGTAGTAGTAGTAGTAGTAGTAGTAGTAGTAGTAGTAGTAGTAGTAGTAGTAGTAGTAGTTTTTGTGGTGTAGCTAGCTTGGCTAAAAATGTGGCTATTACTTCCCTTTTTTTTATATTCAGGCTCCTTATCAAAGTTTGCTTTAAGCGTAAAATATCCACATTACGAACACTTTTTACATCCAACTTTTTTAATTCACTCGATGATATATTTAACCCAAGCTTTTATCGAAGGGAAGGAATTATAATAAATAACATATACACCTCTAAATTTGTTGATGAAAAGCACACCATCTTCCACGAAGAATGCAATCAATGACTATGCAAAACATACATTAATATTATTCTCATACTACAAATGGCTTTAGTTTATAAATATAAAAACATTAACCAAATCTTAAATAACATCTGCAATAAAAAACCACTTTTAAAAGTGGTTTTTTAATAACACTGAGACATTGTGATATCAATTAATGCCAGAGACTAACTCATTACCTACGATAAGTCGTTGCCATCAAGTCTATGATTTTTTTATCTGCATCAGAAATGGCACTCTTTAAACTACTATACATTTCATCATGCTTCATAATTTTATCATTTTTATCCAATACACCTTTATTTATTAGCATATTGGCTATATATGCCCCCTGTATCACTTCAGGTAAACTATGATGCACAGGCTGCTTTACGCTATCACCAACTAAGTGGTCTAAGCATACATCAAGCACTTGTTCGAAATTAAATGTAGCATTAGTGGCACGACAGAGTTTAGCTGTCTGAATGGTATAATGCAGAGCATTTCCAGATACACCTGCAGTGAAACCCTCCATATCAGGACGGCTGAAATTATCCATATTGAGGTTTACAGCTAAATCAAGTATATCTTGGCCTAACGTATCGATATTATTTTGATACATTTTTTCGTTAGGCTTAAAATCAAAATGTAACCCCCCAGAAGCTAAAATCCCCTCATTAAATAAGCCACTTTTACTTTTACTGGAATCGACAGGGTCCCGCATAATACCTTGCAAGGCACCACCAAAAAGCTGACCTAAAGTAACTGGCTCACCTTTTTCACTCATAAATGCGTTTAATGCATAGGTTTCATGGAGCTTAGCGCTTGGTCTATCTAAAAGGCTGCTAGGAAAGCCAAAATTCTCAACTAATATCTTATTATTTCTTGCTTCAGTTTCATTTTTAACAACCGCAGCATCACCAGGAAACTCTAACACTAAATTTTCTGGTTTCAAGAGTTTGTTTGTATAAAGGTTATTACCTTGAGTGTCCTTCAATGCATCTTTAGTTAATTTTTCAAATAAGTGTTTCTCTTCACTTTCATTCAATTTTTCATTTTTTGATAATTTGTCTCTGATTGTGTTCAAACGTTCAGATAAATCACTTTGGTTAGAATTCATAAACCCATCAAAACATACTGATAACCGTGAAAAGATCTCTGCTTTATGCACAAGTGTAAATTGATCAGATGTCACTTTGACAGGCTTACTTTGATCGCATTGAAGAAAGTTTTTCACATATACCTTCTTCCCACTTAGATCTACATCATCTGTTGCCGTATTAAGAATATTAGTTAAACTAGATGCCATTGCATCGAGAGCCCGTTCAGAAGCAGTACTTTTACCATTTATTAATTTATTTTTAATTAAAGAAGAAAAAATTTCACTGCCGCTTTTTAGTTCTACTTTTACTTTTTGGTAAGGTTTTGGACTCAATAATTTACTTAAAGAAACAATGGGATCTTTATTCTCAATGTGGGAAATTTTTTTGACATCTAAATCAATATTTTTTTTATCCATGATTTCAGATGTTTCAGTCTGTCCGCATGCAGCTAGTTTGTTTAATGAAAGCATAATATCTCCTAGAGGTTAAGCTTTAATTATCCATCATCCTGCACATCAATATCACCAGATTACTTATGAAAAAATCCGTAAAAAATAACTATCACCGAACGACATGTATAACAACCAACAGTCGCGCTTATACCAAGATGTAAAAGTGACTTTAAAGGAGCAAAAAAAGCCTTATCCTTGGCTCAAATCTCTGTAGAGAAGCCCATAAATTATAGAATACTAGTAGAATATTTAAGACAATCTTGCGTATGATTTCATTTCGTTTCAAGGTTGAATTTGAACGTGAAAAATTACACTAAAAATCTTTTAGATTGAATCAACTCTTATTTTAAAAATAAAAGTCAACCAATATGAATCTTGGCACGCATAAGTTTAAATTTACGTGAAATATAATTTTAAAAAAACTTATTGAAAACGACTATTGCTCCTACTGTTAACATGGATGCAAGAAGAGCAGAGAAAAAACATACCAATAAAAAATATATATTTCTCATTGGTATGTCAGTACGAATTGATAAATTTCGTTCGATTGAATATGGAGAAACATTGATATTACTTAAGGATTCTTTACGACTCTGCTTAATATTCTTTATCTCAAAAATCGGATATTCCTCTTCAATTAAAACGCCTGAAACACTTTCATCCAGAATCAGTATATAACCTTCTTTAGAAATGGTTTTTATTTCGCACGCTAAGTTATCAAATTGCGCAAGAGATTTTCTTAAATTGGAAATGGCTTTTGTCAATGATGTTTCACTCACGAAAACCTTACCCCAAACTTTTTCTTGTATATACTCCTTACCTACAACTTCATTTACATGATCACATAGTAGTTTTAATATTACAGCCTCACGTCCACCTATGCTAACTACATTATCCTCAGTGCTAACCTGTCTTTTAAGCACATCAAAAACCATCTGATTTCCTAACGCATAGTTTCTTGCCATTGCTATTCCTCCTAAGAATTACTCGTTCATCACAAAATTAACCCAGAGTTACATTGTGGTCTTTTTTTCAGAATAAAGTAATAAAAAATCGCCAAAAAAAGATGAATTAACCAGAAAAAAATCGAAAAAAACACACTCAAAAAACAAGGTGCGGACATTTTGCAGCTTTGAAAACAATGCAAAAACAAACGAAACCAAATGTATCAAGCTGCCGAATGTAAATACTAATTATTAAGATTACAGAGCATTGTGCTGATATGCTTAGTAGGTGATAAGGAACTACGGGAACCTCAGAGAATATAACTAACAAAAACCTAAATATTCATACTTGAAAATATGACACATATTATTATACTCACCTTAATTATTTTAAATTAAAAATTTACCTTTAGGAAAGTTTAGTTTCGAAAATTAATTTATTAATGTGTACACATATGTTTATGTTTACAAATCTATATATATTAAGTCATAAGTCAGGTCTAAAATATCTACTTAGACCCGACTTACTATGTTTAGCTTAACTGTTAGAATAACCCAGTTTTAATTGTAATGCTTTTATTAACTCACTCTGTTTTTTGACCAAAGCCTCCTGTCCTAAAAACGTAAAGTCTTCAAATCCAGTTTTCATATGAGTCGATAGGAATCTTGATATATCAGCTTTAAGACTGTCGGCTCCATGGATGTTTGCCATAAATTGCTTTTCCAACTTTGCCTGCGCATCTTTACCATTCTTAGTAGCGAATCCTTCCATAAAAGGCATTTCTGTAAGAACTTTGAGTGCTGACTGACGGTAATTGCTACCCAGTAAATTCAATTTTTCTTCATTTGTCGTCAGCTGATTGGCTGTGCGACGAGCCCCATCTAAAATAGCTTCCCCTTTTTTCATCTCAATGGCGCCACGGCTACTATCCGAACGGAAAAGCCGAGTTTTTCCTGAATCGAGGCGACTCATCGCCTCAGTAGCAACACCTTTACGCTGCGTCTGGAAAGGCTGATCAGACACAACATCGGCTCGCTTCCATAGATCAGGAAAACGTTTCACTTCGGCCCAATAACTTGAAATCGATTTAGACTGCCCGTTCATTGCCGCCTCTAACGCATCAATATCCGCATACTGCCCATATTGATCGAGTAAAATGCCTTCCCAATTAACCTCCATAGCATTGACAACATAATCGCTAATTTGTTGGCAGAGCAACTCTCTATTAGCTTGATTCATATTGGGCGCTGTTTTAAGTAATTCATCAGAGTAGAGTTCATCCATGGGCTCATTTTTTGTTACAGGTGCCTGAACATCATCATTTTTGATTCCAGTAACTGCTTTTTTAAGGTTGTTTTTATTGAAACCTGTAATTGCATTTAGCAAAGCGTCCTTTCCTCCACCTGACGGCGCAACCACGTCACTTGCCATCGCACCTACTGGCAGGATCGGAGCCGGTGGCGGCAAAGGTGGCGGTGGCGGTGGCGGTGGCAATGTACCACTTGCCATAGTTAATACGACAGGAGGCTGAATATCTCCTTGCACTGTGGATGGTGCAGTACTTTGGCTGGATAAAACCATCCGAGCGTCTTGCATTTTTTTCAATACTTCTTGTAAAAATGAAGTATCGGCATTGGGCGTCACAGGTCGCGCTTTCTGATCTGCCGTTACCGATCGCAACTCAACGCCATCACGAATCGCTTGCATTAATGACAGTCTAGAATCCGCATTTTGCTGCGGCGCTGTAACTGCCATTTTGGCAACTTGGGCTGGTTTGGCTAACTGAAGCGGTTTATTCGCAACTGACTTTTCTTTGCCATTCTTCGAGCGAGATTTAAGACGGATAGATTGAAACAGCGATAAAAAACGCTTTTTTATACTAGGCCTATTACTCACCTGCTTAATCTCGAGTTTATCAGTTGCGGCGTTACTGACGCCCTCACTCTTGATATCTGATGAAGGTGGATTGATGATGTGATTGGAAATTGGCATCCGGTACTCCTCTGGTCATAGGCTCACTAGTGTTTGAAATATGTGAGCAATTAATTATCTACTCCATCACTATATAAATAAGTAGAAAGGGGACACACAGACTTTGTCTGAAATATTCTGAGTAAAACTGGAATGACTTAATCACTCTGTTTATTTAGACAGGTAAAAGTAATCACTAGTTAGTTAAAAATTAGGATTGCTCAAGTAAATTAATCATTTTTTATTCATCATTTGCCATTAACCATTAATAAAATTTTCATTTATTTTAGTATTAATATTCCATTCAGAGATTTGATAATGCCTATTCATACAAGCAATTATTCTAATTTTTCCAGCTATAAAAGCTACAATCAATTCGCAGCTATACCTAACACGCTCAATATCGTAAAACTTTCCCAACGTAGAGCTGATACGCTAAAGCCTGTGAAAACGATAAGTTCATTCGCAGAGATCAACAATGTCAAAAAATCTCTCCATCGAGTGAAAATCGAAGCGGCTCAGCTAATACAAAAAAGTTATCGCTCTTATCAACAAAAAAAAGCTGAAAAAGAGCTCAATACAGTAGGTATAAAATCACTCACAAATGCTAAGGCAGGACGTAGCTACTTCTATAATGCACAAACCGAATTAGTCGCAAAAACACCAACTAAGTTTCAACCTGCTGGGAAAGGAACCTACAAACAGTTAGTACGCCAAGATAGTCAATTTGTGCAATTACATATTCATAATGACACGTTTGATATAGATAAAAATAAATACAACCAATTAGCAATGAACCAACTTAGATCGCATCCTTCAATTTGTCCTTCTATTTATGTAAACGATTCGACCATGATTGCCCATAATGGTGGCATTGAAGTAGCGCAATTAATTGAACAAGGGGACAAGATTCCCTTAATTCACTTTAAATCACTCTTAGAAGATTTATGTTCCTTACATAGCGAGGAGATATTCCTGCACGATATTAAACCTGAAAATCTAACCTATAAAGGCAGCCATGTGCATCATATTGATGTGGAAAATCTGGTCGCGGCGGATTATAACGATGGCGAGAATGGTATTGTCTGCACGCCAGAGTACACCACAGCGCATTTAACAAATGCGATTTTAAACGGGGATCCACTCGCAGACCAAAACCACGATAACTACGCCATTTTATTGAGCATGATTGGAGCCACTAGCGGTGACTTCTTCCCAAATGCCCCAGTTGTAAACCCACAACGTATTTTCGGGCTCATGGGTAAGGATCTAATAAGAGCTCAAGGCTGGATACAAGAGCACATCAAGCCTGAGTACCAAGCGACAGCAGGAGCATTACTTAAGTGTCCAGGAACCAATAGCGATTCAACGCCCTTAATCGATATGATTAATTGGAAGTAAACTGTCTCAAACCGCTTGTAACAATCAATGATTGGAGCTCTATTTCCATAGATGGCTCCATAACCACTTTTTATGGTTATGGAGCTAACAACGGTTCTTAGTTCTGTGATGACTTTATGAGCTGAACGTGCAAATAGTACATTCATCAAAGTATGTGTACTATTTCTATCCACTAAATCATCTCTGTGCATAATGGCTTTTAAATCACCTCTTTTGCTGATGCCAATTTAGTTACAATTTCAGCTATAGCGTGAATAAACGCGAGTATTCCCATGCAATTTCATTTGCTTAGTATTAACATTGGGCAATCAATGTCAGCATTTATCGCATTCAAGTTACTAAGGTGAGCTAGTCGCCTTGGTTGAATGCGGCTATATTAGGCAGATTCGTTTTCAATTTCAGCCAGTTGGTTAATCTTAACTGTTTCTCGTCAGTAGAATAAGCACCAATCTGAGCAATTAAAGGACATCCCATGGGACAAGAAACCTCGAAAATCCTCGTCGTCGATGATGATATGCGCCTGCGAGCGTTACTCGAGCGTTACCTGATGGAGCAAGGTTATCAGGTGCGCAGCGCGGCCAATGCCGAGCAGATGGACCGCCTATTAGAACGCGAAAACTTCCATTTACTCGTGCTCGACTTGATGTTGCCCGGTGAAGACGGCCTGTCTATCTGTCGTAGACTGCGCCAACAAGGTAACCCCATTCCGATCGTGATGCTGACAGCCAAGGGCGATGAAGTCGACCGTATTATTGGTTTAGAGTTGGGTGCTGACGATTATCTGCCAAAACCTTTCAATCCACGGGAATTACTTGCACGGATCAAAGCCGTGATGCGTCGCCAAACCCAAGATGTGCCCGGTGCGCCCGCTCAGCAGGAAGCACAGATTAGCTTCGGTGAGTTCTCGCTAGATTTAGCGACCCGTGAGATGTACCACGGCGACGAATCCATCGCACTCACTAGCGGTGAGTTTGCCGTGCTTAAAGTGCTCGTTACCCATCCACGCGAGCCCTTGTCTCGGGATAAATTGATGAACCTCGCCCGTGGCCGCGATTATTCGGCGCTAGAACGCTCCATCGACGTGCAAGTGTCACGTCTGCGGCGTTTAATCGAAAAAGACCCTGCGAATCCACGCTACATTCAAACGGTGTGGGGATTAGGTTATGTGTTTGTGCCCGATGGCGCAGCGCGTCGATGAGCCGCGCCGCCATCTTAATCTACTGCGGTTATTGAGCCCACGATGAAACCTAAGTTTTGGTGGCGGTTTGTTCCTCGCAGCGCATTTAGTCAAACCGTGATGCTGATTGGTTGCCTATTACTGATCAATCAGCTGGTGTCTTACGTCACGGTCGCCGTCTATGTACTTAAGCCAAGTTACCAACAAATCAATCAGTTAATCGCTCGCCAAGTCAAATTACTGTTTGTCGACGGCATAGATATTGGCCGCGAACACTTAACCATAGTCGATGCCCTTAATGCCAAAGTCCACGACGATGGCATGAAAATCTACAATCAACAGCAAGCGCATGAAGCGGGTATTGAGCAAGCCACTTACTATGGTTTCTGGTCATCGCAGATGTCGGAATATCTTGGCGGCGATGCTGAAGTCCGCGTCACCCATGGCAGCGTATTACAGATTTGGATCCGTCCACCACAGGCGCCCTCTATTTGGATAAAAGTGCCACTTATCGGCCAAAATGTTTCAGATCTTTCGCCACTCACCCTTTATTTAATGGTGATTGGCGCACTCAGTGTCGCTGGGGGATGGTGGTTTGCTCGCCAGCAAAACCGCCCACTTAGGCGACTACAAAAAGCCGCGATTTCAGTCTCCCGCGGTGAATTTCCCGACCCCTTGCCGCTAAAAGGTTCGAGTGAAATTGTCGAAGTTACCAATACTTTCAACCAGATGGCACACAGCATGAAGCAACTGGAGCAGGACAGAGCGCTATTGATGGCAGGGATCTCCCACGACTTGCGCACGCCACTCACCCGTATTCGCCTCGCCTCAGAGATGATGGTTGAGGAAGATCAATATCTTAAAGATGGCATAGTCAACGATATCGAAGATATGGACGCCATCATTAGCCAGTTTATTGCGTATATTCGCCAAGATCAGGAAACCAGCCGTGAGCTAGGTCAAATCAATAAACTCATTCAAGATGTCGCTCAAGCAGAAGCCAATCGCGCCGGTGAAATAGAAGTGGTGTTAACTGACTGCCCCGAAGCCCAATTCCAAGCGATTGCCATCAAGCGGGTACTGAGTAACTTAGTCGAAAATGCCTTTCGCTATGGTTCTGGCTGGATCCGCATTAGCTCACAGTTCGATGGCAAGCGTGTCGGTTTTAGCGTTGAAGATAACGGCCCAGGGATCGATGAGTCGCAAATTACCAAATTATTTCAACCCTTTACCCAAGGTGATATCGCCCGTGGTAGTGTTGGTTCGGGCCTAGGCCTCGCCATTATCAAACGGATTATAGATAGACACCAAGGGCAAATTACCCTCTCCAACCGCGCCGAAGGCGGTTTAAAAGCCCAAGTGTGGCTGCCGCTGGAATAACGCGAGATCACATATTTGCAAATCAAATGACAACGCTGACATCCAAGTGAGCACTTGTCATATTAATGTCACCTTAAATTCATAAACTCAGCACAGTTACTGGCTCTGACCATTATGAAGATTGCAAAATGAAAATTTCAACGCTGTCGCTTTCTGCTTCTGCCCTGTTGTTATTGCTCGCGGGATTGCTAGCAGCCGTAGTGCTGTGGAGCAGTGATCAGCGGCAACAAATTGAGCAGCAAACACTTACATTACAAGCTATTCAGCAGGATTTTCTCGTCGGTGTACGCCGCGATCTCGATGGCTATTTAGCCAGTGGCAACGCTAGCCAACTTGAACAAGCGAAAACCAAACTCAGCTCCATTAAGAACCAGCTCACGCAGCTTAACCTCGCAGCCATGGGCGCTACCGACAATGACTTGCAAGCCAGCCTAAGCAACTTCATTCAAGATTTAGATACCAAGTACCGCGCCGCGGGTAAACTCGCAGGCAATCCTAGGCAACTGCTCGCCCACGCCGAATCTGAAATGCTCGACTACAACCGTCGTCTGGGCAGCTATGCCGATAAAGGCTTAGCCACAAATGCGGCGGTCGCCGAACAATATCTGCAATTGAGCCGCGATTTACCTTCTATCGTCTACCAACTTTCCCAGCTGACCGATGGCTATCTGATCGGTAAAAATCAGCAGCTCAAGGGTATTTTAGACAGCACCAGCAAAGAGCTAAATACGTGGCACGACTCCCTCAGCGCACTGCCGTTAATCGGCGTATATGAACAGCAAGAAGCAGATGAATTTGCACTCGGTGCCAGCGAACCGGAACAAATTGAAATCGGCGAGAGTGACCGCAGTGAACTGCTCAGTCTCGCCAATCGATACAACAAAGAAGTCGCCAATACCCACCAATTACTGCAAACCAACCAAGAGATGCAAGATCAACTCATTCAAGCGATTAGCAATGTGGAACAACAGCTTATTGGTTTAGGTGAGGCTCAGGCAGCAAAGAACCAGCAGCTGAAATATGAGTTACAGCTAATCCTCTACACTATGGTTTCCATCATGGCCTTGTTTGCGATTGGTTATTTAATCCTGCAGCAAAATCGTGTCGTCAAACCGCTAAAACGTCTCAACCAAGCTTTTATGAAATTAAGCGAATCGAACAGCCGCGAGCGTTTAGACATTAATCGTCGCTGCGAGACGGGCCAAATCGCAGGTCATTTCAACCAGTTACTGCACAGGTTTGAACAGGAAGACGAGGCACAGCGCCAGCAAATCACTAAGGTTTCTCAATCATTAAGCCAACTGGTGGCGCGCATTACTCAGCTATCACAACACACAGAGCATACCCAAACGATTGTGGCCGATACGCAAACACAGACCGAGCATATCCGCAGCCTCGCCAATGAGGTGAGCCACACTTCGGCGCTTGTGGAAGACAGCGCCGCCGAAACCATGCGCCAAATGCAGTCGAGTCAAGCACAAGCCGAGGCGGTATTGAGCGCAACTGAGCAGACGCAAACCGCCGTTGGCCTTTGCCATGCTTCCCTTGAAAGCCTGAATAACTCAGTGACGGATGTGTCGAAAATCATTGATGTAATTGGCAATATCGCCGAACAAACTAACTTACTCGCCCTCAATGCCGCCATTGAAGCTGCGCGGGCGGGAGAGCAAGGTCGCGGCTTTGCCGTGGTTGCCGATGAAGTGCGAAATTTAAGTCAGCGCACCCAAGTGTCTTTAAACGAAATCGTGAAGATTCTGCAGCAACTGACCCAATCGAATCATGCCCTCAGTGAGAGTGTCGATGGCATAGCACAGGCCACCAGCAGCCAAAAACTGCGCGCTCAAAGCCTATGGCAAGTGGCGCAAACGGTGCAAAACCAAGCGAGCGACATGGCCAATACCGCTAAACAAGGCTCGCTCAATGCCAAGGAGCAAGTCGATTATCTCGATCAATTTGTGCGCACTATGGATAGCTTAAAAGAGCAGGCACAAACCAGTTCACAACAGAGTGAAGTCATCGCCCAAGAAGTACAGCAGAGTGTAGAAGATATTGAAACCAGCTTGGGGATTGGGCAAAGCCAAATAAACCGTGCGGCCTAAAACCGCACGTTTATTCACTTAATTTCTCTATTTGTGTTTAATCGTCGATTCGACAATTGTGGATATTAGAGCCATCGAACTGACATTCGACATCAACCCATTTGCCTTCAAATGGCGTTAATGAAGCATCAGTCGCTTGATAGCCCCACAAGGTCTTTTGCATCACTAAACCCGACAAATCAAGCTCATTGCTTCGCACTTCAAGATCAATTTCTTTCACTAACCACTGGTTATCTGCAAGTTCAACACCTTCTATTTGAATCCATTTTTGGTCAAGTGTCGCTAAGGTTAAACCGTCATCGAATTGAGTTCTGGCATCAATATCAAATGTAAATCCATTAATTTGTAGCTGATTATTGGTGGTCAGTGTCGCCAGACCTTCTAGCTCGAACTTTTTACCTAAGGTTGGAGGTATTCCACCATTATCATGTGATGTTTCAAATTCAACTTCTCTGGCCCATAAACCCTGCGGCATAGATTGAATATCTACATCGACTAACTTGCCTTCAACCAAGTTAGCTTGCTTGCCATCTTCAAATTGAGTATTTGTAGTGACATAGAGTCGAGTACGGGCATTAAGCTCAAACTGCGTTTTATCTTGGTTGACCCAAGTAATAGTCCCTTCTAGCTCCATATCGTTACAAGACGCCGTATCTTCCACCTCGACTTCAGAGGCCAAAAATGAAGCACCACTTTGCTGGCCTTCCACTTCGACCCATGCGCCTTCCTGTAAGCTGCCTTCTAAACGTGCGTTGGCATAATTAATCACTGCCGAACCGATATTGAATTGTTGCGTGGCCTTGTTTAATCCAGAGACACGTCCCTCTATTTCAGCAAACGCAAAATTGGGGATAAGGTTTATAGAATTAACCTGCCATTCTCCCATTACCGTTGGGTAACCATTTACCGCCACCCAATCGCCTACTTTATACTGGGTAGCGTCCGCTGGTTTAACGACTAAATTAATCCCATTAACGGCAATAGTATTTTGATTAACGGAACTGATTTCACCCACAAGGCTTGGATCTAATATGACATTTTTAGCCTGTTGGCCTTCATTATCAATTTTGACCCTCATCCCCATTTGAATGGCATTAACCTCTAACGGCTGTTGACCATAGTGAATCTTAGCATTAGCGATATTGACGTTATATCCATTGACCGTAATCGAATTATTGTCAGAAGCAATATTTGTTACTGTACCGTTAATTTTTGCGGGTAACGTAGGTTGTGGAACGATAGGATCGGGTTTAGAGGTATCTGTTGATGAATCATTACCACCGCAACCTGCCAGCAAAATGGCCGTAATACAGACTAAGAGTTTATTCATTTTCTTCCCTATTTTGTCTTGTTAAATCAGTGCTGGGCATCTTAGTATGAAGATCGTCAAGCAAATGTGAAGAAATGAATTAACCTATGAAAGTATTAATTGTTGATGATAATCATGATGTTATTGAAACAATCATGGATTATTTAACCCTAGAGGGGATTATTGCCGACTGTGCATATCACGGGGAAAGTGCAATCAATTTGATTCAACAAAACCATTACGATGTCATCATAATGGATATTATGATGCCTAAATTAGACGGTATTAATACGGTCAAAAAACTGCGTGAAGAAATTTATTGTAATACACCGATTATATTTTTAACCGCCAAAGATAGTCTGCAGGATAAAATTGATTCTTTTACATCAGGTGGGGATGATTTTTTAAATAAACCTTTCGCGATGGAAGAATTATGCTTACGACTACATTCACTGCATAATCGTGGCCCACGTTTAGATGTGGGTATTTTGCGCTTCAGTGATATCAGTTTAAATTTGCAAACCCATCAAGTTACCCGTGCTGGTAAAGAAATTAAGCTCAGTAAAATTCAGCGCACCATTCTTTCACTGTTACTAAAACATGCGCCCGCTATCGTGAGTAAAGAGCAATTGGTAGATACAGTATGGGGAGATGATGCACCTTCGAGTGATTCACTTCGCAGCCACATATACAGCTTACGCAGTGCACTCGATAAAGGTTTTTCAGACTCAAAATTAGAGACTATCCATGGCCAAGGTTACCGACTTATCCCCTGAGCATTTTCCGAGTTTATATAAAAAAATCCGCCTCACTTTTTTAGTATTAACTAGCTTGATGTTTGCCATTTTTTGGAGCCTCATTTATATCGCCGAAGAACAAATTGAGAAGATTAGCCTCGAGCAAACGCTGGCCACAGAGACTCGCGAATATCTAAAGAATTATCAAAGGTTTGGTGATAAAGCACAGCTCCCCGATATCAATGAATTGAAAACATATTGGAGCAAAGAGTTTGTACCAGCTTGGCTGCAACCTTATCAAAATACCGGATTTTACGAACATCAACTGGGTGACGAAGATAAACACTTTTTAATATCCGCTCATCCTTCTGGGCAAGGGCTGTTGTATGTGGTTTATAAGGATGACGCGGACGATTTCCTTGATAGCTATGAAGATAGAATGCACATTTTGATCTCTATTATGGGGATCGGTTTGCTCCTGTTTATCATGGCGTATGGATTGTATTTTGTACGTCTGCTATCCAGTCCACTTGCTGAGATTGAAAATAAAATCAATCAACTATCACCAAAAAGACCAACATCAACACCGAGTACTTCATACCGTGAAACCCGCCAGATTGAGCAAACCCTATTAAGCAACAAAGCTAAAATTGCCGCCTACTTCACTCGGGAACAAGAATTTAGCCGTTTTGCCTCCCATGAACTACGCACGCCCATTATGGTGATCCAAGGTTCGGTAGAATTGCTCAAAAAAATCCCCAATGCGACAACCGAGGCTCAACAATTAATGGTCAAAAAAGCCATTACACGTATTGATTACGCAGGGCATCAAATGAAAACGCTCACCGAGGCCTTTTTACTTCTCGGAAAAGAAGACATTGAATCCCAGCACTACAGCCAAATTGATTTAGCACCACGCCTTGAACACATTTTAGCTGAATTGGCGCAGCACTTTGCCAAGCAAGAAATCACCTACAGCTTAACGCTTAAAGATTGCTTGAGCATCAAGGCGCCACTGAGCTTTATTGACATAGTGATAGGTAATTTAATTAAAAATGCTTTCAATTACAGTGCCGGAAACATTGAAATTACGATGCAAAGCAACCAATTATGGATACTGAATCCACTAAGCACTCAAAGTACTGATACATCAGGCTATGGCTGCGGATTAATTATTATTGAACGTATTTGCGAGCGAATGGGCTGGGCATTTTCAACCCAAAACGATGGTGCTAGCTATCAGGCTTATGTTCAGTTTATAGATAATGCCCATTAACTGAAGTTATCTTGGATAAATGACCTCGTTTTAGCAAATTCTGAGTTGCAAACCCAATCTTCACAACCGCTTCACGCTTGTCTTGGCACTATGCTCGCAACACTGTAATAGCCATTGAGGCTGAGTTACATAAAACCATAGAAAGGACAAACAGATGAATAAAATGACTCTTACCGTTTTCGCAATGGCACTTTCATTCACGACTATGGCCAGCCAAGCAGGCTTTCAACCTACAACGGGTGAACCTCAAATACAGGGTGGCTTCCAAGGGCCGAGCGCAAGACAAGTGATTCATGATGTGGTGAGCGCGCTCAATGCCAGTGATGACGCCCAAATTGAGTTAACGGGCCATATCATTTCTTCCATTGGACACGATGATTATATTTTCCGTGACGCTACGGGTGATATTAAGGTCGAAATTGATGATGATTTATGGCGCGGCAACACAGTAACACCTGAGACTCAGGTCATTATTCGTGGTGAAGTGGATAAAGATTGGTCTGAAGTGACCATAGATGCAGACAACATTCAAATCGTACAATAAATTGATTTAGTTAAAGCCAGCCAATCAATGGCTGGCTTTGGTCACATCCAAACTTCATGTCTTAAATACGCTTAGATAGCAGCCAAAACAACTTCAGCTTTACTGGCTTCAAAAGCCTTTGGCTCTTCTACATTCAGTAGAGTCACTACACCATTATCGATGATCATGGCATAACGTTGTGAACGCACGCCACCAAAACCGGCAGTATCCATCTCTAAACCTACGGCTTTAGTAAAGCTGGCATCGCCATCGGCTAACATCATTAATTCAGAGGCATTTTGTGCTTCGCCCCACGCTTTCATCACAAAGGCATCGTTCACAGCAACACAGGCAATCAAATCCACGCCTTTCGCTTTAAATTGATCGGCTAATACCACATAGCCAGGTAAATGCGCTTCAGAACACGTTGGAGTAAAAGCACCTGGCACTGCAAACAATACGACTTTTTTACCCGCGAACAATTCGGTAACTTGGTGATTCACCATGCCATCTTTAGTCAGTTGACCTAATGTGGCAGCAGGTAATGTTTGACCTTGAGCAATCATGTCTTTCTCCATTTAGTTAAAATAACTCATCCATACTAGCCCTATTTACCGCAGATAAACACCGAGAGAAATAAGGGCGATTAGACTCGAGTTCGATTCAACCGCAGCCCCGCACACAAACTAAGACATAACAAACCTAATACTGAGAAGGCGCCGCCACTTTCCTCAACAACGATAATGTCGGGCTCTCTGTCTCGATCGCTACTTTCCAATGGCAGCGCATACAAACTATCGGTCTCATCGGCGCTAATGGTCGCAACAATATCGCTGTAACCCACTTCATACACAT
This sequence comes from Shewanella sp. SM71, assembly GCF_025653905.1. Lineage (NCBI taxonomy): Bacteria > Pseudomonadati > Pseudomonadota > Gammaproteobacteria > Alteromonadales > Shewanellaceae > Shewanella > Shewanella sp. SM71. Next base: position 37,744 of record NZ_JAKKRW010000011.1, read on the forward strand.
CAATCAACACATCATAGTGATCCGTCGCATAACCCGTGTAGAGCGTGGTCAACACTTCGTAATCGTCCTGTGTCGAATCGCCGTAAATGGTAAATACGTCTGTGGTGTAGTAATGCACCCAAGGGCCACCATCACGACTGAGATAAAGCTCGGCAAATAAATCAGCTCTTTCATTAAGATATGAACCATTGACATCAACGTCGAAGGTCACGCTAAACGTTTGATAAAACCCATCGTAGTCAAAGTCTTCAAACAAACGACTGCTGGCATCAAAAATCGAAAAGCTGTGATACACAGGTGCGCGGTAGGGATCTTCACTGGTCGCGCTCGAACTCGGAATCCCTTGGCTCGCATGTTTCGCTGTTACTTGCTCACGCGTCATCGGCGAGGCGCCCATAAGTTGCACTCGGTTTGCAGTCGGCGCTTTGGATGATAAGGCTGGCGCCAAGGATTTCACGGCCGCAGCGGCGACTTCAGTGACATTTTTTGCGGGCGCGGCTTGTTGTAACAAAGCTAAAGCTTGTTGTTCCTGCTCAGCAGCTTGCTCGCTATTTTCTGCTTTTTTGGCAATACCAACGCTGGCTGCAGTAAATGGCGTTAAGCTTTGCGATGACTCCAGTTCGCGGGGCTGAGCGCTAGCGACAGATGACGCTAAAAACAGCGCAGCAATAGCCGTTGCCATAAACAGCTTAATATTAACTGTGGCTGCCATATCTTGCTTATTGAGTATGTTCATCTTGAATATCCTATGGATAACCCGTTCAAATTGGAGCTATTAAAGTGCAATGAAGGTGAACATAAGCTGAACATCAACGCCCACTGTTCTCAGCCAGAAGATACGTTCAGCCCGAGTTCATCTGGAATGGGTAACACTCACAAAACTTAAACGATACAAGCGCGAGCATAGAGATAGACTCGCCAACAGAACTTCAGTTCTGTCACGAATAACAAAATAACTGCCAGAGTTAATTTTGAAGGAATTGTGCCAACCAATTGGCTGATCTCTATGTGTTTGTTAAGGTGATGAGGTATTCTTAGTCGACTCGATAAGTTATCCATCTCACTCATTAACTTAAGATCGCTGAACATTGCGGGTACCCGATATGAAACTTGGTTTGACCTTGGCCCTAATCACTTGCTTATCAGCCTCCTTTGGTTGCATAGCAGGTAATGATAGACATGATGATCGCAATCAGCCTCGTAACCAAGGTGCGAAGAATGAGCAGCGTCGTCTAGCGGTCAATAGCCCTGATCAAGCGGTGGCAATGGCGCAACGACAATTTCAAGGCAAAGTATTGAGCGTACAATCCAGCGGATCGGGATATCGTATTAAAATCCTCAATAATGATGGCCAAGTATTTTCTGTTTCAGTAGATGCCGCAACGGGCCGAGTCTCGAGGAACTAACGATGCGATTGTTACTAGTTGAAGATGATATAGAACTACAGACTAACTTAAAGCAACATCTCCTCGATGCCCATTACAGTATCGATGTGGCGAGTGATGGTGAAGAAGGCTTATTTCAAGCGCTCGAATACAACTATGATGCAGCAATTATCGATGTAGGTTTACCTAAACTCGATGGTATCGCCTTGATCCGTAGCGTGCGTGAACAAAAACGCGACTTTCCTATCCTGATTTTAACCGCAAGGGACAGTTGGCAAGATAAGGTTGAAGGACTCGATGCCGGTGCCGACGACTATCTGACGAAACCTTTCCATCCCCAAGAACTCATCGCACGACTAAAAGCCCTGATCCGTCGCTCCGCCGGTAAGGCCAGCCCCCTGATCTACAACGGCCCCTTTAGCCTTAACACCAGCAGTCTAGAAGTACGTAAAGGCGAAGAACTGGTTAATCTCAGTGGTTCTGAATACAAGCTATTCGAATTTTTTATGTTGCATCAGGGCGAAGTCAAATCAAAAACTGTACTCACAGAGCATATTTACGATCAGGATTTTGATTTAGATTCTAACGTCATCGAAGTCTTTATCCGCCGGTTACGCAAAAAACTCGACCCAGATAATCAATACAACTTAATTGAAACTCTGCGCGGCCAAGGTTATCGCCTAAAAGCGTTAACGTCCGGGCAAGCAGCCGATGAGTAAACGCGCCATGGCGTGGCAAGTGTTGAACTCCCTAAAAGCACGCTTAGTTGCCAGCGCGCTATTATTTATCTTAGTGTTATTGCCTTTGATCGGCGTTGCCTTAAACGATGCCTTTACCGAACAAGTTAAAAGCGCAACCAAGAATGAACTCAGTGCCTATGTCTATTCGATTCTCGCGGTGACTGAAGTCGAAAACAAACAAATCTCCATCCCAGAGTTAGTGTTAGAGAATCGTTTTAACCTCATTCAATCAGGGCTGTATGCCATTGCAACCACTGAAGACGCCAGCGGCAAACAAGATATAGTGTGGCATTCGCAATCTTTTATGGGGATTACGCCACCGCCACATTTTACCATCCCAGCCACGGGTCAAAGCGCATTTGAGCAAATCGAGCTCGCCGATCAACTCCATTTGATTTATAGCTTTAGTGTCAGTTTTGCCAGCCAAAATCAAAACGTGCCTGTGACAATCCACATTATTAAAGACGAGCGAGAATTTCAGCAGCAAATTGATCAGTTTAATCAACAGCTTTGGACTTGGCTGCTGATCTTAATGTTAGTCATGTTAGTGTTTCAATTGAGTTGGTTACTGTGGACGTTGCGGCCTTTAGCACGCTTTACCCAAGAGCTACATTCCGTCGAGCAAGGTAAGTCGATGCAGCTAAGTAGCCAGTACCCCACTGAATTACAAGCGGTTGCTCGGCAGCTTAATATTTTGCTCAATACCGAACAAACCCAACGAAAACGCTATCGTAATGCCTTGGCCGACCTAGCCCATAGCCTCAAAACACCACTGGCGGTAATCAAGAGTCAGGCCGACTTAAGCGAATCCTCCAGTGAGCAAGTATCAGTGATCAGCAGGATCATTGGCCACCAGCTAAAACGCGCCCAAACCGCAGCGGCGGCCTCGTGGCATTTAGGTATTCGTGTCGATGAAGTCGCCGCTAAGTTATTACGCACATTAGCTAAAATTTATCGAGAGCCACAAATCAATCTCAGCGGCGAGATGGTAGAACACGCAGTATTCAAGGGGGATGAAGCAGATCTGACTGAAATTCTAGGCAATTTACTCGACAACGCCTGTAAAGCCGCGAAGTCTACGGTGACATTAACGCTCACAGGCGATGCCTATCAACTGCTAATCTGTATCGAAGATGATGGCCCAGGGATCAGTGAAGCCCTGCAAAATCAAATCTTTGAACGTGGTATTCGCGCAGACTCCTACCTTCAAGGTAATGGTATTGGGCTTGCTATCGTGCGCGATTTAGTCGACAGCTATAACGGCAGAATTTCTGTCTCTCGTTCAGAAACCTTAGGTGGTGCCAAATTTAGCATCAGCTTTGCACACTCAGTTTAAGTCTTTATTTTCAATGTGATAGATTTATTTCTTCTCTTAAAACTTGGCTATAAATAAATATTTAACCGCAAAACACTTTCAGCTTATGTTCATATTCACACGCCTAATATGCCCATAACATCCTCGAACAGGATTATTGGAGCAAACCATGAACAGACTACATCGATGGAATTGGCTAGTGTTAACGGCGGCATTAGTGGCCTTGCCTTTCACTACCACAGCACAGGCTGCGGGCATATCTGCGAGCCAAGGATCGAGCACAGCGGCAAGCCAAGCCGAACTCGAACAAATGCTGGCGCCTATTGCCCTGTATCCCGATAGCTTACTGACCCACATACTTATCGCTTCAACTTATCCACTCGAAATAGTGCAGGCACAGCGTTGGTTAACCCAGCGCCCCAAATCATCGATCGACCAAATTATGTCGCAAGCCGAAGATCAGGACTGGGACCCGAGCGTCAAAGCCTTGCTGGCCTTCCCGACTCTGCTGCAAAAAATGAGTGAAGATCTCGAATGGACTCAAAGACTCGGTGAAGCCTTCTTAGAAGATGAAGGCCAAGTGATGAACAGCATTCAGTCCCTAAGACAACAGGCTGATAAAGCGAATAGCTTAGCGGACATGGATAACATGGCAATTACCCGCGCCAACAATCAGATCATCATAGAACCCGCTAAGCGAGAAATCGTCTACGTCCCCTATTACGATCCACGCGTGGTTTACGGCACATGGCGTTGGGGTGTGGCTTATCCACCTGTATATTGGAAATTTGGCGGCTATGCTGGCTACCCCTATCGTCCGAGTCATACCCATTTCTACTGGTCACCGGGCATCCATATTTCCTTTAACTACTTCTTCAGTTCGTTCCACTGGCACAACCATAAAGTGGTGGTGATCGACTATCGCCATTCACACCGATATCGCCCACGGGAAAGATACAGTGTTAGCCATGGCGCACAACCTTGGAAACATAAACCCGAACATAGACGCGGTGTGAGTTATCACAATCCAGTGGTGAAACAACGCTATTACCATGATGATAAATATCGCGGCAGAGATTCACACTCAAGCGGCAGTAAACAGCACTTCAATAGCCAATATTCGAAGTCAAAAGAACGCCAAGATACCCATAGCAATCAGGGCAATATGAGTAATCAGGGTCATAAGAGTCGTGACAATAAGGACTATCACAGCGTCAGCCGTGAACGTGATAACCGCACGCCGAGTTATCAGAAAACGCAAGCCGAGTTAAAGGAACGTCGCTCCGCCCCTATGGTACAAACACCAACCCACAAGGAGCGTAATGACATGCAATCAAGACCCGTGCAGTCAAAGCCAATGCCATCAAAGGAGCCTCAGCAAAGGCAATATCAAACTCGTGAGCCGCAACCGCGTAATATCGATCAACAAAGGGCACAGTCACAAAGGCAAGAAAAACCAAGAACTATGACCCCAAGAGTTGAAACGCCACGACCTGAAACAAGACGTACAGAGCCACAACGGATTGAACAACCAAGACAAGCTGCGCCTAGACAACACGAAGAAGTGAGAGTGAGACAAAGTGAGCCACGCCAAAATGCGCAAACCGCTCGCTCGGTAGAACATAACCAAGGTCGATCAACTCAAAGCCAAGAACGCCGTCATAGGGAATAACAAGATATAAACTGAAAACGAGTGCCCAGAAGACTCACCCTCTTACTGGGCATTTTTATGGATTATTTATCTGTAACATCACCTCACAAAGGCAACTTCCTCCAGAGTTAAGATCCTAAATATATCTCATATTCCAAAATGGACTACAAATAACAATTTTAATAACCAAATTTGTAGATATAGTCAGAGTGCGAGTCAAACTGGCTTCATCCGGTCGTCATTTGGCTCTCTTATAAACTCACATCTTGGAGGATAAAATATGGCAACCTTATTAATTGTGCCAGGGTTTGGTGGTAGCGGCCCTTTACATTGGCAAAGTTGGATTGCACAAAAATATGAATCAGCTATATGGGTCAATGACTTACCACTATTGGAGCCTAAGATTCATATCTGGGCCAATGCCATTTGCCGCGCAATCGATCAAATCGAAGGTGAAATCCTCATCCTCGCCCACAGTTTTGGCTGTTTAGCGACAAGCCTTGCCATCGCTCATCATCCACAGCGGGTAGCAGCAGCTATTTTAGTCGCGCCAGCATCACCAGCACGATTTTCTGAGAATGGACACATTCTGCCTGAACACGATGGCACTCAAACGATCAAACACTTGTTGCCAAGACATCCCTTAGGTGTCACTGGGCTTGTCATTGCCAGTGAAAACGATCCTTGGATGCCCTTTAATCAAGCTGCAAAACTGGCAAAAAAATTGGGATTCCCAACAATCAACTTAGGGTTAAGTGGCCACATTAATGTCGATTCCGGACATGGACAGTGGCCCCTCATTGATGTGCTTATTGGTAATCTTATCTATCAAATAGAAAGTGCAACTCAGAGCCTGTCTAACGATCTCACAAACTCAAACACACAAAAGACACACTTATTACATAAAAGAATATCAAATCGCAAAATGTAACTTTTTAGTTATCAATATTTGATTATAATTCCAATTACGTTGTCAAAAACCACTTACATGAGGACTTATATGGCAACCAAAGAAGATCTACAAACCGTGATCCCCGTGCTCGTCAATAGTTTAGAAAAACTACTGGGTAGAATTGAGTTTGGGACAGTGGAATTAACCTTTCACCATGGGAAATTAGTGCAATTAGAAAAGAAAGAAAAAATTCGTTTAGACCAAGTTACGCCGTCGAAATAAAAACGAAATTTACCACCCAATCAACACAGTTAGACCACATCGCTGACCGGTCAACCGGAAGCCTTATTAAATAATATGAGGATTTCGGTATGAATATTTTATCTCACCTACAAAAAGCAACACTCACCTTAGTTTTGGCCTCTACTAGTTTTCTCGCACTCGCTGAAGATACGCTATTGAATGTTTCCTATGATCCAACCCGTGAATTCTATCGGGAATATAACCAACTCTTTAGCCAATACTGGCAAAAACAAGGCCATAAAGCCCCAACCATACGTCAATCTCACGGTGGTTCAGGCTCGCAAGCTCGCTCAGTTATCGATGGATTAGAAGCGGATGTTGTCACTCTGGCACTGGCCTATGACATTGATGCATTAAGGCAAAAAGCGGATTTAATTCCTGAAAATTGGCAAAGTCGCCTGCCACACAATAGCTCGCCCTATACCTCGACCATAGTGCTATTGGTTCGCAAGGGAAATCCCAAAAATATCCATGACTGGAATGACTTAGTTCGTGAAGGTGTAGAAGTCATTACCCCAAATCCTAAGACTTCAGGCGGGGCGCGCTGGAACTATCTTGCCGCTTGGGGTTATGCACTGAAGCAATACGGCTCAGAAGAAAAAGCGTTAGAGTTTGTCACTCAGATTTATAAAAACGTACCTGTGCTGGACTCTGGCGCCCGTGGCGCAACCAATACCTTTGTACAGCGTAAAATTGGCGATGTGTTCATCGCTTGGGAAAATGAAGCCATATTATCTGTTGAGCAGTTAGGAAAAGGTGAATTTGAAATCATTGTTCCAAGTGTCAGCATTCTTGCTGAGCCACCAGTGACAGTGGTAGATAAAAATGTCGATCGCAAAGGGACACGTAAGTTAGCAGAAGCTTACCTAGCACATCTCTATACTGATGAAGCACAACACCTAGCAGCAAAACACTTTTATCGCCCGACAAACCCAGACATTGCGTTGCAATACAAAGACAAGTTTCCACAACTGACGCTCTTTACCATTGATGAGGTTTTTGGTGGCTGGAACAAAGCACAAAAAACTCATTTTAATGATGGTGGTCAATTCGATTCTATTTTAACCAAGATTAGCAAGTAATCTTTTACGCGGTTTCACTCATACGAAACCGCCCATTGGTTTCACTTATCTCGCGACGGAATAATGATATGAGCAAGGTTGTCATAAAATCTGTGCTACCTGGATTTGGTATTACCTTAGGCTTCTCAGTTTTATATTTAAGTTTGCTATTTCTTATTCCTGTAGCCGGATTAGTTCTGTTTACGCTGCAAATGAGTTGGGCTGACTTTTGGGTCGCAATTAGTCATCCTCAGGTTGTAGCCTCATACAAGCTGTCATTTACGGCGTCTTTTATTGGCGCCAGCATTAATGCCATTTTTGGGACTCTCGTCGCTTGGGTGTTAGTACGTTATCAATTTTTTGGTAAAAAAGTCGTCGATGCTTTAGTCGATCTGCCTTTTGCCTTACCGACGGCTGTCGCAGGTATCGCGCTCGTAACGCTTTATTCGACTACCGGGTGGGTAGGTCAATATTTACATTTATGGGGCATTAAAGTCGCCTACAGTCAAATTGGTGTTGTGATCGCCTTAACTTACATTGGATTGCCCTTTGTCGTGCGAACAGTGCAACCGGTTTTAGCAGACTTTTCAAAGGAACTTGAAGAAGCCTCAGCATCCCTCGGTGCTAATCGATTAACCACCATAAGAAGAGTGATCCTACCTGCGGTATTACCTGCATTATTAACGGGTTACGCCTTAGCCTTTGCACGTGCAGTGGGCGAATATGGTTCCGTCATTTTTATCTCGGGCAATTTGCCCTATCGCACCGAAATTACTCCGCTACTGATAGTGTCCAAAGCTGAGCAATATGACTATAACGGCGCTGCGGCTATCGGAGTGGTCATGCTCGCAGCAGCTTTCCTCTTATTGTTATTAATTAATAGCCTACAGTGGTGGGCGAGTAAAAGAGGTTAAGTCTATGGGCCAAATATCGACTGTAAATCATCACGCTACTACTGAGGCTCCTTGGATAAAGTGGAGTTTAATCGGGATCGCATTAAGCTTTCTCGCACTGTTTCTGGTTTTGCCATTAGCGGTTGTGCTCTACGGCGCCTTCGAAGCGGGTCTCAAGGTCTGGTGGCAAGCCGTGACCGATCCCGATGCGCTCGCTTCCATTCGCCTCACCTTGTTAGTGTTAATTATTGTTGTACCCACTAATGCTATTTTTGGTGTCGCCATCGCTTGGGCCATTGCTAAATTTGAGTTTAGAGGCAAAACCATACTGATCTCGATAATCGATATGCCCTTCGCCATTTCACCCGTAGTGGTCGGGCTGATTTTTGTGATCCTCTTCGGTGCCCAAGGCTGGTTTGGGCCTTGGCTTGCTGCCCATGATTTAAAAGTGATTTTTGCCGTTCCGGGCATAGTCATTGTCATCATGTTCGGCACTTTACCCTTTATTGCCCGTGAACTCATCCCACTGATGCAGCAACAGGGCAAAGATGAAGAAGAGGCCTCACTCACCCTAGGTGCCAGTGGTTTAAAGACCTTTTGGTACGTCACACTGCCGAACATTAAGTGGGGCTTACTCTACGGCGTGATCCTGTGTAATGCCCGTGCTATGGGCGAGTTTGGGGCGGTAGCAGTGGTCTCTGGACGCATTCGCGGTGAGACCAATACTATGCCGCTACACATAGAAGTGCTTTATAACGAATACATGTTTACGGCCGCGTTTGCCGTGTCATCCCTGCTCACAGGTTTAGCACTGGTCACTATCGTGCTGAAAAGCCTCGTGGAGTGGAAAGATGAGCGCAAACATCAAATTAACTAAACGCAACGTCCTTGGGAACAGAGCATTATGAGCATACACATTCAACAAGTTAATAAGCGTTTTAGTGATTTTGTTGCCGTAGACTCGGTCAATTTAGAGATCAAAACCGGAGAGCTGACGGCCCTTTTAGGCCCATCCGGCTCAGGCAAAACAACTTTACTCAGGATTATTGCCGGACTCGAACAGGCCGACAGTGGCATAGTCAGATTTAATGGCGAAGACATCACCACACAGCATGTGAGTGAACGCGGTGTCGGTTTTGTATTCCAACATTACGCCCTGTTTAAACATATGACTGTATTCGAAAATGTCGCCTATGGACTCACAGTCAGACCACGAAAGACACGTCCGAGTAAGGCAGACATTGCCGATAAGGTGCATTCATTACTCAAACTCGTCCAATTAGATTGGACTGCTAATCGCTATCCATCACAACTTTCAGGCGGTCAAAGGCAACGCATCGCACTCGCCCGCGCGCTTGCGGTCGAACCTAAGGTTCTACTGTTAGACGAACCCTTTGGCGCGCTCGATGCAAAAGTCCGCGCAGAATTACGCCGCTGGTTAAGACGCTTACACGATGAGATTAATGTCACTACCGTATTTGTGACCCATGATCAGGAAGAAGCACTCGAAGTCGCAGACAAAATCGTGGTGATGAATCAAGGTCGTATCGAGCAGCAAGGTACGCCAGAAGAAGTCTATGATAATCCAAGCAATCCTTTTGTGTACGAGTTTCTTGGCAATGTGAACCTATTTCATGCCCGGGTAAAACAAGGGCATAGCACTATAGGCAATATCCACATTCCCTCACCTGAACACACGATTAGCGAAGAGCAACAAGGCTTGGCCTATGTTCGTCCACACGAAATCGAAGTACTGACACAACCAACTGAAAATGCCCTTAAAGTCAGTTTAGACTTAGTGACCATAGTTGGCCCTGCAGTGAGATTAGAAGTCCTAACTGAGCTAGATAACCAACTGATCCATGTTGAATTATCTAAAGTGCAATTTAAACAGCTTGGCATAAACAAAGGTGATAGCGCTTGGATCCAGCCGCGCTATACCAAAGTCTTTTTAGGGGAAGGTATTTAGCCACTCACCGCCCTAATCAATAGATCAGAACTTCAAGGTCAAGGACTGACCTTCACCCATTCCCTGCCACTCAACACTCAAATCCATAATCTCATTGAGAATATGATCAAAATCTGTTTGGTTAACAGTAGGAACGGCTAAGTCTCGACTGCTACAGGCTTGCTCTAACAGATAAATAAAGCCGTCATAGGTTGGCGTTTCACCCGACCACAGTAGCGACTGCAGGGTCTCAACTATGGATTCGGTTTGCCACACCTCCGTTTTATCAGCGATGGCGCGGGAGGTTTCATTATGCTCTAAGGTAAAGCTGATATCGGCGCCAGCTCTGATCTGCGAGAAGAAAGCGCCTTGAATATGCAGGCGTTTTTCAACCACATAGTGGATCATATCGTGAGGTGCTATACCTTGTTCTGGCATTTGGGTTTGGGTCGCACTACCGTCCATGCGCACACAGCGCAACTGGCCATAACGCTGAGTACCTTTAGTGAAGATGACTTGCATAAAACCATCCTTAGTATTTTGATTAACGCATGCATAATGCGAACTCAAGTATAGTCCAACTCTGCGCCAGCATTAGAAAAACAACAACACTCTGCCGTTATAAATTACGCTGGATAAAGCGGAAACACTCTTCTGCCGCTAAGGGTTTACTAAAGTAAAACCCTTGCACTAAGTCGCACCCCATACTCGACAATAATACCAATTGCGCCTCGTTTTCAACCCCTTCAGCGACCACAGTTAACCCCAATTCATGGGACATAGAAATAGTTGCAGCGCTAATGGCTGCATCATTCGAGTCGGTCTCAATATCCTTCACAAAGGATCGGTCGAGCTTTAACCTGTCTAAGGGCAAGAGTTTCAAATAGGATAAAGAGGAATATCCTGTACCAAAATCATCGATGGCGAGTTCGATACCATGTTGACGTAATTCCGCTAATAGGCGCGCATTCTGCTCAGGATATTGCATCGCCACACTCTCGGTGATCTCCAGCTCCAGCGCTCCTTTGCCCAACTTATGCTTCACCAGCACATTGGTAATATCGGCGACTATCGTATCCTTACGAAGTTGATGTGCCGACAGATTCACCGCCATTCGCAACTCAGTGGCACCCGCTGCGCGCCAGACAGCAAGTTGCGCCATCGCCGTTTCTAACACCCATTGGCCAATTGGGATGATCATGTCGATCTCTTCGGCTATGGGAATAAAACGGTCAGGCGCTATCATGCCAAATTCGGGATGCTGCCAGCGCACAAGCGCTTCGACACTGACCACTTGCCCGCTTCTAATATCAATTTGTGGCTGATAATGCAGCCGCAATTCGTCGTTTGCTAACACTTGCCTCAGGCCCGTTTCAATATGCTGGCGCTCAGTGATCAAGGTGTTCATTGCCGCAGTAAAGAATTGATAGTTATTGCGTCCAGCCGCTTTTGCGCGGTACATGGCCATATCAGCATTTTTCATCAAGGCTTCAACACTGTCACCATCATTGGGGAATAAACTGATCCCTATACTTGGCGATGAATGTAATGCTTGATTATTAATCACATAGGTTTGACTCAAACCACTGCGCAGCGCCTCGGCTAAACTGGCCACTTCATCATGGTTCGTATCGGACAAGGCAACCACAAACTCATCGCCCCCCAAACGCGCCACAGTATCATTATCACCAACGATGTATTTCAAACGTCGGGCCACCTCTAGCAGCAGTTGATCGCCCACATGGTGGCCCAAGGTATCGTTGATATTTTTAAAGTGGTCCATGTCGATGAACATTACCGCTATTTGGCTGTGGGATACCAGAGCATCCTTAAACACCACTTCGAGGCGCGACTGCAAGCTCAGTCGATTAGGCAATAAGGTCAAAGAGTCATGATGGGCAAGGAAATGAATGCGTTCCTCACTGACTTTACGCTCACTGATATCGGTAAAGCTGCCAATATAGTGGCTCACTGCACCAGAATCATCCCGCACCACAGACATCATCAACCATTTCGGGAAATCGTAGCCTTGTTTATGCCTATCCCAGACTTCACCTTGCCAGAAACCCGTTTGCTCGAGGGCAGCACGGACTTGAGAATCGATACTTTTATCCGTTCGTTCAGCCTCTATAAAACGGCAGTTTTTACCAATAATGTCCTCTCGGGAATAACCCGTGATCTGAGAAAATGCGCTATTCACATCCACAATGATATCGTTGGCATCCATAATCGTGATGCCTTCACCACTCTGCTGAAATACTTGCGCCAAGAGATTTACCCGCGCAACGGTACGCTCCTGCTCGGTAATATCTTCGACAATAAACAAAATAAGCTGTTCACCATTAGCACCAGTTACTAAAGCCCCGTTAAGGCGCACCGCCACTAATTGGCCATTTTTATGTAAATAATGCTTCTGATAGGGGCCGTAACGGCGCGTCTGCTTTAAGCGCTCTAATTGCTCAGTTTCACTTAATTGATAACGCTTTGGGGTAAGATCCCAAGGATAAAGTTGATTAAGCTCATCGAGTGAATAACCCGTAATCGCTTGAAAGGCAGGGTTAATCGCCACAAATTGACCATCGTCTAAACGTTTAAGCACATGCCCTACAGGTGCCTTATCAAACAAATTACGATATCTTTGCTCGCTTTCGACTAAAGTGGCCTGAAAAGCCTGACGACGGGCAATTTCCTTTGACAAGGCCATGGTTTTTTCCGTCACTTTCGCGGCAATACGTTGACGCTCGCCGGAGGAAACTAGTGTCATGCCGCCCACGACCGCACAAGTGATAAAGGCGAGCAGCAGCATCAGTAGCGATAAGCTAAAAGTATCGCCCATCAGCACCGCATAGGATTGATAAATCACTATATGCCAATGACGATCCGCTAACATCAAGTTTGCCTGAAAATACTGCCCAGTTTTATCGCTGAAGAGCTTACTGCTAAATTCGGGAAACGATTTTTGAGTATTGCTATAAAGTAAGGTACCGCCCGCACTCATATCTGTCAGTTGCCACTGCAAGCCTTTTACACTATCAACATCATCAATAATGCCTTGCAAATCAATTACTGCTGAACAGAACCCTGAGATCTTACCCAATCGGTCAAAAGCAGGAGCTATGAGTAAAGTGCCACCAGGACCATTGGGATCTTGTGCTAATTGAATCTTGGCTGTCATCACGGGTGCTAACGTCGCACGCACTTTTGCGATGGCAGCAGCTCGCGTCGGCTCACTATTGAGATCTAATCCCAAGGCCGCTTCGTTACCTATCTGCGGCTGAATATACATCACAGGGACTAGCCAACCATCAGTATTCGCCTGCCAGCCTTCGGGACGAGTCACTTTGTAGGAACCACCAACCACAGAACGAATGGATGCCTCAAAACTTTGCTGATCGGCTGCCGCCACAAGCGGTGACCAAGACCAAGCTCTAAAGCCATCCTTCATCAACATATTGCGTTTGCCAAACTGTACAAACTCATCCTCAGAAACCTGCTCGCTATTATCGAACAAGCTTGCTAAGGCAACAATTTGTTGAAGGTTCGCATCTTGAAAACTTTCAATATTGCTAATAATCGCATTAGATTGAACCAGAAACTTATCCTGTAACTGTTGGCGCTGATTCATATCTGAGTAGTAATAAATCCCCACACAAAATAAAAAACCCACCAGCAAAGGCACACCCGTCTGAATGCGGCGAGAACGCCAAATAACTCGCTTATCAAATAACAACATAGTCAGAGGGATAAAAATCACGGCACCGAGCAAATCCCCAGTCCACCAATTTATTAAACTACCCAGTAAATCGGACTGTGGAATCGTACCGTTGATCACTAAGGCACTGTTGCCAAAAACGGTCGCCACAATACAAGTAAAGGCTAAGCTCAAGCAGGATTTAATGACGGTATTGGGATTATCTAAGGTGAATAAATGATCGACCCGTCCCAGAATATGGGCAGAAAGCACAGCCTGTATGCAAGACCCAATCGAGATAGCAAAGGGTAACCAGCCCCAATGTATATGCCCGCCAATATTAATGTTGATCAGTAGCGAACCAATAAATACCCCCACCCAAGGGACATATTCTTTCCACAGGATACAGGCAGCAATGGCAATCCCTGCGGCAGGCCAAATGGCAGCTGAATATCCTGGTGGCAACGCAATCATCAAGCCTAGTTTACCTACAATTATGTAAGCTAAGGCGATGAAAATGTTTACCTTAAGGTATGGGGTAATTGACTTTATGTGTAATCCTTTAAACTGCCATAGTTACAATATTCAGAATCATAATGCCCTACTCGTTAACTCAATCTCAAGTAGATATCTGGGCAGTGATAAAATCACAGTCTAATAATCGTTTTACCTAATGTAAATAGCGTAAATGACTGACACGACCATTGTTTTAACTTGATGTTTTTATTTGAGATGCCCATCTAAATTCCGCTTAGTCAAACTTTACTCGCATTAAAAATAAGCATGTAAACATGTGCGCATGAGTCAGAGAAAACAGCAGCGCTATTCGGCACGCCTAAAAAGTAAATGTTGGCTAACACCCGCAAGTTTATCGAGGTATTCATCCACCCCATGACTTAGCCAATACATCAACTTTAGCCAAAACAAATAAATGAAGCGCCTCACACATTTTTATTTTATGAGAACCAAATCAGTTAAATTCCGGTTAATTTTGTAAATTTATTTCTTTAATTTGGTTTTAATTAAGGTTTTTTTAACGCTTAAGCCCTTTTACCGCGGGGATCCGCTTTCAATCAATAGCCGCTTCTTGGTATCCTCCTGCCGCATAAAAAAGTTGCATGCTGAATATTTTTTGTTCTGCCAACTGACTCCCTTTCCCGTTCAACCGGACCCGTTAATTGAAATTAGCTCTTAGCCAATTCATTGCTGAAAGATTGAACCTGATTATTCGGTTTTCAACCTTTAGCATGACAAACCTAACCCTGTTTTTCGGGTTATTGTTTGTGCTGCCTGTAGCTGACGTTTTATCCGTGTTGATCGGCGGTTGTGTCGATATTAGCGAACTAATCAGCCTCAGCAATGGCTTTTTGGTCGAGTTTATCGGCGCTAGTTTGCTCAGCCTGTTATTACTCAATCCCCTCGTTATTCTGCAGTTATGGCATTTAATCGACTGCTGCTTCAAATTTTTCATTCATCTCGATTTAACTAACGCTTCACTTTTTTTAGCACCCCCAAGGCTAAAATCCCTCGAACATACCGCCCACGGTTGTCGCGCTCCGCCATTTTAACCCTCTGTTTTTAAATTCAAATTAAGCATTAAGCGCTGAAAGCGGATCTTAGATTTGCCTCGGGATGGCGGCACATTATTGTGTCATGCCTCTTGGGTTTCAGGATTTGCGCTCAGATAACGCCGCTTAGTGCGACTGCCGGTTAACGCTTGGCAGAGTTGTAAACCTTAGGGTTAGAGGAATCTTCCTTTGTTAATTCGAAAATTAAGTAAAGCAGCAATCGCGGCACTAGCACTCATGCTCGCGGGTTGTGATGGCGGTGTATTGGACCCTAAGGGCCAAATCGGTATCGATGAAAAACACCTGATTATCGTCGCCACCCTACTCATGCTCATTGTCGTTATCCCTGTGATTGCCATGACATTGTACTTCGCGTGGAAATACCGCGATGGCCGTGATCAGGAAATCTATGCGCCTAAATGGGCACACTCAACGGCGATTGAAACCGTAGTGTGGATAGTACCGATTGTGATCGTGATAGTGCTAGGTGTGATCACTTGGGGTTCGACCCATGATCTTGATCCATACAAACCTTTAGATCACGAAGCTAAACCCGTCACGGTTGAAGTGGTGTCGCTGGACTGGAAATGGTTATTCATTTATCCAGAACAAGGCGTGGCATCGGTCAATGAGTTGGCGTTCCCAGCCAATGTGCCGGTGAACTTTAAGATCACCTCTGACACTGCGATGAACTCCTTCTTCATCCCGCAGTTAGGCAGCCAGATTTATTCTATGGCGGGCATGACCACTAAGTTGCATTTAATCGCTAACGAGCCCGGCACCTTCGACGGTATCTCGGCTAACTACAGCGGCGCCGGATTTGCGGGCATGAAGTTTAAAGCGATTGCCACTCAAACACCTGCCGACTTCGAGGCATGGGTAGCCAAGTTAAAACAACAGGGCAAGAAATTGGACTCAGCGGCCTATGCCACACTGGCTAAACCGAGTGAATACAACCCAGTTGAATACTTTGGCTCAGTGAGCAAAGGGATGTTTGACCAAATCGTGATGCAATACATGCACATGGACTCACATGAGGGCATGAAAAGTCACGAAGGAATGGACATGCACGCAGGCATGGAACACATGGGCACTGAGCACACATCTGACATGGCAGACATGAAAGGTATGCACGACATGGCACATATGGCAGGCGAGCACGCGATGGAAAATACACAGAACATGGCCGACATGGATAGCTCAACACCTTCTGTACCGTCATTAACACAAGACTCATCCACAGAACCTTCATCATTAGAGCACTCATCCACTCATAAAGTGGAGGCGGAGTAATCATGTCATTTCTCGGTAAATTAAGCTTAGATGCGATTCCGTATCACGAGCCCATCATCATGGTGACCCTAGCGGTCGTCGCAGTGGTAGGTTTGTATATCGCAGCCTTGATCACTAAACACAAAAAATGGAGTGTACTCTGGAATAATTGGTTAACTTCAGTTGACCATAAACGCCTCGGTATCATGTACATAGTGTTGGCTTTAGTGATGCTCATTCGTGGCTTCTCCGATGCCATTATGATGCGTACCCAGCAAGCACTCGCCACCAACGGCGCCGCAGGTTATCTGCCGCCAGAACACTACGACCAGATCTTCACCGCCCACGGCGTGATCATGATTATCTTTATGGCGATGCCATTTATGATAGGTCTAATGAACTTAGTAGTGCCGCTGCAGATTGGCGCACGCGACGTTGCCTTCCCCTTCTTGAACAACCTCAGTTTCTGGCTGACCGCCTCTGGCGCTGTGCTGATTAATATTTCATTGGGTTTAGGTGAATTTGCTAAAACAGGTTGGGTGGCGTATCCCCCCCTCTCAGAACTGGCTTACAGTCCGGGGGTTGGAGTCGATTACTATATCTGGGCACTGCAAATTTCAGGCATAGGGACAACCTTAACCGGGGTGAACTTTATCGCCACCGTACTTAAGATGCGCGCCCCCGGCATGAAGCTGATGCAAATGCCAATCTTCACTTGGACTTGTACTTGGGCGAACATTTTGATCGTCGCGTCATTCCCTATCTTAACCGCCGTGCTAGCCATGTTAACGCTCGACCGTTATATGGATTTCCACTTTTTCACCAATGACGGTGGCGGTAACGCCATGATGTATATCAACCTATTTTGGGCGTGGGGACATCCTGAAGTTTACATCCTGATTTTGCCTGCTTTTGGTATTTTCTCCGAGGTGATCTCAACCTTCACGGCTAAGCGTTTGTTCGGTTACACCTCTATGGTGTGGGCGAGCGGTGCGATTTCAATTTTAGGTTTCATCGTTTGGTTACACCACTTCTTCACTATGGGCTCAAGTGCCAACGTCAACGCTTTCTTCGGGGTGATGACTATGGTGATTGCAGTTCCAACCGGGGTAAAACTGTTTAACTGGTTGTTCACTATCTACCGTGGCCGCCTACGGTTAACGGTACCTGTGTTGTGGACGCTAGGCTTTATGGTGACTTTCACCATAGGCGGTATGACAGGTGTGCTATTAGCCTTACCAGGAGCCGATTACGTTCTACATAACAGTTTGTTTTTAATCGCGCATTTCCATAACACTATTATTGGTGGTGCGGTATTTGGTTACTTAGCTGGCTTTGCTTACTGGTTCCCTAAAGCGACAGGTTTCCACTTGAATGAGCGTTTAGGTAAAGCGTCATTCTGGTGCTGGCAAATCGGTTTCTACGTGGCCTTTATGCCGCTGTACGTATTAGGCTTTATGGGTATGACGCGCAGAATTAGCCATACGGATAACCCGGCATGGAATCTATGGATCTACTTAGCCGCTGTGGGTGCTTGCATCATCATGGTCGGTATCATTCTGCAGTTTATCCAACTGTACGTGAGTATCCGTGACCGCGACCAAAACCGCGATACTACGGGCGATCCATGGAATGGCCATACGTTAGAGTGGTCAACCGCTTCACCACCCCAGTTCTATAACTTCGCTAAGCTGCCACAGGTTGATGATATCGATGCCTTTACCGATGCGAAAGAAAAAGGCTTGGCTTATCAAGGCCTCAAACACTATCAGCCAATCCATATGCCGAAAAATACCTCAAGCGGTATCTTAATGGCGCTGGGGATCACTGCCGCGGGTTTTGCCGCTATTTGGCACATTCTGTGGTTAGCCATTGTGGGCTTAGTGGGCGCGTTTATCGTGTTCTTATTCCGTGCCTATAACAATGACGTCGACTATTACGTGCAACCCGATGAAGTGGCTCGCATTGAAAATGCCCACTTAAACAATGTAGTAAGGGGCTGATATGAGTATTGCAATCCCAGCAGATTTAGAAGTAGCTCACGCAGAAGATCATCACGAACACCATGATACGAGTGGCAACACTCTGTTTGGTTTTTGGATTTACCTGATGACAGACTGCATTTTGTTTGCCTCGGTTTTCGCAACCTATGCTGTGCTCTACATGAACACGGACGGTGGCGTTTCGGGTAAAGACATTTTCGAATTGGACTTTGTGCTGATCGAAACTGCCGCCCTGCTCGTCAGTAGTATTACCTATGGCATGGCGCTGATTTTTGCTAAACGCCATAACAAAGCCGCGACCTTGGCTTGGTTACTCGTCACCTTCGTCCTCGGTTGTGTGTTTATCGGGATGGAAGTCTATGAATTCCATCACCTGATTGAACATGGCAATGGCCCGCAGCGCAGCGCTTTCCTGTCGTCCTTCTTCACCCTTGTCGGTATGCACGGCTTGCACGTGACCGCAGGTCTGATTTGGATGGCGATCATGATGATTGAAGTGGCGAAAACCGGTTTAGGTCATCGCAGCATCACCCGCCTGAGCTGCTTAAGCCTGTTCTGGCATTTCCTCGACATAGTGTGGATTTGTGTATTCACGGTCGTGTATTTATTGGGAGCACTGTAATGAGCGCACATAGTCATACTGATAAGCATAGCCATGGTACTGACAATCTGGCCGCGAGCATTAAGTCATATCTAATGGGCTTTGTGCTGTCTGTGGTATTAACCGCCATTCCATTTTGGGCGGTAATGACCCATCACTTCGAGCAATCGACGACGCTCGCCGTCGTAGTTGTAACGGCACTGGTGCAGATTTTAGTACACCTTAAGTACTTCTTGCATTTGGACTTTTCCAAGGAAGGCAAGATCAATACTTTCTCCTTCCTGTTTACCGCCCTGATTATTGTCATGGTAGTCGGCCTGTCGGTGTGGATCATACTCGAAGCCAACGCTTTGATGATGTAACGAGAAACAGTCTATGCAAATACAAGACAGATTTATGTCACCGCAATGGAAAGCACGCTTCAAAGGGTATGTACAGGTAACTAAGCCTGGCATCATTTTCGGGAATCTGATTTCCGTTGCTGGCGGTTTTTTATTAGCCGCCAAAGGCGACGTAAATTTGGTCTTGATGCTGGCTAGCTTAGTGGGATTGTCCTTGGTCGTAGCCTCGGGTTGCTCACTCAATAACTGTATTGACCGTGATATCGACGCCAAGATGCAGCGAACCTGCAAACGCGTGACCGTCACGGGCGAAATTGCCGTGGGTAACGTACTCGCGTTTGGACTCGCCTTAGGCGTGTTGGGCTTTAGCATCTTAGCCTTGTTTACCAATGCATTAGCCCTGCTATTTGCCGTTATTGGTTACATCGTTTATGTGGGGGTTTATAGCCTCTACATGAAACGTAACTCAGTGTATGGCACTTTAGTTGGCAGCTTCTCTGGCGCAGTACCGCCCGTGGTTGGCTATTGCAGTGTGACAGGGCAAATGGACATGGGCGCAGCTATTTTGCTGTTGATGTTCAGCCTATGGCAGATGCCACATTCCTATGCCATCGCGATTTTCCGTTTTAATGACTATGCGACAGCCAATATTCCTGTGCTACCGGTTGCAGAAGGCATGACCAAGGCAAAACTGCATATCGTGCTTTATATTGCTGTGTTCGCCTTAGTCAGTGCGCTGTTGCCACTCGCGGGTTACACAGGTATCGCCTTTATGGCAGTCACCTGTGCCACTAGCCTGTGGTGGCTTGCCATGGCATTAAAAGGTTATCGCCACGGCGTCGACATGCACCGCTGGGCTCGCCAAGTGTTTGGTTTTTCAATCATCACTATTACGGCGCTCAGTGTGACTATGGCGCTCGACTTCCAAGTCGTGAGTCAGGCGCCACTGCTCACCTTAGTGAAGTAAATCCTAAGCTTTCAGCTAGTTGTCTAGTCCTGAAATAAGTTGATAATACAAAAGCGCTAACCTAGATTAGCGCTTTTTTTCTCCCTTAAAACAGCCCCTGATGTATCACTTCTAAGTGAACATCATTCGCCACCACATGCCTGGCAGGCTAGTAAAGCCAGTCGTGTAGTGTTTTAACTCGCCATCTTTAAAGATCATAATGGTTGGCGTCGCCTGCAATGACCAATCACGGGCAATCTTGCTGTCACTATCGTTAATAGTGTCAAAGCCATAATCCTGATGCTGAAGATATTTTCTCAGTTTCTCATCCTCCCCCGAATTCATGGCAACCGTCACCACGGGGTAATAGGCCGACATTTGATTGACCGCCGGGCTGACAAAATTACACACAGGGCACCAAGTGCCCCAGAAGTACACCAATACCGCCTGATCTTGGCTGAGCGTGGCAATATCAAGCATCTCCCCAGCCAACGTCGTCCCTTGGAGCTGCGGCAAATTATCCCGCGGAATATCTTTGCCGCGCCAGATGTCCATCACGCTGGTCACGATAATGACAATGAGCAGCAAAAGTGCCAGCTGCTTAATCCAGCCCAATATGCGTTTAGGTAAAGATGTCGAAACTTGTTCGGCGCTCATATTTTCAGTTTCCTTTGGCGGCATCTTAACTGCCCTTCTGCGTCTTATCTTTAGCGGCAATCGCGGCTTCAAGCTGCTCTTTTAACACTTCGTAAGGCACTAATCCGGGAATAAGCGTATCGGCCACTATCATACTTGGCGTGCCACCTATGCCTAACTCATTCATTAATTTCACATTATCATCGACCATTTTAGCGACGCGCTCATCTGTGTTGCCGACCCAGCGCTCGGTTGCCGTCAGTTTAGCGACCTTAGCGATGGCGGCGGCATCGAGTCCACGCGGGCTCGACATCAACATATCCTTCACCTTGAGATACTTTTCAGGCTCGTTTAACCAAACCGTTTGGGCAAAATCGACCGCCATTTTGGAGCCTTCGCCCTGCAGCGGCACCATTTTGACTATGATTTTTAACTGCGGAAATTCTTCAATCAGCTGGTTCAGCGAAGGCTCGATTTTCTTGCAGTATGGGCAGTTAAAATCGGTGAAGTACACCATCTCAATCTCAGGTGTCGCAGCGCCCTTCCACGGATCGCTTTTGATCTCATACATGGCTTTATGATGGGTCACAAGACTGGTTTGCATGGCTGTATTTGCCCCCTCTTGCTCCCTTGCTTGCCACGCAATAATCGCCTCTCTCATTAGGTCAGGATCATTGATCAAGGCATCTTTAAGAATCGCTCGCACCTCTTGTTGCTGCGCCGCCGATAAACTGCTGTCCTTGGCATAGGCCATGGTGCTCACCGAAGGCAAGGAAACCACCAGCATTGCCATGGCGACAACCGAGACAGCAAACATCTGCAACTTGCGATGTTTGAATAAAGAGCTAAATTTCGACATTTTGGTGCCTCCGATGACTTGAGTATTCTGCATTGATTCAGTGATGTTTTGTGCTTCAATTGTCTGTTTCATAATCAATTTCCATTGTTTCAGGTCAGGGGCTTCCTGACCTGAGTATTTGTTGAGTGTCACTCGGCGAGCTACCGTACGAGATTGGCTAGTGATATTGCCGAGTGAACGGCTAGTCGTTAGCGTTATTTCCCTGCCGCTACGGATGACTTTTCAGGGGACGCAGAGGCCTGTTCAATCGCAGCAAGCACAAGGTCAGTCGATAGAATTTCCGGTAACTCAATCCCTTGCGGTGCACCCGGGCCGTAAACCACGTTGAATGGCACCCCGAAACGATTATGGCTTTGCAGGTAGTGAGTTATGGGCTCAGAAGGCGTGGTCCAATCGCCCTTCATCGGCAAAATATGCGGCTGTTGCAACAGGCTATAGACTGGATCTTGCAAGATCACGCCAACTTTATTGGCCTTACAGGTAATGCACCAATCGGCAGTGACATCGACAAACACAGTTTTGCCTTTGGCAACCTGCTGATTAATCAATGCTTGATCCAATGGCGTCCAAGCAAGATCCGCAGGTAAAGGTTTAGCCCACTGGTTCGCCGTCATAAATGCAATAACCGCCGACAGTAAAATGCCGATACCTAAGCAGCTCACAATAGCAATCGCGCCATATTTCTTAGCCATAAACACCATAAATATCAGTGTAATGACACCCGCTAATGGCCACAGGTAGAGCACATCAATAAAGCTGGCCAACAGGCTAATCAGCCACAAACTGGTGATGAGCAACATGCCGGAGAAAAACACTTTGACTGTATTCATCCAGCGACCGGGTTTAGGGAAATAACCCGCCACTTGCGGAAATGCCGCCACAATCAACCAAGGGAACGCCATACCCACGGCCAACGCGGTAAAGATGGCAAACAGGCTCAGTACATCGGCGCCCAAGGCGAAGGCGACCGCAGTCCCCAAAAATGGTGCACTGCACGGTGTCGCCAGCAGCGTCGCAAACATGCCTTGTAAAAAATGGCCGCTGTTATTATTGCCGCCCGTTGTCGCCAACTTGGTTTGCACGTTAGAGGGTAAGTTGATCTCAAACACACCTAACATATTGAAGGCAAACACTGTGGTCACCAGCGCCATAAAGCCGATAAACCAAGGGTTTTGGAACTGCACACCCCAACCAATCGCTTGACCCGTGAGCTTAAGCATTAAGATAAAGCCAGCCAGTAACCAGAATGAGGCCAATATCCCCAGCGCTGATGCGATGAACTGTTGGCGGATTTGATTACGCTTCAGATCAGGCGCAGCAACCACTGAACTGAGCTTCATGCCGAGAACGGGTAACACGCAGGGCATGACGTTTAAGATCAAACCACCGATAAGCGCTAACAAAATCATGCCAAATATCGAGGTACTTGCTTGGGAAATCACCACAGGCTTAACCTCGGCGCTGTATTCCAACGCCCGCTCGCTATCGGCGACAGTTATGTTCAGTGATTTACCCAAAACTTCAGGCTCGCCCAGCCAACTTTTACCGCTAAAAATCCCAATCAATTGCTTGCCGTTAGCATCTCTTTCGCTTGGCTTTAAGCTCACTAGCTTGAATGTGGTATCTGGCTCGCCATCGATAATCACGGTTGGACTCTGCCAGTTGGCATCATTGAGTCTGACTTCAAGTTGACCTTTGGCGGCATCCCAACCCATTGTCACCGCAGGATTCTGGCCCTCTTGGGACAACACTTTTTGTGGCACAAGCGACACGGCCTTGTTATAAGCCAACATGGCATCGGTATCCGCTTGCAGCGCATTGGGCGTGAAGTCGAGACTAATCTGATAATCCGTCAGTACACAGATAGTGGTACAGGTCGACAAGGTCACTTTGCCACGCAGCTGAGTTGGAGCAGCGATATCATCGACTTTTAGGGTTAAGGGAAAGGTGGTATTACCTTTGTAACCAAAGGTTTGTAATCCCAATAATGAGAATTCCTCTGGCGCTGGCCACCTCCAATCTACTTGCTGTAGATTGCGAGAGCCATTCCATTTTATCGTCGGCGCGATACCGCCTTCACCAGGGCTGCGCCAATAGGTTTTCCAATCACCCTCAAGTTGTACTTCAAGCACCGCGGGCAAAGTATTCGTTGCGGGATCAACTTCGCCCGTCAGCATAAAGCGTACTTTGGCTGGCGGGTGATTATCGTTAACTAACCACCCCGTCGATGCGGCCAATAGCGACGGGCTCGTCACTATTAAGGCGAGTATCCAGAATCTGGTTAACATGGATTTTAATGTACTCATTTTGTCCCCATTGGCATGAACCGTTCGTTATGCCCTGTAAATGCTTGCTTTACTGCTTAACTCTGCCCCCATTACAAAGGGCGTGATGGCTTAAGAAAAATCAGTGTGATAGCAGGCTTAATTCAAGAAATTTGATAGGAGAGAGGATGTGTAAAAGCGGACGTTCTGCAGCTGGGTAATGGTCCTTTTAACCGGTAAACGGGTAAGAAAAGCCAACTATCGAGCTAGAGAATGGGCGTCAGAATAAACTCACCTATCAGTTTGATAAGTAAATTATTTCTATTCTTGAAAGCGACAGAGAGTGAGATGTATTCGCCTAGGTTTAGCTTGATAACCTTGTATGGGTAACAGTGTTATCACGCGGGAGGCGCGGGGAAGTAACGGCAGTAGGAACAACAGGATAAGAAATGGGATGCTACTCGGAGTGTCGATACAGGTTCGGATCGATTTCTCAGACAATTCACATTTTTTAGGATCGCTTTTGACCAGCTCAGTACCCGCCATTTGGGCATCGACGTGACTAGCCATATTGCTTGAAGCTGAGCTGCTGTTTAAAGCTAAACTTGAGTTTAAAACTGAGTTGGCGCCAAAACCAGCTCCAGAAAAAGACGTAGCCGACATCGCTTGCGCGCTCGACTCTTTGAGCAACAAGTTAAGTATTCCACTGTTTTGAGTCAAACAGAACAAGGTCAGAATGGTAAACACCATCACGCCCCATAAGTTGCCTGTTTGCTTAGTCAATAACGTAAAAATTTGGATTTCTCTTCGTCTTATTCTTTGATTATAAAGATAAAAATAAACGTCTATTAACAGCTAGCTGCAGATAAGACCGGCGGATTGTAACAATAGTTCATCAACAAGCAAATTATTTTGGCTTGCCTGAGTCAAACCATAGTCCACCATTTCAATAAAACCGCGCTTTGCTGACGGATAATTTGAGTAACAACGACCTAAGTTCTTACCATCATACCCAACAAGTTTTTATGCTCTAACATATTGATTCTAAATAACTAGCCACAACTTAAGCAAAGCCCGCCAGAGTGACTCTTGTGCAGGCTTATTAATGACTGGAATCAAACTTTTTGCCTAAAAGATAAATACAGACAAAGCTTATGCAGAAAACCCACCATCAATCATCAAGCTCGCCCCTGTGATATAGCCCGCTTCTGGGCCCGCAATAAAGGCGACAAAGCTAGCGATCTCTTCGGCTTTACCGTAACGCCCTAGTGCGCCTATCGCCTTAACGGGCTCAGATGAATCACCGTTATCAGGGTTCATATCGGTATCCACAGGTCCAGGCTGAATATTGTTCACCGTAATAGCTCGTGGGCCTAAATCCCGCGCTAATCCCTTGGCCAAACCGACTAAGGCCGATTTACTCATGCCGTAAATCGCACCACCTACAAACGGAATACGCTCAGCGTTCGTGCTACCGATATTGATGATGCGGCCGCCGTCATTCATGTGCAGCGCGGCTTCTTGGCTCGCCACAAACACACTGCGCACATTAATGTTAATGGTTCGCTCCCAGTCCTCTAACGTCAGGTTCTCGATGCTATCCCAAATCAACGTGCCCGCATTATTGACCACTATATCTAAGCCACCGAAATGCGCTTTGGTCTCGCGGATGGCACGACGAATCGCCTCCGGCTCTGTGCTGTCGGCCTTAATGGCAATGGCTTGACCGCCATGAGTGATAACTTCGTCCACCAGCAATTGTGATTGGGCCTCAGATGACACATAGGTAAAGGCAACCGCTGCGCCGTCACTCGCTAAACGTTTAACAATGGCGGCACCGATACCACGACTACCACCTTGTACAAAAGCCACTTTACCTTGCAGATTATTCGACGATTTCATAGTTTGCTCACTCAATAGGAGGTTAAGGTTTATTGTATAGAAAAACCTTTTTAATCAATTACAAAATGACGTTCGCTTGTACGTTAACGCTCATTTTCATACTGTGGTAGTAGCTTACGCGATTCACTTGCCATGATTAAGTCACTAAAATGACCTTCACTAAGTCCTATAAGGAATTAATTGCCGTGATAAATAATCAATTTGTTGAGATACGCCATTTCGTCACAGTTGCCCAGCTCGGCAGTTTTACCTTAGCGGCACAGGCGTTAGGCATGACTGGTTCGGCGCTCAGTAAAAGCATAGTGCGATTAGAAACCCGCTTAGGCACTAAGCTACTGCACCGCACCACAAGGCGTGTAAGCTTAACCAATGATGGCGATTCGTATCTCACAGATTGCCAAAATGCCATGGCAATCCTAGACAATGCACAGAGCCGACTCGGCAGCGAACAGCAAATTCCCTCAGGTCGAGTGCGAGTGGATTTACCCGTCACTTTTGGGCGGCGATATATACTGCCAACCCTATTATCACTATCGCAAAAATATCCCAAGCTCGAGTTATCCATTACCTTTAACGATAGAGCGACTGACTTGTTCAGTGACGGCATTGATTTGGCGGTGCGTGTCGGACAACTCGGCGACACTGTGGATTTAGTCGCCCGTAGATTAGGAGAACAACGCCGAGTGATCTGCGCATCTCCCGCCTATTTCGCTCGACTTGGCACTCCACAAGGCAAAGAAGATCTCAGCCAGCACCAATGCATTGTCGGCTGGCCGCTTGGGCAGCAACATCGCTGGTTACTTAAAAATGAGGATGGGATCATCGAGGCTTATGACATTCCAGTACGCCACGAAATCGCTGATTGCGAAGCCATTTTAGCGGCCACACTGGCGGGAGTGGGTTTAGCGCAAGTGCCAATATGGTTGGTTGAGGACTATCTTAAAACTGGTGAACTTATCTCGGTACTGGACGAACTCGCCAGTGACGACACACCCATCCACTTGATTTGGCTTAAAACCCCTTACCTCCAACCAAAGCTACGGGTGATCATCGAAGAACTGGTCGACTTAGCGAAAGCGCCCAAAAGCAGATTTAAGGCAGGATAAGTAAAAGGCCTCGACTAAGCGCGACCTTTCACTTTGGGACTAACGGCTATTTATTTTGATGTACAGATTGGTCATAGAGAGTGATCGCTTTGCTGAGCGCGTCAAAATCCGCCGAACACAAATACCGCTTTAAGCTTTCAAACTTTTCGGCAGGCCAATCGTAGATTTTTAACACCAGTAACTCAGTAATAACGTCTTTATCAAACCGATACTTGATTAATTTCGCGGGTGATCCCGCCACAATACTGTAGGGTTCGATATTTTGGGTGACAACACTATTTGCGGCAACAACCGCACCTTCACCTATCGTCACACCTGGCATCAACATACATCTCATGCCTAACCAAGCCCCATCACCAATATGAGTATCACCTTTGCCTACGTAGGCATCCTCGATGAAATCCATAAAGGGGTATAAACAAAACCAATCTGCTCTATGCGTATGATTTCCGCCCATTAAGATCACAACTTCGGCAGCGATACACACATAATTACCGATATAAAGTTTATCGATAGACCACTTAGGTTCCCACTCACGGCTCACTTCATCGCCATGAAGATATCTCACCGCTGCTCCCTCAAAGCCAGCATCCCAGCAATCACTGTAATAGCTATGCTGACCTTTGACTATGATATTGGGATTGGTGACCACCTCGTGCAATAACTGAACTTTTGACCAATGCTTGTTCCGCATTGCAAATCCTCTTTATAAACAAAATAGTTAATACGAAACATAATGTTATGAGAAGTTTCACATTAGAATAGTCAGTGAATACGCGGCTGTTTTAGCAGAGGAATGAGTTTCATATAAAAAATCACAAGTGGGTATAAAAAAGAAAATAGCCCATAAAACTGAAATATCGGCATGGGCTAGCCGTTGTCACTGAAAGCATACAATGTTCGCGATGAGAAAAATCTTCGCTATTTCATCGCGGCTTTTACGTAGACATCGAAACGGTTTTTCTTGGTTTCAATAACCGTATTAGGTTTAACCCCATCCAAATCTTCGGCATAATCAGGGCGCTTAACGACGACACGTTTAGTTGCTAAAGCTAAAGCTGGGGTGAGTAAGCCATCGGCATCTAAATCGGCACCGACTAAGGATTGGAATACACGCATTTCTTTTTTAACAAGGGCCGATTTATCACGGTGGGGGTACATAGGATCGAGGTAAACCACATCCACCTCTTGTGCCAATTTCGATAGTGCTTCTAGGCTAGATCCATGAAATAGGCGCATCCGCTCACGCATCCAATCGCCAATTTCAGCATCTTGATAGGCGCGGCGTAAGCCATCTTCAAGTAATGCGGCAACCACAGGATGACGTTCAACCATAGTTACTGTACAACCAAGGCTTGCGAGCACAAATGCATCGCGCCCTAAACCCGCAGTGCCATCGACCACACTCGGTGTTACCCCTTGCTTTAATCCCACCGCTTTAGCGATAGATTGGCCACGACCGCCACCAAACTTACGTCTATGAGCGACGGCGCCAGTCACAAAATCCACCACTATGCCATCGAGCTTAGGCTCATCGCGTTTATGCAGTGATAAAGTATCTGATTCAAAACGCAATTCGAAGGTCGCATTCGCATCGTAGACGAGTTGCCAACGTGCACAAATATCCACAAGTGTTGGGTATTGCTGATTGAAAAAAATCGGGGTCACAGGCTGTCTTCTAACCAACGAAAATGATGGCCATTATGCCTAAAAATCTCGTTTATGAATATGCTAGTAAGCAAAACACATCACCAAGCTCATCACTGTATTAGCCAATTTGTCTCAGTGCGCCCTTAATAATTCAAACAAGTATCACACTGTAATATACTGATTTATAAAGGCGGCAATCTATTTGTATAACAGTTTAGTGATTTATGTTATATGTTACGTCCCCAGCCAACCTGCGTGACTTCCGTACGGGATAAGGACTTTTTTTGCTTCAATGGCTAAAAGGTTTTTTGTTTATCAGGGAGCAAGATTTTTTAAATCCTGACAAAACTATATTAAAAACCAGCTTATTGCGGATTATTCTGCTCAGTGGTGCCATCTTGACCACTAGCATAGTGCTGCATAGCTCTTTAATTGCGTATGAGTTAAACCTCACTTTCATTATCAGCATTACGGTCAGTTTTTTAACCGTACTATTCCTGTCTTTATGGTTTACGCGCAAATATTTACTCGTCAGCTCTATCAGCCTGCTGGCTATGGTTATTGCAGCCTGTTTATCTATGCTGTTGTTTATCCCTGACTTTAACTTATCGCAGGTGGGTATTACTTTCTTATATACCTTGCCCTTGATGGCGCTTTTCCTGTTTGGCAGAAAAGTCGCTTTTATTATGATGTGTTTCAACGTATTGCCTTTTTTACTGCTACTGCGTAACCAAAACCTGCCCCCCATTATTGATATTGATATCAGCCTACCTGCGACCCACGCTTATCTAAACGGTTTGCTGTTTATGTTTTTTAATATCTGCATCCCGTTGTCGGCAATGCGCCTGCTAAAAACCCAGAAAATCCATGCGCAGCAAATGATCCAGCATCAAAATGCACTGCAACATACATTAGATCAATATGCTGAAATCTTTGAAAATAATGGTACAGCCTCCTTCTTCTGCAATGAGGATGGAGTCATTCTCAACCTGAATAATGCCGCGAGGGAAATCGCTGGAGAAGTCACACTAAACAGCACTCGCCTATGTGACATTTTTGAACTTACCGAAGATACCAGCACGAATTTACTGGCGGCCTCGTTTCCGACCCATTTAAAGAACAATAACAGCACTAAATATCTGCTGCAAAAAGCCTCATTACAGCACCATGATACTTTGTTGTTTCACTGCCACGATGTCACTGAACAGGCTAACCATGCGATTGAGCTGAGTCGACTTAAAAAGCACCACATCAGCACGCATTTCTATGATTTAGTGACGGGATTACCCAACGAAAATCACTGGTATAACCCAGCGCCAAGCTTGATCCATCAGGAAATGACCGTAGCCTTAATCAAAATTGATAATCTTAGCCAAATTAATGCTGCTTTCGGTATCAGCGTCGGAGATGCCATCCTAAAAGCCTTTGCTATTGAACTCAAAAATCGCTTTGGTCATATCGCAAAAATATACCGATTTAGAGGAGCATCGTTTGCACTCGAGTTTACTAGCCTGCCGCTTATCTCCCCTGAAAACCTAGCGCTACAATTACGCGAGCGTATTCCAACAAACCTACAACTTAAGCAAGAACAACAGACTGAATATCATCTCGAGTGCAGAGTCGGTTGCAGCTCAGGTAATAAAGCCTCACCGCAGCAAGCCGCAGAGCAATGTTTAATTGCCATAAAACAAACCACCCAAGCTAGCCCAGTGATGGTGTATTACATTGGTTTGATTAACAATCTTCTCGAAGCTTCATCGCAAAAAGCCAGAATCCGTGACGCACTGAAACACAACCGCCTTGAAATGTGGCTGCAACCTAAAGTGATGGCCAATGGCCACATTACTAGCTTTGAAGCGCTAGCCAGAATGTTTGATGAAGACGGCACTATGATCATGCCGAACACTTTTATCCCCATCATAGAGTCATCTCAATTGCAGGCGATTTTTGCGATAAAAGTCTTCAGGCAATTACTACAACTGATCCGTTCTTGGCCTAAAAATGTACCTCTGGTCAGGATTGCCTTTAATTTATCTGGGCAAGATATTCTGTCGGATCGCTTCTTTAAAGTGTTAATCCAAACCTATATGAATCATCCTGAACTCATCCCATTGTTGGAAATTGAAATTACTGAAACCTCTGTATTTTCAACCCATAAAGAAACAGGCCGACGCCTAAACACCTTAGCTCGCATGGGGGTTTCTATCGCTATTGACGATTTTGGCACTGGCCATGCGTCATTAAGCCAGCTCATTGATATCAGTGCCGACACAATTAAAATCGACCGTTACTTTGTCAGTCAAATGGGCATTAGTGAACGCCATACCCAAATTGTTAACGCTGCCATCCTGTTAGCCAAGAGCTTAAAACTCAACGTCATTGCCGAAGGTATCGAAACCGAAGCCCAGTTATTGCAACTCACTGCGCTAGGATGCGAACAATTTCAAGGTTATTTATTCGGTAAACCCGCACCAGCGAATCTCTGGCTGAAAACCTTTCAAATGCAAACCCCCACACATTGGTTTGCCAATAAAAAGAGCGCCAACTGAGGCATTAAATTTACGCCTAGAAGCATCGCAGGTATAATTGGCGACTGGCATTTGCCTCTCTTTGCTATGTTTGCAAATTACTAGGATTACCCCATGTTAAGTTACCGCCATGGTTATCACGCTGGCAATTATGCCGATGTGTTGAAACACGCCATCTTGCTACAAACCTTGCAGCTGATGCACAAAAAAGACAAACCACTCGTGTATATCGATACCCACGCAGGTGCGGGTGGTTATGCTTTAAGCGATGAATTTGCACAGAAAACAGGTGAATACCTCGAAGGTGTAGCTAAGCTTTGGGATAAAACTGACCTACCACAATCGCTGCAGGACTATGTCGCCGCCGTGCGCCATTTTAATGAAGAAAATCCAGAAGAACTCAACTTCTACCCAGGTTCACCCGCCATTATCGACATGGAGCTAGGGCCTAAAGATCGCATGGTCTTGCACGAGCTGCACAGCACTGATTATGTGTTATTGGATGATTATTTCTGCGAAGACAGACAAGTTAAAGTGATCAAAGGTGATGGCTTAAAAGGCCTTATCGCCGCAGTACCACCATTAGAGCGTCGTGCTCTGGTGCTAGTCGATCCTAGCTACGAGATGAAAACCGACTACCAAGATGTGGCCGAAACCCTGATAAAAGCACACAAACGTTTTGCTACGGGTGTGTTTATCCTGTGGTATCCAGTCGTAAATCGCGCTCAGACCGAAGGTATGCTATCGCGCCTAACCAACAGTAGCATTAAACGTCAACTGAGAATTGAACAAGCCATTAAGCCCGATTCAGATGAATTTGGCATGACTGCGGCAGGATTATGGATCATCAATCCACCTTGGCAGTTAGACGAAATCGCAACTGAATTAATGGATTACTTGGGTAAAACACTTGGACAAGTGGACGGTAGCATTACCGTAAAATGGGAAGTCGGCGAGTAACCTTCGACTCAAATAGCGGCGATGATCTCCGGATTTTCGCCACTTCATTTCAGCTTGCTAAACGTCCTTCTGCTCGCGGTAACGCTTCAATAAAATTTTCACACGCTCAACATAGGCTTGGGTTTCAGGATAGGGCGGAATGCCATTATACTGAACCACGGTCGTCGGCCCCGCATTGTAAGCCGCGCAGGCCAATGCGACATCACCATTGAACTGTTTTAGCATTTGTGCCAAATACTTACTGCCACCTAAGATATTCTCTTCAGGCAAAAATGCATTTGCCACACCCATCTCTTTTGCTGTTTCTGGCATCAATTGCATTAATCCCATGGCGCCAGTTCGCGAAAGTGCACGCGCATTAAAGGCTGATTCCGCGTGGATCACAGCGCGGATTAAGGCGGGATCAAGTTGATGCTTATGGGCTGCATGGGAGATCAAGGCATCATAATTAGCGGTAAATAGCCGAATACCATTCCAGTCTATGGTCGAATCGGGACGACAGGCAAAACAGTCATATAACAAAATTTGATACTGGTTATTTGCGGGGGCTTTGTCGGTAAATACGGTGACACCATTAGCTTGTTGGTATTGATAAATTTTGAGTTTTTCTAGACCTTCACTACTCACTATGCCGCTCTGTGAGTACCGCGCCACAATACGCGGCTTAGCTTTTTCGCGCGCCTCCTCAGCATTTGCATTTATCATCAAACTCGATATCAATAATAAGCACAGGCCTAGCCCCTCAAATCTGCAGGGCAATGAAAAGGCTGCAAAAGTCAGTGTACGAGCAAGCGCTGAGCGAGTAAGCAACATCAAAGTCCCGTGTACTGATTAAGTTTAAGTACTTCAATAATAGCAAAGAGTTGCTTCATTTCTCGGTTTATCTGACTAAATTCTACTGAAAAGGTTGCGCCATGAAAAATGGACTGCATTTGAAAATGCGTTCTGCGATTCGGCAGGAACAAAGTCAATTTATTGCGGAAAAATGCACATTGAATATTGCCATCGAAATGTTTGGCAAGCTCCTGTAAGCGCTCCATAAATGCCGTATTGAGCAAATAACGTGACTCGATTTGATCCGTTGAAAACACGTCGAACTCTTTTTCAAATTGCGGATCTTCAAGTTTGACTCGTACCAGTCCCGCATGGCTGTCGGACAGGAAATTGGCTAAACCACCGCGATCCCTCAGCACAACAGTATGACCCATAAACGCTTTATGGCTACTCAGCTCAACCACTAAGCCACGAAACTGGGTTTCCGTGCGGGTCACAGTTCTGCGCCTGCTGGTACTGACATCCAGCTCTTCGACTTGTACATTCTTGGTCAGGGTAAGCTCATTGACCGCCAACTCAACGCCCTTATAGCAGCCTTGTATATAGTCACCGAAGCTGACTTTGTCGTATCGCGGCAATACTTTAGCCGCAACGAGTCGATTCATGTCGAGGCGCATTTCGCGGCTATAAATAAAATCATCGCCGAAATATTTAAACATCAGCGGATAAATATCATTTTGAACCAAATGCTTAAACTCACGAGTCGGAGCAAAGCTCCACCAGCTTAATCCGACTAAAGCAAGCAATGGCAAAGGCGGGAAATAAGCGCCACCGCTGTAGTAGCCAATAACGGTGAGCAAGCTCAGCCCAAGCACTATCATCAAACTCAAATACAAACGTTTACGCGCCGCCTTAAGGCAAGCCACACGCTTAGTTTCATATTTGCGACTGATGGGCGCGATATGTTCTTCGTAATACGCTTCGAGTTGAGGTAGTTCGTCCAAATCCGCAGACAAACCAACAGGCCCCCGATAAGTCCGAATCGGGCTACCTAAAATAAAAGTGATGATATTCATATTGATGTCATAGTATTGCAGGGTGATAACTCACCCTGCACAGCTAAGCTTACAAGTATTCGGCCGCATCTATGGGCGCTTTTGCCGCTTCGCTCACCTCATAGAATGGCATCACTTTAATACTCGCCATAGAAGCGATAATCGAGCCGGGG
Organism: Shewanella sp. SM71; assembly: GCF_025653905.1. Lineage (NCBI taxonomy): Bacteria > Pseudomonadati > Pseudomonadota > Gammaproteobacteria > Alteromonadales > Shewanellaceae > Shewanella > Shewanella sp. SM71. The sequence goes on from NZ_JAKKRW010000011.1 coordinate 72,261, forward strand.
AAGATTTCTACCGCAGTATTAAGCTCGGAAACTGCCGAGTTATAAAAACGCCTCGCAGCTGAGATATGTGCTTCGACCTCGTTATAGGTCTGCATCGCCTGCAACATAGTGTTGTCGGACTTGAGCTCAGGATAGTTCTCCACATTCACCATCAAGGTACTCATTTTGTCGTTCAACCGCTCAGCCTGAACTAAATGTTCTTTAACTGCGCTAGGGTCGGCCTTGTTGTAATTATGGCTTAGCAGAGTACGCAATTCGGTGATTTCAGTGAGCAGTGACTTTTCATGCTCCATAAATCGTTTAGCGATTTTTAGAATATTAGGCACAAGGTCGGCACGCTTGGTCAGCTGTACATCGATACCCGACAAGGCTTCGAGCGCTGTATTGCGCTTTTTGACTAGGCTGACGTACCAAAGATAGGTCACGATAAAAATCAGCGTTAATCCCAATAACAATTTTTCCATCTTCCATCCTTAGGTTTCTTATTCTTGTTAATAGGATACAGCTAACCATAAATGAGTGAAAATTTCACCTGCGGGCTGATTAAGACAATGAAATTACTCGCTGGTCAGAGCTGGCGATGTTATCTAACGAGCAATCATCAACGAAACTGGCCATATTCAACGATGAAAAGTGATCATCTGCATAAAAAACAGCATTTAACCTATAAATTTATCGATATTCAGCTCCGATACAGCAAACAACGTCTATAGTGATATGGCACAACATTAGAGCATCCAATTTTGCTCGTGAATACTGGACTCCTCGAGAGTCCATTTTTTTATCCTAATTTTCGCCCTCCTCACTTCAACACAGTCAATAGCAACATTTAAGTTTCAATTAAAACTTAACAATCATACTTTGCCGCTAATTTTTTAACTTTTACCTTAGCTTTCACTCCGAGTCTTGCATCTAGAGTTATCCCCTCAGCCACGTCATCCACAATCGGCCGTCGGCAATGTCTCGAGTCTGTTATAGGGTCAAAATATTGCGCTGCGTAAAGGTCGACATAAAGGAAGGACGATGAGTTTTAATTCCGGCGATATTCCCCCACAAAAAGCTTCTGAACCCAATCCACAACCGGGCGATATCAGCTCTAGTGGTTGGTTTATACGTTTTCTCAATATTGTTGAACGCTTAGGCAACCTGCTGCCCCATCCAATCACCTTATTCGCACTGTTCTGTGTTGCCGTAGTCATTATTTCAGGTATTGCGGGCTACTTTGGGTTAACCGTGGTCGATCCTAGACCTATTGGCTCACACGGCCGCAGTGCCGACGGTTTAATCCATGTGGTGAGCCTGATGAACGCCGAAGGTTTGCGGATGATAGTCTCGCATCTAGTGACCAACTTTACCGGCTTTACGCCGCTCGGCACTGTGCTCGTGGCACTACTCGGCGTCGGGATTGCCGAACGATCTGGCTTATTATCTGCGGCTATGCGCGCCTTAGTCATGGGTGCCTCTAAACGATTAGTCACTGTGACCATAGTATTTGCCGGCATTATGTCCAACACCGCTGCCGAGCTTGGCTATGTGGTACTTATCCCTATGGCGGCGATGATTTTCCACTCCCTTGGCCGCCATCCACTTGCAGGTTTAGCTGCCGCTTTTGCCGGGGTTTCAGGAGGTTATAGCGCTAACTTATTGCTTGGTACTGTCGATCCCTTGCTATCGGGCATTACCGAAGCTGCGGCGCGCATGATAGATCCTCAATACAACGTCGGCCCAGAAGTAAACTGGTACTTCATGTTTGTCTCCACCTTTGTGATCACTTTCCTTGGCGCCTTTGTCACCGAAAAAATCGTCGAACCTAAGTTAGGTCAATACCAAGATGATGATGCAGACGAAACCGTACTGCAATCAATGGAGAGCATCAGTGCTATTGAGAAACGCGGCTTAAAATGGGCTGGGTTATCTATGTTAGTGCTCGCGGTTATTTTAGCGATTTCAGTCGTACCAGAAGGCGCACCGCTACGCCATACTGAAACCGGTCTCATCTCAGGTTCGCCATTCCTCAAGGGCATAGTCGCCTTTATCTTTATCTGTTTTGCCATACCTGGCTTTATTTACGGCAAAGTCGTGGGCAGCATCAAAAATGATAAAGATGTCATCAATGCCATGTCCCACAGCATGAGCACTATGGGCATGTATATCGTCCTCGTCTTTTTCGCCGCGCAGTTTGTCGCCTTCTTCAACTGGAGTAATTTAGGTGCAGTATTGGCGGTGTTAGGTGCCGATGCTCTGCAATCCATTGGCTTGACGGGCCCGATCGTATTTTTGTTCTTTATTACGCTCTGCGGCATTATCAACTTGATGCTTGGCAGTGCCTCGGCCCAGTGGGCCATTACCGCTCCTATTTTTGTGCCTATGCTGATGCTGGTTGGTTATGCGCCCGAAACGATTCAAGCGGCGTACCGTATTGGGGATTCGGTGACTAACTTAATCACACCTATGATGAGTTACTTTGGTTTGATCTTAGCGGTTGCCTGTCGTTACCAGAAAAACCTAGGGATAGGTACGCTGATCGCCACTATGCTGCCGTACTCGCTCGTGTTTTTCGTGGGTTGGACAGCATTCTTCTTCCTGTGGGTATTTGGCTTTGGTCTGCCCGTTGGGCCGGGAGCCGCGACTTACTACACGCCTTAACCGCAATAAAAAGGGCGTCGATGATGAAGTCGACGCCCTTTCTTTATTCGATAGCTTTAGTCGTATAGCCATTCCATTAACAGACTGCAGATCATCAAAAAAATACCTAGATTAAACACATAGGTCTGTAGGGTAGATTTTAATGTCGAGTCCTCAGCTTGCGACACTATCTGGCTCACTGACATAAAAAATAATTGAGGTGCTAACCCCATGCCCACAAATAACACAGCAGCACCGACACAGCGAGTTAACTCTGGTAGTACAAGCTCCTGCAAGTAAAATGCATAAACGCCATAGGCCAAAAACGCCAGCGCTATACCATGGCATATCATTCCCACGATAAGTTGCTTAGTGGCAAGATTACCCCACGAAAACACCATGTCACTCCTACACTCAGCTTAACCAGAACTATTGATACTATTGGGCGCGAAGTTTATCTCGCTTACGATTAATCTGCACCCACACAAACCAACCAAATAAAATACCGCCAATGGGATAAATATAGAGCGCTCTTTGCAGTTCCGCCCAGAATGGATCGCCCGAGATAAAATAATGTATTAAGGCGACCACGAGGGACGTCAGCATACCCCAGAAAAATACGCCAAAGACCAAAATGACGTACATCTTACCCTTAGCAATGAGTGTATCTAGTTTTTGCAATTCCAACGCAGCATCATCCATGTTTCGTCCTCTTAACTGCCTCAGCGCAATATGCCAGAACTCGCGCACAATGCCTATCCATCTTTATAACTAACAGCATTAAAATAACAAAAAGCCCTGCAATTGCAGGGCGTTAGTTTAGAATTTTAGAAACGATCGAGCTTATTCAGCTGAGTTTGGCTTCTGTTCTTTACCTTTCTTCTCGCGCTTACTGAAGAGACGCTCCACTATCACGAAGAATAATGGTACGAAGAAGATCCCTAGGAAAGTCGAGCTCATCATACCGCCGAGTACACCTGTACCAATGGCGTTTTGACTACCAGAGCCTACACCGGTACTGATAGCTAACGGCACAACACCCAGACCAAAGGCTAGAGACGTCATTAAGATGGGGCGAAGACGCACACGCACCGCATGCAAGGTCGCCTCGACTAAGCCTGAACCTTTCTCATAGAACTCTTTGGCGAATTCCACAATCAAGATGGCGTTCTTAGTCGCTAACCCTACTGTGGTTAACAGCCCCACTTGGAAGAACACGTCGTTTGGCAAGCCGCGACCATTCATTGCAATCAAGGCACCGATGATCCCGAGCGGAACCACGAGCACAACAGCAAAGGGTACCGACCAGCTTTCATAGAGTGCTGCCAATACTAAGAAGACCACTAAGATTGACAGAGCATACAGCGCTGGCGCTTGGTTACCCGATAGACGTTCTTCATAAGATAGACCGTTCCACGCGACACCAAAACCAGGAGGAAGCTGCTTGGCTAAGTCTTCCATAATTGTCATAGCTGCACCGGTACTGAATCCAGGAGCCGTGGCACCTTGAATGTTCATCGATGGTAAGCCGTTAAAGCGTTCTAAACGTGGAGAACCGTATTCCCATGCACCAGTAGCAAACGCAGAGAATGGCACCATGTCACCCTTGTTATTGCGCACGTACCAAGAATCTAAATCTCCCGGTTGCATACGATACTGGGCATCACCTTGCACATATACTTTCTTCACGCGGCCACGGTCAATAAAGTCATTCACATAAGAACCACCCCAAGCCGTTGCAAGCACATTGTTCACATTAGTGATTTCAATGCCTAACGCACTCAACTTAGCGTGATCTACATGTAATTGATAAATTGGCGCATCTTCTTGACCATTTGGACGCACACCCACCAGATTTGGATTCTGTGCCGCCATACCAAGCAGTTGATTACGTGCCGCCACTAACTTCTCGTGGCCTTGGCCGTTCTTATCCTGCAGGTACATGTCGAAACCGTTCGCCGTCCCCAACTCGATTACCGCAGGCGGTACGAAGGCGAATACTAAGGCATCTTTCATCTGACCGAACACACCCATAGCGCGACCAGCAATAGACTTCACATCCATACCAGGCGCTTCACGCTCAGACCAATCCTTCAAACCAACGAAGGCGATACCCATGTTTTGCCCTTGACCCGCAAAACTGAAGCCTGCCACGCTAAACACCGATCTCACTCCCTCCTCAGCCATAAAGTGATCAGACACTTTCTCCAATACTTTTAAGGTGCTTTCTTGAGTCGAGTTAGTCGGCAAAATGGCTTGCGTGAACAAAATACCTTGGTCTTCATCTGGTAAGAACGCCGTAGGCATACGGATAAAGATCCAACCCACTGCAATAACCAGCACAACGTAAATCGCCATCACTCTAAAGCCGCGCTTGATGATCCCAGCAACGCTCGACTCATAACGATTAGTCAGTTTATCGAAACTACGGTTAAACCAACCAAAGAAGCCAGTTTCGATATGAGCATGGCCCTTCTTAATCGGTTTGAGCATAGTCGCACAAAGTGCAGGAGTTAAAATCAAAGCAACTAGAACAGACAACGCCATCGCAGATACGATAGTGATAGAGAACTGACGATAAATAACCCCCGTTGAACCTGACATAAATGCCATAGGGACAAACACTGCGGAGAGGGTCAGACCGATACCGACTAAAGCACCGGTAATTTGATCCATCGACTTACGCGTCGCTTCCAGTGGACTTAAGCCCTCCTCGGCCATTACCCGCTCGACGTTTTCCACCACCACAATCGCATCGTCCACCAGCAAACCAATGGCGAGCACCATAGCAAACATGGTTAAAGTGTTAATCGAGAAACCCGCTAACGACAGAATCGCAAAGGTTCCCAGCAATACCACAGGTACTGCAATAGTCGGGATCAAAGTTGCGCGGAAATTTTGCAAGAAGAGGTACATGATGATGAACACTAGTACAATAGCTTCAAGCAGGGTATGCACTACACCTTCTATCGATTTTTCAACGAAAGGCGTTGTATCGTAAGGATAAACAACTTCTAGCCCTTGCGGGAAGAAAGGTTTCATCTCAGCAATTTTTTCACGAACGGCTTCAGCAGTATCAAGCGCGTTAGCACCCGTTGCCAGTTTAATCGCTAACCCTGTCGCAGGTTGACCGTTATACAGTGACACCACAGCATAACTTTCAGAACCTAATTCAACCCGTGCCACATCACTTAGGAAGACGTTTGCGCCTGAAATATCCGATTTAAGGATAATTTTGCGGAACTCTTCTGCCGTTTGTAAGCGGCTTTGAGCCGATACCGTTGCGTTCAACTCTTGGCCAGCCACAGAGGGCGCGCCACCTAACTGTCCAGCTGAAACTTGAGCGTTTTGAGAACGAATCGCTGCTATAACGTCTAAACTGGTCAAGTTGTATTGAGTCAATTTCAACGGATCTAGCCATATACGCATCGCATATTGGGCACCAAACAGCTGAATTTCACCTACGCCAGGTACGCGACTCATAGGATCTTGAATGTTCGCACCAACATAGTCGGCGATATCGCCTTTATCTAACGAACCATCGGTCGATACGAAGCCTAATACCATTAAGAAGCCTGAACTCGACTTGTTAACGTTAACCCCTTGCGCCTGCACCTCTTGCGGTAACAGGGTCATAGCGCCCTGTAACTTGTTCTGTACTTGAACCTGTGCAATATCCGGATCGGCTTCAGCGTTAAAGGTTAAAGTGATCTCAGCATTACCAAAACTGTCACTGGCTGAGGCGATATAACGGAGGTGATCGATACCCGTCATACGTTGCTCAATCACCTGAGTCACAGAATCTTCAACAATCTTAGCGGAAGCGCCAGGATAGTTAGCACTGATCACCACGGTCGGTGGTGCAATGTTAGGATATTGGGACACTGGCAGCGAGCGGATCGAGAGGATCCCCGCCAGCATAATAATCAAGGAGATCACCCACGCAAAGATGGGGCGATCAATAAAAAAACGTGCCATAGCTATGCCCTATTGTGCTTGCGTTTCAGAAATAACTTTGGTGGTTACTGGAGCGCCGGGACGAACTTTCTGTAATCCTTCCACAATCAACTTGTCGCCCACAGTTAAACCAGAAGTGACTCGCCATTGGTTGTTAATCACTTCTGCGGTCGTCACTGTTTTCGCTTCGACTAAACCTTGGTCATTCACCACCATAGCCACAGCTTCACCCTTAGAGTTACGCGTAATCGCTTTTTGTGGAACCAAGATAGCCTGTGGATCAGTACCCGCATTTAACATAGCGCGAACATACATGCCAGGTAACAAGATACCTTCAGGGTTAGGGAATTCGGCGCGCAGAATAACTGAGCCAGTGTTTGGATCCACGCTCACTTCAGCGAACTGCAACTTACCCGGATGACTATATTGAGTGCCATCTTCAAGCAATAATTTCACGTCTGCATTTTCTGAAGCTTGTAGCTTACCTTGCTGCAACTTAGCTTTAAGACGTAACAACTGAGCACTCGATTGCGCGATATCCACATTGATAGGATCAAGTTGTTGAATCGTCGCCAGCGTTTGGCTCTGGTTGGCAGTGACTAACGCACCCGCAGTCACACTCGATTTACCGATACGACCAGAGATAGGCGCTAATACTTCAGTATATTGCAGGTTGATTTTAGCGGTGTTAATCGCAGCTTCAGCCACGGTTACATTCGCTAATGCTTCTTTATAAGCCGCTTCAGCTTCATCGAACTCTTGCTTACTGATGGCGTTGGTTTTTACCAATTGCTGATAACGTGCCGCCTTAGCTTTTGCTGAGGCTAAGCCCGCATTCGCTCTGGCTAAATCAGCATTGGCACTCACTAAAGCAGCTTTATAAGTTGAAGAATCAATCTGATACAAGGATTCACCCTGTTTCACATTGCCACCTTCAACAAAACTACGCTTAGTGATAATACCGTTAACCTGTGGACGAACTTCAGCCTCGAGGAAAGCTTTACTGCGTCCTGGTAATTCCACCTGAATCACTTGTGGCTGGGCAACAACATTAAGGATTCCCACTTCCATACTACGTGGACCAGCACCCGCCTGAGCGCTCTCTTCTTGAGGGCTGCAAGCTGCCATCCATAACGCCACGCTTATAACTGAGGCAAGTTTAATTGTCTGCCGCATGAGAACTCCTTCAAATATTAACTGCCCACATACCAGTACACTTATTGCGCTGACACGAGCCGTAATTGTAACTAAAATCAAATCCGTTATTTATCTCATAGCCTATATGAATCAACAAGGAAGATAACGAAACTAAATTGTAAACTAATGAAAATTTTCACTCATTCAGCATTACTATATTCATCGAATTGTTATTCGATTTAAAAAATCGGTTAACTTTGAGTGGCATTGTTAGGGAGATATGCCGTAAAACACCCAATAAGCCTACTCCATATTGAATATGTTGCAAATCTGTTCATATTCTAGACTTGCGGCAGGCCAAGGCCCACAGCTCAATGACGTTAGCTTAACCGTCACTTGTTGCAATAATTTGTACATAGAGACGAAAACGCAGCGCGCTTGTTTTTACTCAGGCCACTCTCAGCATCAAGTCGTTAAAAACGACCCTATTAAGACTGACAATACCGAAAGAGAGTAAGCAAAGAGCTGGCTTCAGACTGCTTGTGCGTAAAAACATGAATACATCCGATAGCGGATTGCTGTGCAGTTTATTACATCTACTATTTGTGCACGGCTAAAAGGCAGCGCCAGCGTTATGAGGTAACGCCACACAATTAAACAGTCACAAATAATAGCTAGCGGGCTATTTTAGTGGTTACCCCAAAACGGAGCAAACCCGAAATTCAGATTAATACCCCATTAAATGAAACTCAGACTCCCACAAATAATGCTTCTGTAATGACAAATATTGCTAGCAAAGCAATATTTGTCTATTAAAACTAATTTGTTCATCTTCAATCACAACTTAACAGGACTAAATTCGATTATCGCCCACGCTGCAAGCCAAAATACGGCTGATATCAGCCAAACAACGACCCGACTCCTGTTGCCACTGATTAAATACGGCTTGTACTTGCTTAAGCGCCGTTTGTGATGAAAAGCCCGCATCGACTAACTTATGTGCTTTAAAATAACCTTGTACATCATCGGTTAACAAAAAAGTATCTTTGCCAATACCGCGGAGAAAATAGGGACCCGTATTCCCGCCCAATCGAGTACCTCGTTTCTTTAAAAATGCCCACAACCCGATAATATCCTGCGTCGGCCAAGCGGCGATCAGCTGCGCCAAGCTGCCATGTTCGCGAGCAACATCGTGGATCATCAGAGCATTATCATAAATGGCTTGAGTCTTTTTAAGATGGCGAATCAAGGTCGCATCACTTGCCCGCGCTTGAATTTGCTCAGGCGATAACATTAATACTTTATGCGGTTCGAACCCAAAGAAAGACTTCTCATACTCGGGCCATTTGTTCACAACCACCCGCCATACAAAACCACTTTGAAACACCTGACGGCTCATCGCCGACAATAATTCAGCATCCCGATATTGGCGAATTTCATCATCAGACAGGCAACCAGACAATAAGGCTTCGAGTCCAGCAGGTCCGCCTTTGCGCTCACTGGCTCTGGCATAAATAGATGAAAAACGCTCTAACTGGCTCATATTATTACCTTTAAAATGATTAAATCCCGACACTTCCTATATGGGCTCATAATACCTATTTTTACCCCTGATGGATCACTTGGCTTTGCCAAGAAAAATTGTGTTTATTCCAGCATTTTTTAAGAAAACTCTTACAGCAAGCGCTTCAATTACGACTAAAGTTAAAACGTAAAGTCCGTAAAAGACTGGGTTTGGAGTGAGTGCCTATGGAGCTTTTTTATCACCCGTTATCACGCTATTCACAGAAAGTGCTCATCGCACTTTATGAAAAGCAGGCCAACTTCTACCCCAGAATCATAGATCTACGCGACCCTTTGTCCCGCAAGGAATTTCACCAACGTTATCCGCAAGCGCGAATCCCCCTGCTTAAAGCCCAAAATGAACAGCTGATACCCGAATCCAGCATTATTATCGAGTACTTAGATAGGCATTTTGAAAACAGTACCCAGCTGCTGCCACAAGAACCACAACGCAACTTACAGGTACGTTTGTTCGATCGCATCATAGACAATGATATTAACAACCCATTATTTCAATTAGAAAAGTTAAAGCACATAGAAGACAGCAATGAATTCGAAATCAAACAATTAGAGAAGCAACTACTGACACAGTTTCAACGCTTAGACGCGCAACTCACACAACATCATTGGGTCTGTGGCGACAGTTTTACCTTAGCCGACTGTGCACTCATCCCTTGTTTAAGCTATAGCTTCCAACATCTAAACCTGTTGGATTTAGATGAAATCGTGCGCTATTGGCAGCAGGCACAACTGCGTGGCGCTTGGATGTTAGTACAAGAAGAGGTGTTACTGGCTGAGATGGAGGAAACGGCAGGAATAAGAGGCATACCTTAGCGAGTAAGTCATGCCTCAACACAATCACATATTGCGTTCTTTCTTCAACTGCAAAAACGCTTTCCACTTCACGACTTCTGGCGGCAACTCAGGTGCAGGATCGGTATAACCCGCCTCTTTCACTAGTACATCTAACGGCACTTGCTTACCTTTGCACACAAACACACCGCGCACATGCACGATACAATGTAGGCCACGTTCGCTCACAAAGCGTTGTTCAATATAGAAATATTTTTCATCCCAACCGACGACTTTGGTTTCAATCTCAAAGGTTTTCAGCGGCTTAATATCGCGAATATAAGTAAATTCGGCGGCGTTGACTATCGGCATCCACTTCAACTTTAAGAAACGTTTCAGCAGACCCATCTCAGCCAACATATAAGTCCGCGCCAGATCCATAAACGCGGGATAGCGAGAATTAGTTAGATGGAAATTGATATCGCAATCGCTCGGTAAAGCACGATAAGTGATACGGCTTGTCCCTAGAAAATCGATCTTACGACAATGGCGCGTGCGCCAGAATAACAACCAAAACAAACGAAAATACAGATTCATAACGCGCCGCCCTTGAAATAAGAGCCACAGGCTAACAGAGGTCATACCACAGGGCAAGCGAGATATAGCTCACAAAAAAAGACGCCCTAAGGCGTCTTTTTATCGTGCGATTAAGCTAAATACCCTCAGATAATCATCCCATTAAAATGGGCTGATTTATCAAAACTCACAATTGCTTATGCAGCAATACCTGAATGTCTTAACAGGGCATCGATATTCGGCTCGCGTCCCATAAACTGTTTGAACAAGTCCATCGGCTCGGCTGAACCACCCATTTCGAGGATATTGTGCAGGAAACGACGACCCGTTTCAGGGTTGAAAATACCTTCCTCTTCGAAGCGAGAAAACGCATCCGCCGACAGCACTTCTGCCCATTTATAGCTGTAATAACCTGCGGCATAACCGCCCGCAAAAATATGGGCAAATCCATGTTGGAAACGGTTAAAATCCGGCGGTGTTAATACGGCCACCTGACGACGCACTTCGTCTAAGGTTTCTTGAATGCGCGCGCCTTTAGCTGGGTCGTATTCGTGGTGCATTCTAAAATCGAACAACGAGAACTCGAGTTGGCGCAGCATCATCATGCCAGACTGGAAGTTTTTCGCTGCCAGCATTTTATCTAACAAGGCTTTAGGTAATGGTTCGCCGGTTTCAAAGTGGCCAGAAATTTCGGCTAATGCTTCTTCCTGCCAACACCAGTTTTCCATAAATTGACTTGGTAACTCGACCGCATCCCAAGGCACACCATTGATACCCGACACGCCTGCAACATCGATTTTGGTCAGCATGTGGTGGATACCATGGCCAAATTCATGGAACAGGGTTGTCACTTCATCATGGGTAAACAGCGCGGGTTTGCCATCGACCGGACCATTAAAGTTACAGGTCAAATAAGCCACTGGCTTTTGTAATCCATTAGCGGTTTGACGGCGCACACGGCAGTCATCCATCCAAGCACCACCACGTTTACCTGTGCGGGCATATAAATCGAGGTAGAAACTACCTCTGTGTTCGTCAGTTTCGTCGAAAATATCGAAGAAACGCACGTCTTTATGCCATCGGTCAAAATCCTTTTGCTCAAGGATTTTAAGGCCGAACAAACGCGATACTGTGTAGAACAAACCCGAGAGCACTTTATCTTCGGGGAAATACGGACGCAGGATTTCCTGTGAAATCTCATACTTATGCTGCTGCAACTTCTCAGCATAGAAACTTAAGTCCCAAGAGGCCATTTCAGTCACGCCATATTCGGCCTCGGCAAACGCTCTCAGCTCAGCCAGTTCTGCCTTAGCTTGATCCTTTGAGCGCAGCGCTAACTCATTTAAAAATGCCATCACCTGCGCCGGCGTTTCAGCCATTTTCGTCGCCAGAGATTTGTCAGCAAAACTGTCAAAACCGAGTAACAATGCGAGTTCGTGGCGCAAAGCAAGAATTTCGTCCATCAGCGGGCTGTTATCAAACTCTCCGGCATTGGGACCTTGATCTGAAGCGCGAGTGACAAACGCACGGTAGCATTCTTCCCTAAGACTGCGGTTTTCGCTGTAGGTCATGACGGGTAGATAAGATGGAAAATCTAAGGTAAATAACCAACCTTCTAGCTCACGCGACTGCGCCATCGCTTTAGCGGCGGCTTTGGCAGACTCAGGCAAACCAGCAAGCTCAGCTTCATCTGTGATCAACTTAGTCCAAGCTTGCGTCGCATCCAGTAATTGATTCGAAAAACCACTGGTGAGTTCAGAAAGACGTTTTACAATCTCGCCATAACGCACTTTTTGCGCGTCATCTAAACCAATACCCGATAGTTCAAAGTCGCGCAGGCTGTGCTCTATCACCATCTGCTGGGCTTGGCTCAATTGTGCAAATTCATTGGATGCTCGCAGCGCTTTATAGGCTTGATACAAACCTTGGTGTTGGCCAACGTAAGTACCGTATTCCGATAAAAAAGGTAAACAAGCATCATGGGCGGCACGCCACTCATCTGTGCTAGTCACTGAATTCATATGAGAAACGGGCGACCAAATTTGGCTTAGCTCATCGTCAACCTGTTCTAATGGCGCGACCAAGTTGTCCCACGTAAAAGGACCTTGGTTCTGCAGCACTTCATCAATCTTAGTGCGGCACTGAGCAATGGCATGCTCAACGGCGACTTGAATATGTTCCGGTTTAATCTGTGAAAAAAGCGGTAATTTTGCGCCGCTAAGCAAAGGGTTGCTCATATTGACTCCTCAACAATCTGTATCTGTTATAAATAAGGGCTAATGGCCTATTTATCAAGGCGAGAAAACCGATTGTCCCCTTCGAACGCCTTACTTAACCCTATTTCCCCTGAAAAAAAGTGAACTAGTTCGCATTTAGGATTTACGTTTTATTTACCTACACATTGTTGCAATCTCGATCGCAAATCGAATCAATTCGCATTAATGTTTGTATGTGGGCAAGGTATTATCTGCATAACTAACGTACCTCGACCAAAATCAGCAAAAATATGGCAACACACTCAGTGAAACTTATCGCCAGCGTCCTCTGCACATTAGGGATCAACTGCCTTAGTCACAACGCAGTTGCTAATGAGGGCCTAGAACAAGTCGATAGTATTTCAAACACTATATTACCCCGCCAGATGACAGAACCTTTGGCGGTGACGCTGGATTTAGGTTGGGACAGCAAATATGTCTCACAGGGTCGCAATAACTTGCAAAATGGGGGTATTTATTGGCTCAATGCTGCCGTTCAACACGGCAACTTAACCACTTATGCCTTAGTCGGACGCGGTGATAGCCAAGCCTATACAGAGTGGAATATCGGCCTTGAATATGGGTTCAACTTAGCCGAAAACCTCGAGGCCAATCTGGGATATCAGCGCATTGAAGGCTATAGCAATAGCCGCTGCCAAGATAACGAGCTATTTGCAGAACTCGCCTACAGCGCCACAGCTTGGTTGGTACCATCGGTGAGTTATGTCTATTCCACAGAGGCAGCAGGCTACTTTGTTGAAGTGAGTTTGCACAGTTATTGGAATATCACAGACCAGTTCAGCCTCACGCCCTATATCACTCAAGGGTTTGATTTTAAATACCGCACAGAAGAACACGATGGCAGTAATAACCTGCAGTTTGGCCTCGAAGCGAATTATCAACTGACCCCAAGCATGAATATTAGCGGACACATTAGCCACAGCATTGCCCAGAGTGATATTGAGCAAGAAGCCTCAGCCAATGGCGATATGAGTTCACAGGATCAAACCTATGCCGGCATTCACTTTGCGATAACGTTTTAACGTCGTTTTAGCTCTGTGTTTCTAGCGCTGTATTGCAACCTTCCTCTGTCAATTTATCCCGTGACATTTGGCAAAAACAAAGCTCACTAACTAAACTCAAAATGTCGACGGAGCGACTCACTATTCATATCGATTTTGCCGAGGAACAGGGAATGTTAACGCATCATTTCTATCTTATCCGAACCGCTGTCATTACCTTGCCCCTGCTTTTTATCCCAGTGACAAACTCGACAAATGCGCAGCAGGTATCTGAGCCTGAACCGAGTCTAGAGTCCTTAGCGCAACCGGCACAAACCGCGCCTTTGCCCCTAGGCACTTTGCTCGACAATGAAGGTAAGCCGATTAATGTGCCTAACCAAGTGCAAAGTGCGTTCGAGTATTCGCCCCCCACTGTCACACCCACAGAGCCATCCAAAACCACTAAATCAACTAAAGCCACTCAATCGAACAAAGCCGCTAAGAGTAAAAAACTCAGTCGCAAACAACAGCTCGCCAGTCGTGCACATGTCGCCAATGATCCTAACTGCCGTTGGCTCGATAAACGTATGGATCAGCTAGAGTCCCTACTCGGCGACAAGCAAGATAACGCTGCTAAGCATCAAGCCGACGAACTCAGCGCCCGCCAAAAAGAGTGGCAGTGTTTGAAATGTGGTGCAGAAGGCCCAGCTCAAAACGATCACTCTAAGTGCCAATATCGCCGCGAAACAGCCACACGATAACAACTGAATGCAACTTTAGGAGTATTTTTATTAAAAGCAATGCCTTATACGTTAGTGATGCAATAGGCTGGTCTGTTACCGCAAAGCCCCCTACAATGACCTTCTGCTGTAAAGCATCTCATCCTTGAAGTAAGACGGAGAAACTCATGGCTCAACATTTTGACTATATCTGCCTAGGCGCAGGCAGCGGCGGTATCGCCTCAGCAAACCGAGCGGCAATGCGTGGTGCTAAGGTTCTACTCATCGAAGCCAAACACGTGGGTGGCACCTGTGTAAACGTAGGTTGTGTGCCCAAAAAAGTCATGTGGTATGGCGCCCATGTTGCCGAAGCGATGAACCTTTACGCCAAAGATTATGGTTTCGACGTCACTGTTAATAAATTCGATTGGAACACTTTGGTCGAAAACCGCGAAGCCTACATTGGTCGTATTCACGATGCCTATGGCCGTGGTTTTGCCAACAACAAAGTGACGCTGTTAAATGGCTACGGCCGTTTTGTGGATGGCAGCACCATCGAAGTGGACGGCGAACATTACACCGCCGATCATATCCTCATCGCCACTGGCGGCGCACCGACGATTCCGAACATTCCTGGCGCTGAATACGGTATCGACTCCGATGGTTTCTTCGCCCTACGCGAGCAACCTAAGCGCGTTGCCGTTGTTGGCGCGGGTTATATCGCTGTTGAAGTCGCTGGCGTGTTACACGCTCTGGGCAGTGAAACTCACTTATTAGTGCGTAAACATGCGCCGCTGCGTAACTTTGACCCTATATTAGTCGATGCTCTCGTCGATGCGATGGCAACCGAAGGCCCAACATTGCACACCCATAGCGTACCAAAAGCTGTGGTTAAAAATGCCGATGACAGCCTGACATTAAACTTAGAAAACGGTGAAAGCATTACAGTCGATTGCTTGATTTGGGCAATTGGCCGCTCACCTGCAACAGGCAATATCAGCCTAGAAAATACTGAAGTGCAATTAGATAGCAAAGGCTATGTCATCACTGATGAGCAGCAAAATACGACTCACAAAGGGATTTACTGTGTCGGCGACATTATGGCGGGCGGCGTAGAGCTCACTCCTGTTGCGGTTAAAGCGGGCCGTTTGTTGTCCGAGCGTTTATTTAACGGTATGACAGATGCCAAAATGGATTACAGCCTGATCCCAACGGTCGTGTTCAGCCATCCACCAATCGGCACTATGGGCTTGACCGAACCAGAAGCGCGCACTCAATACGGCGACGATAACGTCAAAGTGTATACGTCGACGTTTACCTCAATGTACACAGCCGTTACGGCCCATCGCCAAGCCTGTAAGATGAAGTTAGTCTGCGCTGGCAAGGACGAAAAAGTCGTCGGTATTCATGGTATTGGTTTTGGTATGGACGAAATCCTTCAAGGTTTCGGCGTCGCCATGAAAATGGGCGCGACTAAGGCCGATTTCGATGCGGTCGTTGCTATCCACCCCACGGGCGCGGAAGAGTTTGTTACTATGAGGTAGAAGCGATTTTCGCTTTGATTTCATCATATTTAGGGCCAGCTTATGCTGGCCCTAATTGATCACAGATAGCATAAAACCATTAACTCTCACGCGACTTTCCTATAATCTCGACTGAGTACTTTGCATTTTAAACACTTAGTGCGGTTATCGCTGCGCCACTGTCATCGGGGATGAATAGCGTAATGCTTAAAGAACTCGCGTTCGATGGTTTGTTATTTAGTCCATTAATTATATTTATCCCCTTAGCTTTTCTGCTTTCCTGCATCACTCGCGGGGTACTCTATCAAACTGGGCTCTATCACAAGCTGTGGCGCGCAGCTTGGTTCGAAGTTGGGCTGTTTATCTGCTATCTGGCTTTGGTCATTTACTTGCTTGGGAGTTGATTGTTCATGGGAAAAATCTTTCGTATCAGCCTCACCCTTATTGTGGTCGCGATTGCAGGTATCGCCGGACATTGGATATGGTCGCACTACCTTTATTCTCCTTGGACCCGCGACGGCCGAGTTCGCGCCGAAATCATTACCATAGCGCCAGATGTATCCGGTTGGGTAAACCAACTGAATGTAAAAGACAATCAAGTCGTTAATAAAGGTGATGTATTGTTCACAGTGGACGATACCCGCTACAAAGCCACGATTGCCGAATTGAATGCCAAAGCGGAAAGCCAAAAATTGGCATGGGAACTGGCAAAACACAAATACAAACGCCGTATCGGTTTGACCAACGCCAACTTAGTCAGCAAAGAAACCTTCGACGAAGCCTTTATCAATACCGAACTGGCAAGAACCAGTTATGAACTCGCACAGGCACAATTGAATACCGCCAAAATTGACTTAGCGCGGACGCAAATTCACGCTCCCGAAAATGGCACCCTGATCAATTTAAGCCTGCGTAATGGCAACTATGTCAGCAAAGGCAACTCAGTATTTTCGCTCGTCAAACAAGACTCTCTCTATATCACAGGGTATTTTGAAGAAACCAAAATCCCCTTGGTTCACATAGGTCAAAACGCCGATGTCAGCCTAATGAGTGGCGGCCATGTCTTGCACGGCAAAGTGGTCAGCATAGGTAAAGCAATCGCCAATACCAATGTCACCACGAATGGACAGTTATTGCCGCAAATCGGCCAAACCTTTAATTGGGTGAGGTTGTCGCAGCGTATTCCGGTCGATATCCAGCTAGATAGCATTCCTAAGGACATAGAGCTGAGCGTCGGCATGACAGTTTCCATCCAGCTACAGACTGAAAAATAGTCATTATGACGCTGTTACTTAAGAGTTTATTTTTTCCTGACCGACGAACCCTCATCTTCGCGATTAAAGGCGTGATCTCGATGGCGCTCGCCTTATATGTGGCCATGTTTTTAAATTTAGAACGGCCATATTGGGCGCTGGTGTCAGCGGTATTTTTGCAAATTCGCCCCGAAAGTGGACTCGTGATCGAAAAGGGCTTATGCCAAATTGGCGGCACCTTAGTCGGCGCGCTCGCGGGGATTGCCATACTCAACGGGTTTACGCCCTATCCCGAACTCGCCTTAGGATTACTCGCCTGCTGGATAGGGTTAAATTCTGGGTTGTCGGCCATGGTGCGCCAGCAAAACTTTGTCTATGCCTTTGCTATGGCGGGCATGACAGCCTGCTTGATAGTGCTCATTGTGATGGCGAGCCCGAGCACAGCCGATAGTGCAAAAATATTCGATGTGGCGCAGGCGAGGATCAGCGAAATTATCGTCGGCGCAATTTGTGCCGTCTTGGTCAGTTCGCTACTTTGGCCGACTAAGGTAAAACATGGTCTGCAACTGCATGCTAAAAACACAATTAATCAAACACTTAAATATCTTGCATTAGAACTCGATTTACAGGGCGTACATGCGAGCCGCCATGAACATATCGACACTATTATGGAATCAGTATCGGCGCTGAGTGACGACTCCAGCGCGGTGATTTATGAAGGTCCAGAAGGACGCGGGCAGAGCCATGCGGCGAACTTTCTCTGCAATAAAACCCTTTCGCTGTTGGCGGCAATCCAAATATTTGGCCGACTACAACGTAATCACTCCCATCTGGTCAGCGAACCGCTCGCGAAAACCTTAGCCAATATGCGCAGCAGTTTTACCCTGATGGCGCAATCTACTGATGACAAAGAATGCTACAAAATGGCGCGCACTTTAAGGTATCAACTCCAACAAAACCTGATGCAATACCGCGACCGAACCCCATTAGAGACTCGCTTACTCAAAGTTGCGATGGAGTTAAGCGCCGATCTCATCATGGTGCTCAAGAGTTATAACGTACTGACAAGCAATTCTGCGGTACAACTCAACGCGCCGCCAATGGAATTTCACCGAGATCCACTGATAGGGTTTACGACCGGTCTACGCAGCATGGCGGTATTTGTCATTGGTGCTTCGCTGTGGATCGGCACAGGGTCGAGCGCGGTACTCATGATGATCCTGATGCCTGTGGTCTTTTCCATGATGATGGCGCGCCAGCCACTGCCGATGCTAACCACGATTTTGCGCCGTATTCTTGTTGGTATCACTATCGCTGTACCCCTCACAGTGTTTTACGCTTTACCTTTGCTGGCAGAGAGTAGCGGCGATTTCGAAATCCTCATTTTAGTGCTCGCAGGCCCCTTTTTTATTGGGCTACTCGCCTTAGCGAATCGACCGACCTTGCCCTATGGTCTCGGGATTTGCGTGCCGTTTGCGGTATTAGTACAGCCCAGTAATACCATCTCATTTGCGATAGAAAACACTGTCAGCAATGCCTTAGCGATTTTTGTTGGCGTTACTGTGCTGTATTGGCTATTTAAATTAATCACCGAACCTAGCCAGCGGCTGATGCAATATCGTCTGCTGCAATCTATCCAAAAAGATCTAGTGCATATCGCGCAACATGATGATCCTGAGCCTTGGTTTAACGCCCGCATGGGCGATCGACTCCTGCGGATCGCCAGTTACGAAAAAGGTTCAGGCAAGAGTTCGAGGGTATTTACCGATCTGGTGTTCACTGCACTTAATCTAGGCCATGTGTCGATTCGAATGCGACGCATGTTGCAGGGGATTTCAGATACGCACTCAGACTTAGAAAATGCACTCAACCTCTGGCAACACAATTTAGGTCAGGCATTTATCGCCTGCGCCCACGGCCAAGTCGCAGAAGAGTTTAACACCAGCAGCGAAGCCTTATTACAAGCGCTGGCGCAATGCCCGTTACCCCACGAACAATTCACTCTGATTACTGGGATGTTTGAACGCATCACCTTAACCTTCGAACGTACCGCCCACAGTATCGCCGAGCAGAAAAACACCTCTGAAAATAGTCAGTTCTCAAACTATTTTCCGCCCCAAAAGCCACTCTCGCACCGCCGCCAAAACCATTTAAATCCAATAGAAGCTTGATATTTGGCCGATAAAATGCCTTAATATAATTAGATCACTAACTATATTGGTGATATAAATTCAATTATCAACCAAGGAGCAATTATGCCTACGGAGAACCCACCAGAGGAAAATCTTATCTCGCAAGTAGCAAGCTTTACCCGATTGCACGCCAAGGAAACCATGCAGTTTATGTGTTTATGCGCAATATTAAGCACCTATCTCTTTGTCATTTTGAAACCGAGTATTATTCAAAATAACAAAGCGTTAGGAGAAAAATAACCAATGAATTACCTGGCTTACGTTTCCTTAGCGATTTACTTTATCGCCATGCTTGCTATTGGCTTATTCGCCTATAAAAAATCCACCAGCGATGTATCCGGCTATATTTTGGGCGGCCGCAAGGTGAGCCCACAGGTCACCGCACTCTCAGCGGGTGCATCTGACATGAGTGGCTGGATGCTAATGGGTCTTCCCGGCGCAATGTTTTTGGTTGGTTTCGAAACCATTTACATCGCTCTTGGACTATTGATTGGTGCTCTAATTAATTACTTGGTTGTTGCACCCAAATTAAGGGTCTATACCGAAGTCGCGGATAACGCCCTTACTATCCCAGAGTTTTTTGCTAAACGCTTCGGCAATGCCAACAGCAGTATCCGAATTATCTCGGCCGTGATCATTGTGATCTTCTTTACCTTGTATACCTCAGCGGGTTTAGTGGCTGGCGGTAAGTTATTTGAGTCAGCATTTGGCCTGAACTACGACATAGGTTTAGTCGTCACCCTCGGCGTAGTGGTTTCTTATACCTTGTTGGGCGGATTCTTAGCAGTGAGCCTCACTGACTTTGTCCAAGGCTGTATCATGTTTGTCGCTTTAATCTTAGTGCCTGTGGTGGCATATCAAGAGTTTACCAGCGCTGACACTATGCTGAACTTTGCGTATCAATCGATTCCACACTTCACCGATGCCATGCAAAACGTCACTATGTTAGGGCTTATCTCAAGCTTATCTTGGGGACTCGGTTACTTTGGCCAACCGCATATTATTGTGCGCTTTATGGCAATTCGTTCAGTCGCTGACATTAAAACAGCCAGACACATAGGTATGGGCTGGATGACAGTGACCATTGTGGGTGCACTGGCAACAGGTCTTGTCGGTATCGCTTACGCCAATAAATTTGGCATGAAGCTGACCGATCCTGAAACCATCTTTATCGTGTTTTCTGAGTTGTTGTTCCATCCGATCATTAGTGGCTTCTTATTAGCCGCAATTCTAGCCGCGATCATGAGCACCATTTCATCGCAACTATTAGTGTCATCAAGCTCGCTAACGGAAGATATTTATCGCGTGATCTCGAAGAAAGAATCTAGCGAAAAAGACATGGTGAAAATGGGACGCTTTGGCGTAGCTGGCGTAGCCATTGTCGCAAGTCTACTAGCGCTTGACCGCTCTAGCAGTGTGCTGTCATTGGTGAGTAATGCATGGGCAGGATTCGGTGCCGCCTTCGGTCCATTAGTCTTGTTTAGCTTGTATAAAGCTAACCTAACCCACAAAGCCGCGATTGCCGGCATAGTGTCAGGCGCAGCTACAGTGCTGTTTTGGATTTATGCACCAGTACTTGCTGACGGTAAAGCTTTAACCACAGTGGTGTATGAGATGATCCCCGGCTTTGCCGTGAGCAGTGTGGTGATTTGGATAGTCTCGTTACTCGATACTGATCCTTGTGCCAAAACCACTAAATTATTCCATAAGGCTGGCCGTGTTTTAGCCGAAGACAGATGAGGCGCGCAGGTATGACTGACTTACCCTGGAAACGCATTGTCGTTAAGGTAGGTAGTGCCCTGATTGCTCCACACAAACAAGGTTGCAGCAGCCACTACTTACTCGGCATTGCCCAATTTATTACTTATTGTCGTGCCCAAGGGATCCAAGTTGTCTTGGTCTCTTCGGGCTCAGTCGCTGCAGGATGGCATCACTTTGGCGAGGTTGATAAACCGAGCGTCACAGTGAAAAAAGCCATGGCTGCAGCGGGTCAGGCCGATATGATGGCCACATGGAACAAGTTATTTGATTTCCCAACCGCACAGCTACTGTTAACCCACGGTGATTTACGCAATCGAGATCGTTACATCAGTATTAAAGACACGATTTTCAGCCTACTCGAGCATGGGCTACTGCCAATCATCAACGAGAACGATGCCGTCACCGCCGACAAGCTCAAAGTTGGCGATAACGATAATCTCTCGGCCATGGTCGCCGCAGCGGCCGATGCCGATACGCTGATTATCTGTTCGGATGTGAATGGGTTTTACACACAAAACCCCCATGAATATCCCGATGCACAGCTTATTAAGCAGGTGACCGAGATTAATGCCGAGATCTACGCCATGGCGGGCGGCGCCAGCAGTGCCGTCGGTACGGGGGGAATGCGCACTAAGATACAAGCCGCCAAGAAGGCGATTTCCCACGGGATCGAAACCTTTATTATCAATGGTTTTGATGCCGACTCATTCAACCAATTGTTGAAGGGCCAAAACCCAGGAACCTTATTTACCCCCGATGAGAAGCCAATGCAGGATCACTTGCACTGGATGACACATACCTCGCAGGCTCAGGGCGAAGTCATTGTTGAAAATGACTTTAATATCGCCCTCGATATCCATAGCGAGCAATTGACCAGTGACGATGTCGTTGCCATCAATGGGGACTTTTCTGTCGGTGACACCATTTTAGTACGCAAAGACGATGGCACTAAATTGGCCAAGGCCAAATCCAATTACAGCAGTTGTTTACTTAGCTTTATTACGGACCAAGACGATCGCGAGTTTGCCAGTGAATTTCAGCAAAAGACTGGGCCGATTATTTCCGAGAAAAACATCGCCATTCTCGAATAAGCATCAGCCGAATAAAACTAAGCGAGTAAACATCTAAGCGGAGTAAATATGACTTTAATCAAAAACTTATCTCAAGAAGCTGCCAAAGCGGCTCTTATTCTCGCCCAAGTTGATGAACAGCTTAAAAATACTGTACTCCTCGACATGGCGCGTTCATTACGTGAAAAGTCCTACGAAATCCAAAGCGCTAACTTGATTGACCTACACAGAGCAACAGCCGATAACGTTGCCCCTGCTATGCTCGACCGCTTAACGCTAACACCAGAACGCGTAGAAGCCATGGCAGTAGGCATTGAAACCATCGCTGCCTTGCCCGATCCCATTGGCAATGAACGTTATATTGGTCAACGACCTAACGGCTTATCCATCAGCAAGATGCGCGTGCCATTAGGCGTAGTTTGTATGATTTATGAAGCGCGTCCGAATGTTACCGCCGATGCGGGTGCCCTGTGCTTTAAATCCGGCAATGCCGTGATTTTGCGCGGTGGTAAAGAGGCGCTGCACAGCAGTAAAATTATCGCCACCATTTTGCAAAGTGTATTGAAACAGTACGGCTTGCCCGAGGCGTTAATCACAGTAGTGCCCGATCCTGACCGTGCCCTGATGTTGGAACTGATGCAGCAACGAGATTATATTGATGTAATCATTCCCCGTGGCGGCGAAGGCTTGATTAACTTTGTGTCTGACAACAGTAAAATCCCAGTGATCCAGCATTTTAAAGGCGTGTGTCATTTATACGTCGATAAAGATGCCGATCTGGATATTGCTTTGGACTTACTGCTCAACGGTAAAACCCAGCGCACAGGCGTTTGTAATGCCCTCGAAGCCCTATTAGTGCACCAAGAAATTGCTTCGCAATTCCTGCCTAAAGTGGCCAAAGCGCTGGCCGAGCATAAGGTTAAAATCAATGCTTGTACCCAATCCGGTGGCTACTTCGAAAACTGTACTTATATGGAAGAAGACGATTTCGGCCAAGAGTATTTAGATCTCGAAATCGCCATTCGCCAAGTCGATCACTTCGACCATGCAATCCAACACATTGCCCGTTTTGGTAGCCAGCACACCGAAGTGATTTGCACCGAAAACGAAGTCACAGCCGCACGCTTCCAACGTGCAGTCGATGCTTCAGTGGTGATGGTCAATGCTTCTTCGCGCTTCTCCGACGGCAGCGAACTCGGTCTTGGCGCCGAAATTGGCATCGCGACCTCTAAGCTACATGCCTACGGCCCAATGGGACTCGAGTCCTTGACCGCTGAGAAGTATTTAGTCTCAGGCACAGGCCAAGTGCGGGCGTAAACCTAAGCTGTAAATCACACTTTTAGGCTTAACAAGTCCGTTGGATTTCGATTCAATTGTAAAGATTAAAGGCCACAGTCGGTAACGACTGTGGCCTTTTTGTTGGCTAAATTGACCCTATCCACAACAGCCTGAGTTCCAAGTCGATGCCCTGAAACCGAGTTATAGTAAGGCATGCGCTAAAAGTGCAGATCCCACTGCGACGGCTTATCACAGCTCGCTGACAAGCTATTCGCCAATAAGTTACAACCCAGCTTAAACAATTTACACATTGAGCATATTGCATTTATTTTCAACAAACCTATCATGCGATCGATTCTCATTTGCACCTAAACGCTTTATTTGCACTCAGGATCACCAATCATCATTTAATCTGAAATCGCCTGAAAGGATTGAAATACCATGCCTCCCCTATCTGTTTTAACGTCTTGGCGCTCGCCATTGATCCCTGTACTTCTCAGCACACTTACTCTGACGGTTCAAGCCAATACTGACCCTAAGCAAGATGAGAAAAAAGATACAGAACAGATAGAAAGATTGAACGTGGTAGGAACATACACCCGCGCGGCAATGAATAGCGCCACGGGTTTGTCTATGTCACTCAAAGAAACCCCACAAAGCGTCACTTTGATTACCGAAGAAATGATCAGTGACAAAGGTTTGGTCACTATGGAGTCAGTGTTAAATCACACTCCTGGCGTCACTATGGTAGGCGATGCCTCTGAAAATAGTCAGATTTTCGTGCGCGGTTATGCACTCGACAGCGGTGTCCAAATTGACGGCTTAATCACAACCTCTTCATCCCATGTTTACAGCGGCTCAATTGATCAAGGTTTAGACCCCGTGATTGCCGAACGGGTTGAAGTATTAAAAGGGGCGGCAGGGATTTTAAGCGGTTTAGGTGAACCTTCTGCCACGGTTAATTTTATTCGTAAACGTCCAACGGATGACACCCGCGCCACGGCAAGTGCGAGTTATGGCTCATGGAATACCTATAGACTTGAGGCCGATGTTTCTGGCTGGCTCACGGATTCAGGCAATGTGAAAGGTCGATTCGTCAGTGCGGTGAAGAAAGGCGATTCTTTTATCGACCGCTATCAGCGCGATACCACAGTGCTTTATGGCGTGGTTGAAACGAGTCTAGGCGTAGATACTAGCCTGTCACTGTTTGCGGACTATCAAAAATCGCAAACCGATGGCGTGTATAACTGGAACTCTAATCCCGCATTTTATACCGATGGCACAGCTGTCGATTTCGGCCGCAGCTACTCTAGCTCACAGGACTGGACCCATTGGGACGTGACCCAAAAGAGTCTTATGGCCGAATTTAAACATAGATTCGATAACGACTGGTCACTCGTCAGTGCCTATCGTATTGCTAACGCCACCATAGATGCATTGGCCTTTTACCCAGGCGATTATATCGTCAAATCAACCGGCGAATTTGTTGGCCCTTGGGGCAATACTTATGCCGCCCAACATGATCGCGAGTCAGATACCAACAGTTTCAACCTGTATGCAACGGGTAACTTCGACTTACTCGGCCGTGAACATAGCGCTGTGATCGGTTTTAACTACGGTGACAACGAGTTCGATAACATCAACACTGAATCTGGACGCCAACGTCGCTATAACGTCGCGGATCAGGGCAATTACCCCAAGCCTAATATTCCTAATTCACCCACCAATGGCCAAACCAATGAGCAAAGCCAATCGGGTGTTTACGGCACTGTCCGTGTCAATCTGTTGGATTCACTGAAATTAATGGTCGGTGGACGCGTAAGTAACTGGTCCTATGAAAAGCATGATCTCGTGGGTAACAGCACAGATGCGACCATGGAAAAAACCGGTATTTTCATCCCCTACTACGGCCTAGTCTACGATGTGACCGAGCAGATCTCTGTCTACGCTAGCCGTACTGAAATCTTCAAACCTGGCACCTATTTTGGTGAAGATGGCCAACTGCTCGAACCTGCAGAAGGCACAAACGTCGAAGGCGGCGTCAAGGTCGCGCTGTTCGATGACACGCTAAACATGTCAGCCGCCATCTACGAAACCAATAAAGACAACGAACCCGAGTATGCAGGTAAAGGTCAGCTACCTTCCGGTGACTCTATCTACGAAAGTGTGGATGGGATTACCACCAAAGGCTATGAGTTAGAAATTGCCGGACGTCTTACCGACTTATGGGATATCAGCGGTGGTTATACCCACAACAATGCAGAAGATAAAGATGGCCTACGTCGTCAAACTTATCTGCCCGAAGATATCTTCAAACTCACCACTAAATATAACTTTGAAGATATTCTGCCGGGCATTACTGCAGGTGCGAGCTGGCGCTGGCAGAGCAGCACCTTCTATCAAGGCACTATTTGGGGTGTCGATGGCGCGCCGAATGTGGCTTACCGCCAAACACAATCCGCCTACTCACTCGTTGACTTAATGTTTGGCTACCAAATCACACCTTCTATTTCTATGCAAGTGAACATTAACAATATTTTCGACAAGAACTACAACCGTTCACTCTGGGGTTACGCCGACTTTGGCGAGCCACGTAATGCCACACTATCACTACGTTGGACGCTCTAAAACATAGCCCTAAACCGAAATAATATTAAGGATAATCAAATGAAACAAGCACTTGCAATACTCACTTTACTCGGCGGTATCGCTTTTTCGGCTCAAGCACATGAAGTATGGCTTGAGCGTAATAACGATGGTTCGGTTAAAGTGCAATTTGGCGAACCGGGTTCAGAGCAAGCTTCGGCAGAAGAGTTAGCATCGTTAAGCGCGGCGCGTATTTTCGCCGCCAATGCCAAGACACCGTTAACCGCCAAAACGCAGGCCAATCATCTACTGGTCAAAACCCAAGATGGCAAAAGTGATGTCAGTTTCTATGCCGATACCGCGTGGCAACCATGGAAAACTGAGACCGGATTGCAGGCCGCAATACTCTATGCCCGCACGGGACAAGAACACACAAAAGCGCTGCAAGATTTTGAATTTACGCCAGTAAAGTCAGGCGTTCCCGAGTTTGTGCTTAGCTATAAAGGCGCACCACTGGTGAATCATCCAGTACAAGTTTATCGCCCCGGTTTTTGGAGTAAATCTTTCACCACCGATGCCCAAGGTAAATTCGCCCTCGATACCCCAGATGCGGGACGCTATTTGCTCGTCAGTAATCACACCACAGAAGGTAAACAAACACTCGCAGGCAACGAGGTTGATAGCGTTTTACACATCACCACCACGAGTTTTATCACTCAGTAATAATCTTATAGTGAGATGGAGTTAACGTGCGTTATTTAATGATAGGTTTATACATGCTGTGTTCTGCAGTACACGCAAGCACAGCACCTGTAACAGTCGCCTTGCCCCAAACAGGCAGTACCAATGAACTTTTGCCACTCAGTGGCTCCATTAAATCCGCACGGGTAGCCCGCTTATCTGCACGTACCGATGGCTTAGTTGCCAAAGTACTGGTCGATGCGGGCTCTAACGTTACCGCTGGCCAGCCTTTGCTCGCACTCGATGACACCTTAGCCATACACCAATTAGCACAGCGTCAGGCCGATGTAATGGCCGCTAAGACCATGCTGGCAGAAAAGCAGCGACTCCTCACCGAGGCACAAACGCTCAGTTCTCAGCAATTATTTCCCGAAACTGAGCGCGCGATTCGCCAAGCGGCAGTCACCGAGGCCGAAGCCAATCTGCAAAGTTTAACGGCGGCATTAGCACACCAAAAAGAGGTGGTCGCCCGCCACCAACTGATCGCGCCGTTTGCGGGAGTGATTGCAAGTAAACAAACTGAAACCGGTGAATGGGTTAATGTCGGCACTGAAATCTTCACCTTAGTATCCCAAGAACAGCTCTGGCTCGATATTCAAGTCCCACAGGAAATGTTCCAAAACATAGCCACTGCAACTCAAGTCGATATTGCCGCAGATATGCTGCCTGAACAGCAGTTTATCGGCCATGTGAATGCACTCGTCCCCGTGAGCGACCACAATGCTCGCAGCTTCTTGGTGCGCTTAACCATTCCTGATGCGAGTGGACTTTTGATGCCCGGCACATCGGCCACTGCGACATTCCACTTACAGCGGGCGCAACACAGTGTTGTCGTGCCGCAAGATGCGCTAGTCCGTCACCCCGACGGCCAGTTCAGTGTCTTTACCGTGCAAAACAACATAGCCCAACGGCATACAGTTCAAGTGGGCCACACGAGCGCCATCGGGATTGAAATCCTTAGCCCATTACCTAAAGACGCACCCGTGGTGATCCGCGGTAACGAGAGCCTACAAGACCAACAGCCAGTCTCTGTACTCAACTCTGCAGTAGGAGGTTAGTGGGATGCTAAAGTTTGGAATTAAACATGGCACCTTACTGTCGGTCATCGTCTTGATATTTTGCGTATTGGGCACGGCTGCCGCACTGCGTATCCCAATCCAAATGATCCCCGACTTAGATGTGCGCACCATCAGCGTGGCCACAGGTTGGCCGGGGGCAACGCCGCAAGACGTCGAGAAAGAAATTCTGCTTGAGCAGGAACGCTACCTGCGCACCCTGCCCAACTTACAACGCATGACATCTTGGGCTGATACGGGTTCGGCATGGATAGAACTCGAATTCCCCCAGAGCACTGAGATCAGCGACGCGCTTATTCGTGTTAGCAATGCGCTCAGCCAAGTATCGTCCTACCCTGAAAACATCGATCAACCAAGGCTTTACAGCAGTTCATATTCAGACAACGCTTTCATGTATTTCCGCCTCGTGCCTGTCGCGGGGAACCCGCTGAATCTAGACATAGACATGATGCGCGATTTTGCTAACGACTTTATTCGCCCACAAATGGAGCGCGTCAAAGGCGTTTCCTCCGTCACTATTCAAGGCGGCGCTGAACGGCAAATTCAAATACGGCTCGATCCCGCCAAACTCGCCCAACGCGGCATCAGCATTATGGACGTGCGCCAAGCCATTCGAGATCGCAACAAGGACACTTCTGCGGGCGATATCGACAGTGGTAAAAAACGTTATTTACTGCGGGTAATTGGCCGTTTTGAGGATTTAAATCAACTTAAGCAACTGATTTTAAAACGCCAAGGTAATACGAATATTCTGCTGCAAGACGTTGCCGAGATAAAACTCGACCACGCTGAGATCCGAGAACTGTCCTTTGCCGAACAAGAACGCACCCTCAGCTTAGCGGTCAAACGGGATGTCGGTTCTAACGTTATCGCCATCAAAGATGCCATGATGCCCGTGATTGCGCAGATCAATCAAAATCAACTCGCCCAGCACGCCATGCAGTTAGAGTTATTCAGTGATGATGTGCGCTATGTGCAAGATTCGGTTGCAAATGTCTGGGTCAATTTAGGTCTAGGTGCCTTACTGGCAACCTTAGTGATGTATCTCTTCTTGCGCTCGAATCGAGCCACCCTGATTGGTGTTATCGGTATTCCGCTGTGTACCTTAGCCGCCTTCGTCGGGCTGCTGGTATTTGATCGCACCATTAATGTCATTTCATTGGCGGGTGTTGCCTTTGCCATAGGCATGACGGTCGATAACAGCATTGTGGTGCTCGAAAGTATTGAACAAGCGCGCAGACGCGGATTAGAGCGTCTCGAAGCAGCCATAAGTGGTATTTATGATGTCTGGCCCGCAGTATTAGCCTCGACGCTCACCACAGTGCTAGTGTTTGTACCCATTCTATTTATCAAACAAGAAGCGGGGCAACTGTACTCGGATATCGCGATTGCCATCGCTTCATCCATTATCGCTTCTATGCTGGTCGCGGTGTTCATCGTACCCGCCGCTATTGCCCGTTTTGGTTTCGGTAAGATGCACTCGGCGCAGACAAACCAAAGTGAGCCGCCCAAAGCATCACGCATATTGAGCTTAGTCAGCCAACTTGTACTGTCGGCAAGACGCCGCGCCTTTGTGATTGTGCTGTCACTCGTCTCGACGATCGGGCTTGCGGCTTGGCTGATGCCTCCGGCCGAATATTTACCCGAAGGCGAAGAACCAAAAGCCTTTACTTCTATGGTCGCGCCGCCGGGTTACAACCTATCGGAAATGGCTAAAATTGCAGAAGAATTAACGACTCAGCTATCCGCGAGAGTCAATGCCGAGGCGGCATCCTTTGAACGTGGTGAGCAAAAGATCCCGCCGCTAAAATACTATACCCTCAGCGTGGGTGTCGGCAGTATTTGGGTGATGAGCGAACCCGTTCGCAGCCAAGATATGGATGCCATGATGAGCTCACTCACCGCCTTGTTTGAGCAATATCCGGGCATGCGCGCCTATTCATCGCGGGGTTCCATTATTTCCAGCAACGATGGTGGCACCCGCGCTGTCGCCTTGGATATTTCAGGCCCAAATCAAGCCAGCCTCTACCGCGCTGCCGAAGCGGCGTATCAAGCGGCAGAAAAAGTGTTTGCCGAGCCGCAGCTGTATTCAGACCCATCGACCTTATCGCTAGATCAACCGCTGTGGCAGATTTCCCCTCGCTGGCAACGTCTTGTAGAACAAGATTTTAGCGGCAGCGAGTTTGGCTATGCGGTTTCGGCACTGAGCGATGGCGCCTATGTCGACGAGTTTTTCCTCAATGATAACAAGGTTGATATCTTCCTCTTTAGCCTTGCGGGCAATCAACAGAGCCTGTCGCAATTGGCGCTCGCACCGATAGTGACACCTAAGGGCAATGTGTTGCCACTGCAAGCCTTGGCCGATATTAGCGAGCAGATGGATAGCGACAGTTTACGCCGCGTCGATGGCCGCAGAACCGTGACTCTTTACATTATTCCGCCGCGTTCCATTGCGTTAGAAACCGCTGTGGCTAAGGTGCGGGAAGAATTAGTCCCCATCCTCTATCAACAGGGTGCTGTCGGCAAAGATGTCAGTTTGGATATTTCGGGCGCAGCCGATCAGCTCGAAGCGACGAAAGCGGCACTCTCCAGCAATTTTCTGGTCGCCGTGTTGATCATCTACTTGTTATTAGTCGCGATTTTTAATCACTGGGGTTATCCGTTATTTGTGCTGATCACTATCCCGCTAGGACTTGCTGGCGGTTTAGTCGGCTTACAAGCACTTAATTATACTGGCAGCTTATTTGCGTATTTTGGCGGCCAAGGTTGGCACCAACCCTTTGATATGATTACTATGCTTGGGTTTTTAATCCTACTCGGCACTGTCGTTAACAACCCGATTTTGATCGTGGAACAGAGCCGTAAAAACCTGCAATCGGGTCAGTTTGGTGTCGTTGAAGCCGTCAAATCTGCCGTCGCCAGTCGATTACGACCGATTCTAATGTCTACCGCGACGACCTTGTTTGGCTTATTGCCGCTGGTGTTATTCCCCGGTGCTGGAAGCGAACTCTACCGCGGCGTTGGCATAGTGGTATTGGCAGGTCTTATCGTGGCAACGCTACTTAGCTTAACCTTTTTACCCGCCCTGTTAATCTCTGTGCTATCCCGCACCCACAAGACAAATTCAGCAGAAGTGGCACACCATCATGACTGAAAAAACCAACATGACTCCGCCGTTAACACAAAGACTGATGCGCTGGAAAACGTCAGCCATCTGGAACGATAGCCTGCACATAGGCAATCGCTGCCTCGCAGCAACCTTTGGCGGCTATTTGTTAAGTGCAGTAGCGACTATTTTGCTCGCACAAATCCTGCCGTTATCTCAGGTTGATCGGGTGTTAACCGCCATGATGCTGTCATTTACTGTGTACACCTGCGCCGTGATTTGGGTGTTCAGCGTTAAATCAACATGGCGATACTGGCTGGATTTATTCGCGCTCAGCGGTCTGCTGTATTTAGCTTACCTCGCCGCTAAAGCGTTTGATGTTACAAGTGTTCAAGGGAGTGGATTATGAAAGACTCCTTTTTTCGTTCAATGACTTGGCTACACACTTGGGTTGGATTGCTCACCTGCTGGGTGTTGTTTCTGGTTTTTTTCGCCGGAACAGCGGCCTATTACCGTGCTGAAATCAACCTGTGGATGCAACCCGAAAACCACGGCAGCCAATATGATGCCAATGCGGATAATCAACAATTGATACTTAAGGGCCTCACGTCCTTGGCACAACAAGCGCCTGACGCTGAGTCATGGTGGATTTACTTACCCACACAACGGATGCCATTACTGACCTATGCATGGAGCGATCCCGCCGCTGAAGGCCAGCGATTTGGTGATTATCATCAAGGCTTTATTAACCCTGCGACAGGTGAAGCCTTACCTAAAGCACGGGAAAGCCGAGGGGGCGACTTTCTCTATCGACTGCATTTCGACTTGTACTACATGAGTGTACTCACGGCGCGTTGGATCGTCAGTTTTTGCACTATGTTCATGTTGGTCGCCATCATCAGCGGGATAGTGATCCACAAACGTATTTTTAAGGATTTTTTTAGTTTTAGACCCGGCAAAGGCCCGCGCTCTTGGTTAGATGCCCATGTCGCCAGCTCAGTTCTCGCATTGCCCTTTCATCTTATGATCACTTATACCGGCCTAGTGACTTTGATGTTTATGTATATGCCATGGGGACTTAACACACAATATGGTGATGAAACTCAAGCCTTTTATTCGCAATGGAAACCCATTTACCAAACTCCCGCCGCCACTGGCACGCCAGCCACTATGCTCGATAGTCAGAGTTTACTCAGTGCGATTCACAGTGTCGTGGGTGAGTCGCCACTTGAAGGCTTGCAGTTTGATAATCTCAACGACAGCAATGCCAGCGTAACAGTCAAAATCGCCCCTGAGCACAGCTTAAATCAGCAAGCGCCTTGGTATCACTTGTCTACTGTGACCGGTGCTGTGTTGGCGCAGTCGGCTGTGACTTCGGGAGCGAATCAAACCCAAAGTGCCATGATAGCCCTGCACAGTGGTCGCTTTGCTGGCCAAGGCCTACGTTTACTGTATTTACTGGCGGGATTAACGGGCTGCGTGATGATCGCCAGCGGCGCGATTATGTGGGCCGATAAGCTGGCACAAAAGCAGCTTAAAAAAGATAAGAATCATAGCGGGCTCACGCTAGTGAACATGTTGAATCTCGCCACCTTTGGTGGCCTGCCCATTGCGCTAGCCTGTTATTTTTATGCCAATCGACTCTTACCCGTCACCTTTGCAGATAGAGAGAACTGGGAAATCCATTGTTTCTTTATCAGTTGGGCTTTAGTCGCACTGCTCGCTTGCTTCAAACGAGATAAACAAACATGGCAACGACTTTTTTTACTCACAGCCTTGCTTTATGGCCTGCTACCCCTGCTCAATGCCATGACTTCGCAGTATCAGCTGATAAGTAATCTACAGCGCCAAGCCTATGTTCTCGCAGGATTTGATCTCATGATGCTCGCACTTGCAGCGCTGTTTTGCATGGCAGCCAAACGCTTGCGTAGCCCTAAAAAAGTACTGGCTACACGGGTAACCAAAGCGACGGCAGAATTAGGAGTTGAATCATGACAGCAACAGGCGAATTGTTAACCTGTTTTATCGCCATGGGGCTGTTGGCCTTATCTTATTTTAACCACCACCGGGCCGTGCGTAACCGCCAGTTAACCGATGCACAGGCACGCGGATTTCGCACCGCTGGTACTGTAACGCTCGTCCTGTGCTATTGGCTTGCCAGTCGTCATTACGGCCCAGCGTACGCCAGCGTATTACTGCTCGGCTGGGTATGTTTGAGTTCGATAATTCTAGTGATTTTACTCAGTTACAAACCACGCTGGTTACAGCCCATATTACCCGCCAGCACCGTAGTGTGCTTGCTCGGTTTGTTGTATTAAGTCAATCATAACCGAAACTAAGATGAGTTAGGCTTGATAGCAAATCGCAGAGAGTGAGGTGGATAGCCAAACCCTAATCCAATATGATCATACTGAAAATGATTAAGCACTCACACTCCAAAGACAAACAGCACTTTTATTTTATAAGAAATATCCCTATAAGTTAGACGGCTACAAATATTTAACAAACACATCCTACTGATACGGTATGTGAGTAAAGCGTTTGAAATTTAATGAGTGTAAGTTCTTTTTTTGCAGATGCTCAACTACACTAAACCATTCAACGTGTAGTGAGAATAAACTTACTCCTTGTTCAGTATCAACAACGTTGATATCACATAATGAGCTACTATGTTCTAACCCTATCTGACGCCTCTTCAAGTTAATTACTTCTAAACTTTTTTCCATATAATCCTTTATTAGCTGTCTACTCTTCAAATGCATTTCTGAAATTGCGTAAATATAACCATCCATAATTTGATGCAAATCAATTTTTTCACCATATTTTAATAACATCTGTTGTGAAAAAATACCGCTATCGATTAGCTTTTTCTTAGCAAGTGGCACATGAAAAATAGCAACACTTTGATTATCTTCTGGACTCCAGCGAACACCTGTAGTGAACGTTTTTACGGGCAACGAAGCATGCTGTACATAATTCCTTAATTTGCATCCAAAAATATAATCAGGATTATTCTTTGATATATCTTGTCGATGCTTTTTAACCTCGTCGTGACTACTTTCTGAAGCAGTAATACTTTTAACGAATGATTTCTTATCCCCATCATGAAAGTGGCGATCAAGATATAGTTTACTGAAGTTTAAAACATTGAAATAAAAGCGATTTAGCTTACTACGATTATTATGATTCTTTATGTAATCATATTTAACACTGTCAGAAATAGCTCTGACACTCATTTCATACATTGTAGACTTAGCTTCAACATAGGATTCTATTACCTGATCATATAATTCTTCATGGTCAAGTATTTTAGATAGAATCTCTCTAGCATTACTCAACTCTAAATATTCACAATCACTTAGCTTTGCCTTATGGGTTTTCAGCAAACTGTCGCTCACTATACTAAAGTGTAATTCTTTCAATCTATCAACCTTGATGATGCTATTTATTAACTCAACACATTAGATACGTTAGTAGTATTAAGTCAAATAACAAATCATTCTGATGTGGACATTAATATTAAAAATAAAAAATAAAACAGGTAGTTCTCAGCTGGTCCTAACCCCGGCTCAATTCCGCAGAATGTAACTCCCCAAAAAATTACCATAAAAGTATATATATCTCACTATGGTCGCTCATGTGCATCCATGCACTTCACGACATTCAGACATCCTGCCTATCAAATAGCGAGCTAGCTTTCACAGGTGCAGGGGCGAATGAAAATCGGTGATTTTCGCGCTTATGAGCGAGAGGCAGGGATTGCCGAACTGGAGTGCTTTACATGGATGTAAAGCGAGGACTTCGGAAGCGATAGCAAATTTGCCAATGAGCACAAGGAGCTTTCAACTCCGTTGGGGGCGAGCATCCAGGAGGATAGGACGAGCAGTCCTCCTTGGTCGGGTGTGGGGTGAAGCCCCACGACTTTCTCGGCTGTAAGCCCGCAAAACTCAACGTAAATCAGATAGTGATTTACGTTGCCCCATCACACTGTGACTTACCTGCTTGATAGCAACTGGGTTGGCGTGGGCATACGGCGCCGCGGGAGCAAATAAGGCGGGCGTCGTTTTTGATCCCGCGTTCTATCCAGTTGATATTGAGGATTTTTGCGACGCTCACCAGATCGCTTTTAATGTGTTTGGGAATAGTGACTGAACCGCCGCTGGCGACACAGGCATCTTTCAAATCGTGGGCGATAGACAGGGCATCTTTGCCTTGGGCTTCAATGGCTGGATTTAAATCTATGCCGGCACAGAGAACATGGGGATTGCCTGCCGAGTCTTCGACTTTAATCGACTCGCAGCAGTAAATGCGTGGTTCGTTGCCGACGTTTAAAATCGAAATCTGTGCCGAAGTACCGACCGTCGGCTCACTGATCATCCTAAAGACGGCCCAATGCTGACAAGGGTCTTCCACTAACCGCATATTGCCCCAAGGCAGTGGAATACCGTTACCACGGTAAACGGCTTTGAGCTTGCCCGGTGCGTAAGCGTCGAAATAATGCCAATGAGGATAAGGAGATACCACTGTCATGCGCCGCATGGCGACTGAGGCTGACACTTGCAGTTGCTTGTGTACCTCAATCTCATAGCCGTGGCGGTCGAGTAATTGGCGATAAGGCACTTTAGGGCACAGCAGCGCACCGGCGAAGAAGCTCGATTCAAAATCGCGCCACGCATGCAAGATATCCTGCGCGTTCAAGGTATTGGACTGCATACCCGCCTCTTCATCCACTTCTAATTTACGGCCTGAGATCATCACACTCTTGAGGCCGTCCTTGTTGTGCAACACGCAATGACCTATGTGCACGGCTAAATCATATTTGAGTCTATTGGGACGATTTTTGAGGATTTTATTTACATAAATCGTGCTCGGCGGCTCAATAAATGAGGTGACCAACTGACGTGAACTCACGCCCATTTCATCGATAACTTCCTGCGGTGTACTGTCTATCCACTTGATTTTTAATCCCATTCCATTAGCGATATCCAACATATCGTCCAGAGATAAGGGCATACGTTTGAGGCCGACTTCTTCGGCGGCCCGTTCAAGATCGGGGAAATGATTTTGATGGTGTTCTTGATGGGCGCGGATCAATAAATGGGCAAACTGCCGACCAGAGATCCCCGTCTGCGACAGCATTTCTGGAATCGCGATTTGTAAAATATCATTGGAAAACAAAAAGCTGGGTTCGAGTGCCATACCACTTATGCCACCACGTCGACCCTTGTCTGGCGTAATGGCGTTTTCTTCGGGCACATCGTCTAAGAACCATTCGGCGTCTTTTTGAAAAACCGCGGCGATCACAGCCAGCATTCCGGCACTCGGCACACGCTTGCCACGTTCGATCATCGACAAATATGACACAGAGGGCGCACTTCCTGCGTCGACTCGAATGCATCGTGCCGACAAATCTTCCATAGTTAAATTATTACGTTTCCGTAGGTTACGTATTTTTGTGCCTAGGAAATGTGATTTTCTCATCAAGCTCTGGTCATTGCGCATTTTGTAAAATTCACAGTGTAAAATTTTTATTGTGAAATTGTAGTCAAAAAAAGACTAGACTACAAATCAAGCAATCAAGGAAAGGCTAATGCGAACAAGCTAAGCCATTCCAGTACAAGAAATGCTTAACCACTCACACTTAAAGTGGCTAAGCACTCAAAGCGGACAAACCAAATTGAAGACAAACTTTGATAAGCCAAAAGTTAAATCAAAACCCTGAATTTTTTTAAATTGAAAGAGTAAGAGGAACAAGCGATGAATATGTCAATTATCAAGAGCAACCAGATCCAACCGAATCTAAACAGCCTCATCGCAGAAGAAGTACTAGCCGTGGCCCAAGTGAATGTCGCCGAGCACGAGAAGATCGCTAATGCGAAACAATTCCTCGACCGCCTCTTTCCACTTAACTCTGGTTCACACCAAGATGTGAGCAGCTATGTGGTTTACTATCAACACCTGTTGGCCTTTTTTGCCGATGGCAGCCACAGTGGTTTACGTCAGCCAAAACAGTTTGTGGCCTTTAACGGCACTAAAGATGCGCCTTGCGCCATAGTGTTACAGGACCTAGGTTGCCACGTTGAACTCAGTTTCGACCGCAGTGGCATGATAGGTGCGAGAGACGTTGCCAATCTGGAAGATATCCAAATCGGAACGTCATTAAACATGGTAGTCGGAACACCAGAGTCACGTTCTGCCGCATCGCGCCATTGGCTCAGCCTATTACATGCGGGTATGTCCAGCGCCAACGACACCCAAGATAAGTTGTTTACCGCAAAGGATGGCAGCGATTACAACTTGAAAAGTATCGTAAATTTATAATTTCACGTTTTGTAACCTCGCCATTTATTATCTAGCTAAGAAGATGAACTGAGCTCAGTTCATCTTCTTCAATTTACCCTCCTGCTTTGCACAATCCTCTGATAGTCAATAAAACTGACTGACTAGATAAGTTTAATTGATTTTATTGAGGCTCATACACCCAGCTATAATGCCCTCTTGCATCTGTCTCCATGATCAATCCAATTGATCGCCATTTTGTATCCGTCGCTTAATGTGAAGATCTGTGGTTGGAACGATAAACCGAATCGCTCGAGCCTAAGGCGTTATGAATTCTTCATCGACATCACAGCAAAATAATAAGACTCATCGCATCGTTTTCATCTGTGCGGGTTTGTTATGCCTCGCGCCTTTTATCTCATCGCCCATGGCGCTAGTGTTAGGTTTTACCTTAGCCAGCCTTGGTTGGGTGCCAGTGCAATGGAATATCGCCGCACTCACCAAAAAACTCCTGTCTTATTCGATCATTGGCTTAGGGTTTGGGATTAACTTAAACGCGGCGATCGAGGCGAGCACCCACAACTTCGGCCTGATTGTTGGCTCAATCTTTTTCACCCTCAGCTTAGGGTTTATGCTCACCCGCGCCCTGAAATTTGATCATGTCACGGGCCACTTAATCGCCTCTGGTACCGCTATTTGCGGTGGCAGCGCCATTGCCGCAG
Organism: Shewanella sp. SM71; assembly: GCF_025653905.1. Lineage (NCBI taxonomy): Bacteria > Pseudomonadati > Pseudomonadota > Gammaproteobacteria > Alteromonadales > Shewanellaceae > Shewanella > Shewanella sp. SM71. The sequence continues at coordinate 110,473 of NZ_JAKKRW010000011.1, forward strand.
TCGCTCCGGCCATCAATGCGCGTAACGATCAAACCGCCACTGCATTAGCCTGCGTATTTGTGCTGAACTCAGTCGCGCTATTTTTATTCCCTGCACTCGGCCACTTGCTCAATATGAGCCAATACGATTTTGGCGTGTGGAGTGCTATCGCCATCCACGATACTTCGTCGGTAGTCGGCGCGGCTTCGGCCTACGGCGATGAAGCCTTAAAAACCGCAACCACTATAAAACTCGCCCGCGCCCTGTGGATTATCCCGATCGCATTGGTCAGCGCTATGTTGTTTGGTGGCGATAAGCGCAAGCTTAACCTGCCGTATTTTATCGGTTTTTATTGTTTAGCCATTGCCGTAGCCCATTGGTTGCCACAATTCCACGCTGTTTATGACACCTTATTTATGGTGTCGAAACGGGCATTAGTCCTGTGTTTGTTTTTGATTGGTGCAGGAATTACAGTGCAGAAAATGCGGGCGAGTGGCCCCAAACCTTTGTTGCTTGGGGTGATGCTGTGGGCAGCGATTGGTATCACGTCTTTAGTGTATATTCTTTATTTTCAATAGCTAAGATTTAACTCAAAGCCAATCTACTCTGCTGTCGGCTTCATTCGCCAAGCCCAGTAGAGGACGCCAACAAAGGCGGAGAATTCGATAAGTGAGCGCACGAGTCCTGTGGTTTGCGTCGAAGCGACCAAGGCAATCAGGCAAAACACGATAATCAGCCAGTTTTTCAATTGCATCTTCCTGCAAACTTAGGGGATGCTCATTATTGTTTAGAACTAAAAACTCAGCAAATATCGATTTTCAATAACAAATAGCTATAACAGCTAAGCCAATCCAGCGTTGATTAAGCTGCCTTAGGGCTTGATGCCGCTTCATTCGCAGCAAGATCTTGATTATGTTCTTGAATAAAATCTTCCATAAACCAAGCGCAAAAAGTATGGCGTCCATCGACTGCCGCTTTACCGTAAATGGTCGATGCCTGTTGTCTGACGGTTTTTTCTTTAGTCTGGCGCACTTCGGCAATTTCTTTAAAACTTAAACCCTTAAGCAGTAAAAATGCCACTTGCTGCTCACTCTTAGTAAAGCCCCAAGTTTCGAATTGCTGCGACACCGCTTGGCTGTATTCTTGTCTGGCAGAACGCATTTGCGTTGACATATTGTCGATTTTTTTATCCGCATGCTCCAACCGTTTAGCCAATGCTTTCACTTCGCGGGAGCGACGAATAAGGTCATAACTTAAGTACATGGCACCAATCACAGTGAGCACTAATAACATGGCTTCCTGGGCAATATGCCATTGGGGAATGCCCAATTGAATGTCGGAAGTGATGTCAAAAAGCTTAAAGCATATGATCAAGGCCAACAGACCAATAATGACAAGATCCTTCATCGAAAAACTCCTAAATAAAAGCAAAATCAACCCATTAATTTATGGGACATATGTACCATAGACAGTTTTATGATACATGTCCCCCACGACTTTCGCCCACCAATCCCTACACTGACAACACACTTTATTACCATAGAATCGTCCTATGTCTGTCAGTACGTCTTGTATCAAGTTATGTCTGTTGGCGACCTTAGTCAGCAGCAGTTTCCTGTGCCACGCCGCGCATTCCGAGCTATCTCAAGCACTCACCACCAGCCAAGCAAGATTACATTCTCTATCTCAATCAGGCGGTCAGTTACCGCAATCACAAATAAGCTTAAGCAGCTCATCTTGGCTCAATGGCCTGCCGAGCATTAGCTTGAGTCACTTAGGTAGCCTAGATAATGGTAACAGCTACGAGCAGGAACTCTCACTCAATTTGCCAATAAAATCCCCTGCTTTGCACAGCAGCGATAAGCAAATTAAACAACTCGCCCAAGGCATTCAGGTGCAACAAGCCGCGCTGCAAGGCCTGTATTTATCGGGATTATTGCGACAAAGCCTGTGGGAACATCGCCTTGCCGCAGTAAAACTGGCCCAATTAGATCGCAAGAGCCAATTACTCGACAAACTCCATAATCAGCAAAAGCAACTCACAGATGCGGGCGAACTGCCTATTGCCCACATACTCTTGTTAGAGCGCGAACTGGTAGATATTGCACTGGAGCGGGTCGACCTTAACCAGCAACAGGCCGAGGCGCGTGCCCTCTATCAACAACTCACCGGACAAGAGCAAATACCGCAGAACATAGCCGAAACCGCGCGGCCACTTTCTGCCAATAACCAACCCAATGACATGCTCGCGCAGCATCCATTATGGCAACTATTGAACCTGCAGAAGCAGCAACAGCTGTTGATCATCCAGAGTCAGCAAGCAGGGAATAACGATCCTTGGGCAGTCTCACTCACGGCCAAAAATACCGCCGATAATCAAGTCGATGATCAACAGCTTGGCATCGCCGTTTCTGTACCACTGACCTTAGGTTCTGCCCTATCACAAACCGAATTATCCCAATGGCAACAAGCCAATACCGAGCACACGCTCAACCTCGACCGTACCTATATCGAGCTAAAAACTCAGCTTAAAAAGCTAGAGCAACAGCAACAAAACTTACTCGACCAACAAACATTGCTAACCCAAGCCTTACACCTTAGCCGCACCATCACTGAAGAGCTGGCCAAGGTCAAAGACCAAAATCAAGTTAGCTACGAAGTCTGGCTGCGCCGCTATATGGATGCCCTCGATACCGAATCCCGCTTAGCACTGAACCAAGTCGCGCAGCAACAACTGCACTCCCAACAACTGCAAGCCTTAGGAATTTCATTATGATGGCCAAGTACGGCGCATGCCTTTTCTGTTTATCCGCCAGTGTTGCCACTTTAGTGCAGGCTGAATCCTTAACGATAAGCTCCCTCGGTAATTTAGACCTGAGCTACGTACAACCACAGAAAGTCGCCAGTTATGAGGGCAGCCCGTTGCCCGCGCAGGTTGAAATCCTCCCCGGTAACGATTATTGGATCAGCACGCCGGAGAATATCCAGCAGATCAGCTTTCTCGTCGGCCAAGGCCAGCTCGTCACTAAAGGCCAAGCGATTGTCAAACTGACTGGGCCAGAAGTGTTCCACTACCTCGCCCAAGTCGAAGCCGCCAGCAGCTTGTATCAACTAGCCAAAAGCCGTTATGAGCGCAATAAACCCTTATTAAACAATGGCAGTATCAGCACAGAAAAATGGCAAGAGATCAGCCAAGACTACTTCAGCACTCACCTCGAATACGAGCACATGCAGCATTTTATGGAGATAGTCAAAAGCACAGATGCCACCACAGACTCCCTAGTGGTAGGCACGCCAGTGGCGGGGATCGTTAAACTCAACCAAGTGAATGGACCTTATATGGCGGGTTCACAGCTATTCTCTCTGGTGCCCAGCGACAGCATTCGCGTCAAGGTCAGTGTGCCAATGAGTCAGTCACATTCGCTCTCGGCGGTGAATATCAATCAGTGCCATATCGCCATTGAGTCCGTGTCGGCCATCGCCGAAGGTGCGTTTGTGACCGCTTGGTCATCACCCTTGCCGCAGGAGTGTAACTTACTGTTAGGACAACAGATCACTGTGATACCCGAGTATCAAAAGGCGGTGTATTTATTGCCTAAAAATAGCGTATTCAGTTGGGAGCAAGACAGCCAAGTCTTCACTAAAACCGCAGACACGCTCACCTCGATTACGATCGATATTCTCGGTTCAACCCCAGAGCAATATATCGTTGAAAGCGATCAAGAACTCAGCCAAATCCAAGTGTTATCCCAGTCGGTTGCTGCAGTCAAAGGCATAATGCTTGGCCTAGGAGGCGAATAAGATGCTGACCTCAGTCATCCGCTTTTCGCTTACGCAGCGCTTATTTGTGCTGATTGTGGCGCTGATCATCATGTTAGCGGGAGCGCGAGCCTGGTTTTCCATTCCCTTGGATGCCTTTCCCGATATTTCGCCCACCCAAGTGAAGATCATCCTCAAGGCGCCCGGCATGACGCCGGAGGAAATTGAAGCGCAAATTACCGTGCCGATTGAAACCGAACTGTTAGGTATTCCCCATCAATCGATTCTGCGCTCGACCACTAAATACGCCATCAGCGATATCACCCTCGATTTCGACGAAGGTACAGATATCTATTGGGCGCGCCAGCAGGTGAGCGAGCGCATCGCCGCCGTGTGGGACAGTTTCCCTGAAGGTGTAACGGGCGGCGTAGCGCCAATGAGTACGCCGCTCAGCGAAATCTTTATGTTTTCACTCGAAAATCCCAATCTTTCGCTGATGGAAAGACGGCAGTTGCTCGAATGGGAAATCCGTCCGCTACTGCGAACCGTTGCGGGTGTCGCCGATGTGAATATCCTCGGTGGCTATGCCAAAAGCTTTAGTGTGACCCCCAAACCTGCGGCTATGGCGGCCGCGGGCGTAAGTTTTGCGGCGCTGCAACAGGCGATAGTGGAGAATAATCACAACGAAGGTGCGGGCAAGCTCACGATTGGTACAGATACCATCATAGTGCGCGCCGAAGGTCGCATCGATGACATCGACGAACTCAAACAATTGGTGATCAAGGCCGATGATGCCAGAGTCTATCGACTGCAGGATTTGGCCGATATTCAAATTGGCCACTTAGCCCGCTATGGCGCAGTCACTAAAGACGGTAACGAAACCGCCGAAGCGTTAATCATCGCCCTAAAAGACGCCAATACCGCACAAGTAGTCAAAAACATTAAAGAAAAACTCGATCAAATCAGCCTAACCTTGCCAGAAGGGAGCCAGATCAACACCTTTTACGACCGCGCCAATCTGATCAATACCGCGATTGATACCATCTCCAATGCCTTGTTCGAAGCCGTAGTGCTGGTGATCATTTTGCTGGCGCTATTTTTAGGTAACGTGCGCGCCGCATTGGTCGTGTCACTCTCGCTGCCTCTTGCCGCGTTGATGACGTTTTTGATGATGGATTACTTCAATCTTTCTGCGAACTTAATGAGCCTAGGCGGACTAGTTATCGCCATCGGCATGTTAGTGGATTCATCTGTGGTCGTAGTCGAAAACATGGTGAATCTTATCGCTACTAAGCAGAGATTACCGCGGCTGCATTTGATTTTTCGCGCGACCAAGGACGTTGCCATTCCCGTAGTGTCGGGCACGGTGATCGTCATAATAGTGTTCTCGCCCTTACTGACCTTGAGCGGGCTTGAAGGCAAACTCTTCACCCCAGTTGCGGTCACTATCATGTTTGCCATGCTGTCGGCGCTGGTGTTGTCGTTAACTGTCATTCCGGTTATCGCCTCTTACCTCGTCAACGAAAAAGCCGCCAAGGAACCTAAGGCGATTGAAAAGCTTAAACAGCTTTATCTGGCCAGCCTCAAGAGCACGTTTAGTCATCAAAAACGCTTTATGGTGATCGCCTTTAGCTTGCTTATCGTCAGCCTAGGGCTGTTCGGGTTAGTGGGAAAAACCTTTATGCCGACCTTAGATGAAGGCGACATTATCCTGCAGCTGGAGAAATCCCCGTCGATTTCACTCGAAGCTTCGATTGCCATCGACAAACAGATTCAGCAAACCTTGCTGGCTAAAGTTCCTGAAATCAAGCAAATGGTGGCGCGTACTGGCGCGGATGAAATCGGCTTAGATCCCATGGGACTCAATGAAACCGATGTGTTCTTAGAACTTTTGCCCCGCAGCGAATGGCGCTTTGCAAATAAAGAAGCGCTTATCGATGCGATCCGCACTGTGTTATTAGACTATCCCGGCGTTAATTTTAACTTCACTCAACCGATACAAATGCGCGTGTCCGAAATGCTCACCGGCAGTATTGGCGACGTGGCGATTAAGGTCTTTGGTAATGATATCGACACCTTAGGCCAGCTCACTAGCCAGATCCAACAGCTCGTTAATGCCACCAGCGGCAGCGTCGATGTGAAAATGGCGATGATCGAAGGCAGTCCTTTTATCAACCTCACCTTAGATAACGAGCTTGCCCGTGGCTTTGGTATGAGCACCATGGAGTTTGCTCGCTACCTGAAAAGCCAGCTCGAAGGCGTGATCGTGACCGAAGTGTTGCAAGGTAAGAAGCGCACACCCGTACTAATAGCTAATAATCAGAGCCACTTAAGCAGCATCAATGAGCTTAAAAATCAATTACTGGTGATGCCAGATCACTCCTTAAAACGCCTGAGTGATGTCGCCACCTTAAGCTATAAGCAAGGCCCCATCCTTATCGAGCGTGAGCAAGGGAATCGCTTTTCAGTGATCACCACCAACGTGCAGGGTCGCGATATTGTGAGTTTTGTAGAAGAGCTCAACGCTAAAATCGCAAAGGAAATCAAACTCCCGAGCGGTTATAGCGTGAGTTTTGGTGGTGAGTTTGAAAACCAGCAGCGGGCCACCAGCAATTTACTGTTAGTGATCCCCATTGCTATCGCACTGATCACTTTGATTTTATTCACCACATTTGGCTCACTGGCCAAAGCGGGCTTAATCCTCGCCAACGTTCCCTTCGCTATGATGGGCGGCATAGTTAGCCTGTATTTATCGGGGGAGTATTTGTCCGTGCCCGCCTCAGTTGGCTTTATCGCCCTGCTCGGCGTCGCTGTGCTCAATGGCGTGGTAATGGTCAGCTATTACGAACAAACCAAGCACATGTTCAGCAACCTGCGCGAACGGGTGGAACAAGGTGCGGCGCGGCGTTTACGCCCCATTTTGATGACGGCGACAACGGCCATGTTTGGTCTTATGCCACTAGTGTTTGCCTCAGGTCCTGGGGCTGAAATTCAAAAACCTTTAGCGATTGTGGTGATTGGCGGTCTGCTCACTTCAACCATAACCACACTGTATTTACTGCCAATTCTGTATTTTTGGCTGGAGAAACGTAAATGAGCACAGAACAACTGTTAGTACTGATCGCCCAAAATGATATTAAGGACGACATAGTCGATACCTTGATAGAGCTGGAGTTTCTATCGGGCTTTAGCCTAGGGAATATTTGTGGTTTTAGCCGTGAACACAGCCATTTTAATATCAAGGAACAAGTGGAAGGTTATCGGGAGTTTTGCAAATTCGAAATCATGCACCCCGCTGCACAACAAGCGGCGCTACTCGCGGCGCTGGCGTTGGTCTGCAAACATAATCCCTGTCGCTATTGGATTATGCCCATCTATCAAAATGGTACTCTGTCTTAATCTAGATTGATGTCGATCTCACTGAGCAAGGCATACTGACTTTGTTACTAAAGTCAGTATGCCTTTAAAATAGCTAAAGAATTGGCGTTGGACGCCGCACTAAAAACCCACTCAGGATCGATAAAATGCAGTAAGCGGTAAAGAAGTAAAAACCGTTTTCAAATTGTGCCTGTGTTTTTAACATTTCCCCCATGCCACCTGAGGCGTTCCCCGCCATAAAGGTGATGATCAGTGCTACCACAAACACATCGGCCATCGACCACTTGGCGAGTGCATTGACGACGGCATTAATCCTCAGTTTCAGGCCAATCGAGCTAACACATTGCTGTGCCAGCATTAAGCTCAACTTCAAGGCAGGCACTATCACACTGAATAACATGACTAATCCCGCGACGAGCCCATTACCAGAGTGATAAAGTTCGGTTACCGTCCCCCAAATACTACGAGTCTTCTGCAACACTTGGACTTCACCTTTAAGGCTATTAAACCCAAGCAAACCACTGACCATGCTTAACATACCGCGGGCACTGTCACGCCCAGAGTCCTCATCAAAGCTTTGAGCAACTTGCTCTATGCCTTGTTCCGCCAGCTTGGCCTTATCGATACTGCCGCTGATACTCAAAATTGGTTGAGTCACCCCAGGGATTAACAAAGCCAAGGATAAGATAATGATAAAAATAGGAAATAGTGATTTCATAGCACTGTTCATAGCATTGCTCGACCAGAGAAATACTTTCAGTTTACGGTTTTTAGCGCAGGCTCTGCAATCATTCACACCAGCCATCGACTCAGATGACCGGCATTTAAGGTAGGATTTGAAGATTAATAGAAAGGAGTCGGATCGATATCTAATGTACTCGGTGACACACCGCGTTCAATATAAAGTTCAGATTTTAATAAATCCACCATAGCGACATCAGTGTAACGTTTTACTTTTAAAGAATAAAAACACTTTACGATTGGATGTAGCGCATCCCTATCTTTCGAGGCCCAAACAATACCAACACGACCATCCGACAATTCAACTAAGGAACCCACAGGGTAAACACCAATACAACGAATAAACTCATAGACCAATTCTTGATCCAAATGGAATGGCGTTAGACTGAGTAAAATTTTAAAGGCCGCGGCAGGGCTCATAGCCTCTTTATAACATCGCGTCGCTGTCAAAGCATCGAAGATATCAACGATACAACTCATACGGCCATGGCGGGGGATTTCATCACCCTTCAACCCCCTTGGATAACCTCTGCCATCTAATTTTTCGTGGTGCATCAAGCAGATATCTTTACTGATCTGCGAAAGACCAGTAGTTTCGTTCATAATTTCAAGCGCATACACTTGATGCAGCTTCATATGTTCAAACTCTTCCGGCGTCAGTTTGCCCGGCTTGTGCAGCACTTTATTGTCGACTTTAATCTTGCCAATATCGTGCAAAATCCCGCCGACCGCCATTTCCCGTAGCATGACACGATCTAGCTTTAAGTATTTACCAAAGGTAACCAGTAGAAAGGCGACATTCACTGAATGTTCAAGTAGATAGGCATCTTTTGAACGGAGTGCAGACATACATTTAAGCGCATCAGCATCCAACATCACTGACTCTATCATGGTATCGGCTAACGCTTCGAAGGGGGCAACTTCGATGGCTTTACCTTCGAAGGTCTCAGATAAGACTTTACGAATGAGGTCTTTCGCCTCGGTAAGCATGACTTTAGCTTGAGCTTGTTGCTTATCGCGGCTAATGAGTGCTTTTTTATTGTCGGTTTGATTATCGTTAGTGATTTTTTTCTTTAACCCACAATGTTCAGCCGAACGCTCGGCGTCTACCCAAACAAATTTAATACCGCTTTTGGCCAGTTTTAAAATCGCATCCTTGTGCTTAATTTGTCCAGCATTTGCAATAGCAAGTTGACCTTTATCATTTTTGTCTATGGCACTGACAAACATACCCAATGTCAGCTGTGACACTGGTAATTTGATAAGTTCAACTGATTCTGCCGACTCACTCATATCTACAACCCCAAGGATGATGTGCCTGAATAAAATATCAACTTAACCATACGACATTAAAGCGACTTACGCTCAAATGTTCTGTTGTTATTTTTGATTATTATAGAACAGACGTGAGGGGCATTCTAAGACGAGGATTAGAAAATCACCATAGACTTTCTTGGTAAATAAAGGGGCTTAAACAAGATACGATGAAATCAGAGCTTAAGGTGTCGATTAGACCCATTTCAATCTCTCATTATTTCAAAAAATGCCTAAGGGCTAGGCATTCAAAACCAGCGACCCTCACGCGCGAAAAGCTCACAACTACCCCACATAACGCTCAGCCATTTCAGTTGACTCTTCCACCAATAAACCATTACGTAAACTCAGTTGCCGTGACACTGCACTGTGTTCAATGCTTCTGTGAGTGCTGAGCAAAATAGCGCAACCTTGGGAGCTTAACCGCTTTAGCAAGTACCACACTTTGCCGTAGTAATGCTTATCCATCCCCGCCAATGGATCGTCCAAAAGCAGCACCTTAGGGCGTAGACAGGCGAGTGACGCTAAGGCAATCAAATGCTGTTGGCCGTAGGATAATTTGTGGGGCGACAGATGGGCTAAGCTAAATAAATCCAACTCGTCCAACATTTGCACCGCTCGCTCTTTGGGGAGTTCAAAGCGCCTAAGGCTAAACTGCATTTCGGCTAGCACGTTAGACTCGAATAATTGTCGACTCGGCCTTTGCATCAACAGTCCCAATTCAGCACCATAAATCCCCAATTTAGGCCTTCGCCCTAGCACTTTAAGAGGAAGACGCTGCCTTAAACTGTGCACGCCCGCTATAGTTTTCAATAGACTCGTTTTACCAGAGCCGTTATCGCCCACTAAGGTCACTATCTCCCCCGCTTGCAATTGGAATCCTTGTGGACACGCAAATAACGTGGGACAAGCATCGAACCCAAAATCAAAGGCTTCGGCACTGACCAAGACTTTGCCTAAATGCTCAAACTTAGCCTGATTTCGCCACGCAGGCGCTTCAATTTGCGGCGCATCGCTCACGGTATAGATGCCTTCGGACAACTTACCAGCCTCTAACTGCCAATAATGCTGAATAATCTCGGCGAATGCCGAGGCGTTATGCTCAACTAATACTAGCGCCATACCATCTTGGATAAGATTGCGAAGCACGACCAGCAGCTCACTCACACCGTGATCATCGAGTTGTGCCCAAGGTTCATCGAGCAGCAGTAAATGCGGCTCTGACACTAACTGAGCGGCGATCATTAAGCGATATTTTTGACCGAGGGAAAGCGTGCTGACTTGGGTATCGAGGCGCAGATACAAGCCCACGCGCCGTAGTGCTAATTGCACTTTAGGTAGCATTTGCTCGGCGGGAATACCGAGGTTTTCTAAGGCGAAAGCCACCTCGGCACCAACGGTTTGCCTTAGTAGCTGAGTTTGTGGGTCTTGCATTACCAGACCCGTAACCAATTGAGGATAACGCCAGATGTCACCTTCATGCGGGCGATTTAACACGCCCGCCAGTAGATTTAGCAGACTCGATTTTCCTGAGCCCGTAGGACCGCTCACGCAATGGCATTGGCCGGTACCAATCGCCAAGTTAACTTCCTGCAATACCGTCGGTAACTGGCTGCCATAGTTGAAGCTAACGCCTTCGAGATCTAAGAGTTTCATACTATATCTGCCTATAAAGATCTAACGAACAGCCTATGACAAGGCTGCACCCTAGTCGTCTTTTCATTCCCACGGCGAGTCATACGTTAATAGACATCTAACTTGTCACGTAGAAAATTTAAGATGTGCAAGCTATTGTGGACCGCGATTATTCTGTCTCAACCGAAAAACGTTTAAAAACCAACCTAGATCGACTAATTACGACAAAGGGAAAGTACATTTAACGACTGAAGAGACAAAATGTCCACCGAGGGTGGCTTGCCCGACAAAAAGACCCACTCAAGTCACATTTTTTATCAGCGTAAAATGAGACTATGGCGAAAGTCACACGATAGGGCCTTACATCTTGACACACTCGACCGTGGCCTTTAATTTGAGCGAAAGATTCTTATTTACAGACTAAAATCACTACAGGTAAATGGCTTGTAAAAGAGGACATTAACCTGACTCGAATTTATTGACGCTGACAGAGTGACCTTCAGCTTTCGCCTTCATCCGTTATCTTTGGAGTTCTATTTGCCCGTTCATGCCCTGTCTGAAGACCTTAAGTCTCTCATCGACAAACTCATTCAATTAAAGCAAGTTCCACCGACGGAACCGATAGTGCAGTTGTCACTAAACACTGTCGCTATGCCTTTAATTTCATGGCTGGCATCCCAGACTCAATACCCAAGGATCTACTGGCATGGGCGCGACAGAATCGAAGAAGTCGCGGCGATAGGGGCGTGCAAAGACTTTAGATTTGAAACCGGAATCAATGATCAGCAACTGGCCATGGCCTACCAAGAGCAGCGAGCCTTATCGACGAATCAGAATATTCGCTACTATGGCGGTGTTGCCTTTGATCGCACTATAGAGTCTTGGCCTGAGTTCGGTAATAGCCGCTTTATCCTGCCGCGCATTGAATTTAGACGCAGTGGGAACAAATTTAGCCTATTAGTGAATCTTAATTTTGCTGATAATGATCACCATAGCGAGATAGATAAGGCCATCGGCGCTATCGAAGCCGTCATGCCTGCGAAGCCACTCTCGCCACCTAAAAAGATCGTTCCACTTGGGCGCAGTGACAAACCTGATTTTGAACGTTGGAAGACATTAGTCGAGCAAGTGGTGGATCCTAAGTTCAATCAAGATACCCCAAAAGTCGTGTTATCCCGCTTAACACAACTTGAAGTCAATGAACCTATCGATCCTTGGATGGTGCTGGCTTGCTGGCAGGGCCGTAATCCCAATAGTTTCCAGTTTGGCTTTCAATTTAGTCCAGATCGCACTTTTATCTCTTGCTCACCAGAGCGTTTATTCCGCCGCCGTCAGCAGGAGCTATTTACCGAGGCACTTGCTGGTACAACGGTACGCGGTCTCAATCAAGAAGAAGATGTTGCGCTGGCGAACGCTTTATTAGAAGACAACAAAAATAGCGTTGAAAACCAACTTGTTCGCAGTCACATAGTGAATATGCTCACGCCGCTGAGCAATTATGTTGGCGCCGATGAATTAGCGACTATTTTTAAGCTGAACCATATTCAACATTTACACCGTGCAATTCGAGCCGAATTGAAGCCGGGCGTGAATGATTTCCAACTGTTACAAGCCCTGCATCCTACTCCTGCAGTTGGCGGCTTGCCGCGGTATTCAGCGCTAAACTTTATTCGTCAACGTGAAGGTTATATTCGCGGTTGGTACGCCGGTGCCTGCGGCTATTTCAATAAATATGAGAGTGAGTTTTCGGTAGCGATCCGCAGTGCGCTGATCGAACCAGGTCGGATTAACCTATTTGCGGGGGCGGGAATTATTGCAGGTTCTGAGCCCGAAGCTGAGTGGCAAGAGCTTGAAAATAAACTCGCAACCATAATGTCGATTTTATTCGAAATGTAATAAGCCTAGTAAACATTAAGACTATTCAGCGCCGTCAGCCCTTCGTTTTTCAATCGTTTCAAGGTAAAGCCTGTCCTGTTCACCCGAATCGATTAAGCGCTTATGTGCAAGGTCAAAATGTTGTTTCAACATCTGGCCTTTCTCGGTGTTAGCGAAAACAAAATAGGTTTCGGCCTTGAGTACACCTTGAATAATCACAAAATTTTGTGGCGCCTTTAATTTAGGAACAAACGTAAGTAAATTAGGTTTGTAATCTAGCACGGCATCTATACGTCCAGCATTTAAGCTATTGAGCATAGTCAACATATCGCTACTTTCTTCGTAATACATAGGCACAGGTGTCAGCATATTGTATCTGTAGGCCAGCATGGCCTGAACCTTCTTGTGGGATAGGCTTTCAATACCGGTCCAGCCTGCCGCCACCTCGGCAGTAACAGCCACATCGATAGAGTCCACTTCAACCATATTCTCTGTTAATAGCCCCTTTTTAATATCACCCTTGTAAACGCTGAGCGTGATATCGGTACGATTGTGCTCAACAAGATATAAACTGCGGGCAAAAGGCATAAACTGTACATTGAGCTGCCATTCTGGCTCAGGGAAAATCCGCTGAAGTAACTCGAAGTAGTAACCCGTTTTATCACGATTGGCAAATCCCTCCCAAGTTGACGTTGCTACATCGACCACTATCGGCTGAGCGGCGGAAACAGATACAGGTAACACAGCTAAAAATAAGCAAAAAGTAGCAAAAAATCGTCTCATGGCTATCCTCCTTCGACGTATTCAAAGTGTAGAAGAGTTTTCATTCTATGTGCACATTTAAACAGCAGACTTGCATCTTAAAACTCGACCACTATAATGGCGACCCGATTTCAGCACGCTGTCACCGGCAATAAAGTCGTAAACATAATAAATTGAATATTAGCGGGTTCCCTCACCCCGCCCTACACAACTAAAAAGGCCACATATGTTAATGTTAACCACAGCGCAGCTTCGCCGCGCTTTATTCCTATTAGTAGGATTTCACATACTGATTATTTGCGTCAGCAACTACTTAGTACAATTGCCATTTCAACTGTTTGGCTACCACACAACTTGGGGGGCATTCAGCTTTCCGTTCGTGTACTTAGCCACAGATCTCACTGTCCGTATTTTTGGCCAACAAGCCGCACGCAGCATCATACTCAAAGCTATGATTCCCGCTTTGATGATTTCCTACGTGATGGGAGTGATGTTCCATCAAGGCAGCTTTCAAGGTACTGATTCACTTGCACAGTGGAATACCTTTGTGTTCCGAATTGCCTTTGCCAGCTTCGCGGCTTATTTGATTGGTCAGTTGATGGATATTAAGGTTTTTGCCCGTATTCGAGCCAGTCGCTCTTGGTGGGTCGCCCCAGCCGCCTCAACCTTAGTCGGAAATCTGGTCGATACTTTAGTCTTTTTCAGTATCGCCTTTTACGCCTCTTCCGATAGCTTTATGGCAGCCAATTGGCCCGAAATCGCTACCGTTGATTACGGCTTTAAGCTAATCGTGAGCTTAGGCCTTTTCCTACCGGCATACGGTGTTTTGCTAAAAGTCTTACAGGACAAGATTTTGCGAGCCAATCCGCAAGAATCAATTTCCTGATTAACCCAACTGGCCAGACCTGTTATAATTTAACCAGTTAATAGCTCAGCCCTGCTCCTGTTAACGCGCGAGTGGGGCTGATTTTTTATGAGAGTAAACTATGTATTCTATTGAAATTAAAGCAGAGTCAAGTTTGACTCCCGAGTTAACCACTCAGCTTATCCAACTTAGTCAACAAATCCCTGAACTCGATCGCCCCCTCACCAGCGAAGTGCTAAATCAGCGCTTACAGGGCAAAAAGTGTTTGATTTTAGTTGCGTATGTGGAAGGTGAACTGGCGGGATTTAAACTGGGTTACGAGCAAGAAGAAGCTATTTTTTATAGCTGGTTAGGTGGCGTTGCATCCGACTTTAGACGTTTAGGCTTAGCGCAGAGTCTACTCGAATATCAAGAAACTTGGGCGCGCCGCCAAGGATATAATCATATTCAAGTGAAGACGCTGAACCGCTTCCCTGCGATGCTTAATTTATTGATCAGTAATCAATATTTAATTACTGAGCTGACAGCCGATCCTAAAAGCTTAGTCGATCATAAACTGCATCTGTGCAAGTCGATCTAAACTGTTAATGGATGAGAGCAAAACGATATTTGTAAAGATGTGCACTTTTTGCAATAAATAGCTTGCAAACACGATTGAGAATGATTATCGTTAACGTGCGTTCCAAAACTCATCTTTAACAACGATGACTGGTAATCGACGTTGTTATGGAGCTCCTGAGTTTGCAAGCACGACATTGCTCACACACACTCTTTGTGGCCGGACTCATCATCCGGCTTTTTTTTGCCTAAAAATCAGTAATGCAAAGCCACATAATACAAAGCTAGTAATCGCTCGACATATTTTAATTCAAACCTAATCAGCCAAATACAACACACTGCCTATCTAACGGGATAAGACTAATCTGCAGACATATCGCTGTAGTTGCCCGCAAAGTGTAAGCCATCGTAGGGATTATTTTGCTGATCTTCCTTCGCTTCATGATACAAACCTATGGTAAATAAAGACCCTTTACCCAAAGTTGAACTCACTTCTATCGTGCCACCAATCCGCTTGATAATGCCGTAACTGAGCGAAAGACCTAAACCAGTGCCATCCTTACGTGTGGTATAAAAAGGGTCGAAAATCCGTCCAAGCTGCTCTGGCGCTATCCCTGAGCCTTCATCTTCCACTTCGATTTTGACGCCAATCGGCATATCCTGCTGCACCCAGTCATAGGTTCGCACCCAAATACGTCCTTTACCGTCCATCGCATGCGCCGCATTCACTACAAGATTAATCAAGACTTGCAACAACTGCGGACGATTAACCTGTACTGGACAACTGGCGTTTAACTCAGTGATCAGCACGACTTCTTGTTTTTGAATCGAATGTCGCACCAACACCAACATTTCTTCGATAATGGGAGTCATCGGATGCATTTCTAGTGGTGCGTTGAATTCGCCAGGTCGGCTGTATTGCAACAGGCTACGGATGATAGTGCTGATCCGCCCAACCTGTTGAATGACTAGATCAATTTCTTCTTTTACTACTTCAGCATTATCACCAAGTTCGTAGCGCAGTAATTCCATATTGCCAAGAATTACGGCCGTCGGATTATTGATTTCATGGGCAATACCTGCGGTCAATTCGCCAAGAGCTGTGAGCTTCTCGTTAGTGACGAGCTGTTGACGTGTTTCGTTTAGTAATGCCACGTTACGTTGCAGCTCTAAGGTTTTATCCTGCAGGCTGCGAGTACGCTCTTCAACCTTCATTTCAAGCTGTTCTGCAGCCGCTTGAATTTGGGCATTTCGACGCTGTAGCAAGTCAAGCATACTGTCAAATTGCTCGGCTAAGTTCGATAACTCATTATCCCGATCTAATCCTAAGGCGCCGATACGAATATTGCGCCCCGACTGCACTGCTTGTACAACATGGTGAATACGTTCAATGGGCTGCAATAAACTATAAGCACCGCGATAAACCAGCAGGCCAGAGACCAACAGCACTAACATTAGAATCGTGCCTAGCTCTATGATATTGAGTAAATAATTATGGATAAATGGCGATTCAGAAAAGCCAGTATAGATCATACCGACACGTTGGCCGCGAACATCTTCTAAGGGGGCATAAGCGGAAATAAACCAATCGTTAAATACGAAAGCGCGATCGACCCACTGCTCACCTTGAGTTAACACTTTGTCTTTCACTTCCTCCGATACTAAACTGCCAAGCGCGCGGCCCAGCGTCTCATTGCCTGTGGGATAAAAATGCAGCGGCACGTTGGTGGAAATACGGATGTTATCTAAGAAGATGGTCACAGTACCGATGGAACGCTCGGGCAAGGTGCCTTTGTCGTATACCAGATCACGAATGTGGTCGACAATTCGAGTATCGCGATTAAACAAGATCCCACCATCGAGATACCAAGCCACTTTGCCTTCCATATCAGGGACGGGCAATAGGCTACGGCTCAATAAACCACGTTCTTCAACGGTTTTAACGGGGCTCTGCGCCCGCAAGGTTGCAACTATCGGAATGCTCGCAGTGATAGCCAATTCGGGGTCGATACGTGCTAAACGCTCGGGCGGCAGCACCATCAAGCCGGAGTAAGGTAATAAACCATCTAACTTAGGAAGGATTTGGCGTAAATCTGGGTCTGCGGCCGCTTCGGCAACACTGACTAAACGCAGATAATCGAGATTTAGCTGTTTTTTCTGTTCAAGGAGAAAAGCATCAATACTGGCTCGGTAGCTGACTTCGCCACTTAATTCTTTACCACTGAAAAGTGGCCTAAAGTCATTTTGAAAAGTCCAAGAAGTCACCACACGTTCAAGTTGTTTTTCTTGGCGTACTTGCACTTGCTGCAAAGTGTTTTCGGCAACAGATAAGTCAGCTTTAACCTTCATAAACAGCTGCTTACCTGTGTAACTGATGTTCCAGTAAATAGTGATAAACACTAAACTCACCAGTGTCAGTAAAATGGGCAGTAACGTCAGGATTAATATGCGATAGCGCACCTTGGCCTGCATTTGCTGCCAACTGACACCAAAAAAGTGAGTGAAGAATGACACCCTATGACTCCTGTTCGCCACTAAAATCAAACCACTCTTTATACTTGCGATCTAAGGTCTTGCGCGATACGCCTAAATCCCTCGCCGCGGCAGACTTATTGCCAGAATGTAAGTCCACAACACTGGTCACATGGTGTTTTTCCACGTCTTTCAATGGCCAATCCAATGGATAACCCGATGTGGATAAAGACTCACTCTTCAGCTGTTGCTTCCAATATTCCGCTGGCGGTTTACCCAGCAAAATACAACGCTCAATCATGTTGCGCAGTTCACGAATGTTACCAGGCCACTCGTGTTGCTGTAGTTTCACCATATCTTCATGGCTCCACACGACTTCTCTTACCCCTAATTCAGCAGCAAGTTGGCGAGTGAAATGATGGGTTAACTCCACGACATCTTCGGGTCTATCACGTAATGGCGGGATTAAAATATCGAGCACATTCAGCCGATAATATAAGTCTCGACGGAAATTCCCTGCATCCACTTCATCAATCAGAGTACGGTTAGTGGCCGCGATCACTCGCACATCGATGTTCACTTCTTTCTCGCTGCCCACTGGGCGAATCGCTTTTTGCTCTAATACTCTGAGCAATGCCGTTTGCATTTTCAGTGGCATTTCGCCAATTTCATCGAGAAAAATCGTCCCGCCCGAGGCAAAACTGAATAAACCTTCACGATTGCCTTTCGCACCCGTAAATG
Organism: Shewanella sp. SM71; assembly: GCF_025653905.1. Classification (NCBI taxonomy): domain Bacteria; kingdom Pseudomonadati; phylum Pseudomonadota; class Gammaproteobacteria; order Alteromonadales; family Shewanellaceae; genus Shewanella; species Shewanella sp. SM71. Next base: position 128,552 of record NZ_JAKKRW010000011.1, read on the forward strand.
CACCGGCGGTATGGCCAAACAATTCACTTTCGAGCAGTTCAGGGGCGATAGAGCCACAGTTAACTGGGACAAAAGGTCCCTGACGTCCACTGAGCAAATGCAATTGCCGTGCGACTAATTCCTTACCCGTGCCCGACTCACCTTGGATCAAGACAACGGCATTGGTCGGCGCCACACGTTCGATGATATGTTTCACCGACTTCATGGCTTCACTGCTGCCAATAATGGTCGATGAATAACCGATTGAAACCTCACGACGCAGCATCAAGTTTTCACGTTTAAGCAAGCGACGTTCGATACAGCGATCGACCGCAGTCATCATCTGTTCAAGGTGGAAAGGTTTCATGATGAAGTCAGACGCACCAGCACGTAGCGCGGTAATCGCGACTTCCATGTCAGCATAGCCAGTCATAAATATGATGTCCGAACGACGCCCCTGCTCATCCAACGCTTCATGCCATTCGATACCCGAACGACCAGGCAGACGAATGTCGACGATAAGCAAATCGAAATGGCAACGGCTACGCAGCTGCTCCGCATCTTCGATACTGCCCGCCGTTTCGACTAAGGCAAATTTCTTCGAGAGTGCCTTATTTAAAAAACTCCGCATTCCGGGTTCATCATCAACAATCAGTACCGATACTGCCGATGGAAGAGGCTTGAGGTTATTATCTATCTGGCTCATATTGTCTGCTTCTGGACATTTTGACTCATTTGCGACCAATTCTAGCACTGAAAATAGATGAATAGGTCACTATGAACCATCAGAAGTTTGTCCTGAGACAATTTGTCTGTAGAGTATTTGTTAAGCTTGGGATCAAGCTCACAAATTAGGTTAAGCTGTGAAGAAAATGACCGCATTCTCAGCTTGGCATCTAACTTGCTTTCAACCGAACGTATTACAATTTACGAGACCTTCCACTCAGTAGGCATTTGAGTTGGAATCCTATTTTCCGCCAAGGAGTACCCATGCTAAACATGAAATCTCATATGAAGTCATTACTGGGACTGGTTGTTGCAGCCAGTATGTTCACTGTTTTACCCGCTCACTCGACTGAAATTATCAAGTTAGCCACCACCACCAGCACAGAAAACTCAGGCCTATTGAAAGAACTGTTACCTAAGTTCGAAAGTGAATCAGGCTACAAGGTTCAAGTCATCGCCACAGGTACAGGTAAAGCCCTGAAACTAGGTGAGCAAGGTGACGTGGATTTAGTCATGACTCACGCGCCTAGCGCCGAAGCTAAATTCGTAGCCGATGGTTTTGGTGTTGAGCCCCGTGGCATTATGGAAAATGATTTCGTAGTACTTGGCCCTAAAAACGACCCAGCAAAAATCCGTGACAGCAAAACGGCCGAAGAAGCCTTCGTTAAAATGGCAAAATCAGGCGTACCTTTTATCTCTCGTGGTGACAATTCAGGCACTCACATCAAAGAGTTAGAAGTATGGAAAGCGGCAAATGTTACTCCTAACTTCAAAGGTTATACTTCAGTCGGTCAAGGCATGGGTAAAACCCTGCTGATGGCAAACGAAATGCAAGGTTACACTCTGTCTGACCGTGGTACTTTCGTGGCTTATAAAACTAAACTCGATCTTGCCGTTGATTTCGATGGTGGCAAAACCTTAGCCAACCCATACCAAGTCATTCTCATCAACCCTGCTAAATACCCAGATCTGAACCACAAAGGCGCTAAAGCATTCAGCGACTGGTTGATCAGCAAAGAAGGTCAAAGCATGATCAACAGCTTCAAAGTTGAAGGCGAGCAATTGTTCAAGGCAACTTATAGCGAATGAACGACGGCTGGCTAGCACTATTACAGCAGGCGTTAAGCCTGCTGTTTTCTTTAGACCCTGACGTTTGGTCCATCATTTCGATCTCGTTTTCGGTTTCTTTCGCGGCACTGCTGATCACGCTGGTTCCTTCCATGGTGCTCGGCTTTGTGTTGGCGTTTGCGCCATTTCGCGGCAAATGGATAGTCACTAACTTAGTTCAAACTCTGCAATCAATCCCGACAGTGGTTATCGGTCTACTCGTGTATTTACTGCTAACACGCAACGGTCCTCTGGGCGATCTAAAATGGTTATTTACCCAAGAAGGCATGATTCTCGGGCAAATGTTCATCTGCGCCCCCGTGCTAATTGCAATGAGCCAAGCCGCATTCACTAGCGTTGATCGCAGAGCTTGGGAAACCTCACGCACCTTAGGTGCCTCTTGGTGCCGTGCAGTGTGGACAGTATGCCGAGAACTGCGCATGCCCTTACTGCTGGCGATTGTCGCGGCCTTTAGTCGCATTCTGACCGAAGTCGGCTGCTCTATGATGGTCGGCGGCAATATTTTAAACGTGACCCGTAATATTCCTACCGCAATCGCACTTGAAACCAGCAAAGGTGACTTCGCCCAAGCTATCGCCCTCGGGCTAGTGCTGCTAATCTTGGCCTTGATCCTCAACTTTGCCTTAGGTAGTTTACGCGGCAAAGCCATGCCAAGGAGCCATTAAGCAATGACTAAGGTCAAACTGATCGCCCGTGACGTAGAAATGTCCTTTGGTGCGCGCCTGTTATTCAAAGCCGACGTATTATCGCTCTGCCAAGGAGATGTGATTTATCTGCAAGGCGACAATGGCACAGGCAAATCAACCTTGATGAAAATTCTGGCGGGCTTAATGCCACCAACCAAAGGTCATATTGAGGCTGTCGGTTTTGCCCAAAATGCTTGGTGGCGACGCAATCCATTGTTAGGTAAGGCCGTTTATCTGCACCAACATCCTTATTTGTTCGACGGCACAGTAGAATATAATCTCACCTATGGGCTGAATTTCAGCTCAGAAACAAAAGCCAAGGCTAAACAGCGGATTACTCAAGCAATTGAGATGGCGCAGCTAGGGTCGCTGCTGCACGAAAGGGCCAGTAATCTCTCTGGTGGCGAAAGACAGCGCCTCGCGATTGCGCGCGCTTGGATCCTACAACCTAAACTATTAATGCTCGATGAACCCACCTCCAATATGGACAAGGATTCCCAAGAGCTAGTATTAAAAATGATCCAACAACTCAAACACGAAGGCACAGGAATGTTACTGAGTAGCCATCAGAATTGCGCGCTAACCGCCATCTGCGAACAACAGTGGCACATAGAAGGTGAGCGCGTGATGACCTCTTATCAACAGCCTGAATCTTTGCCAGCACAGGAGCCTTTGTATGTCATCGCAAATTGATGCCGTTATTCTCGCCGGTGGTATGGCCCGTCGCATGGGTGGCGACGATAAAGGTCTCGTCGAATTAAACGGTGAAGCCATGATTAAGCACACAATAGATAGAATAAAACCTCAGGTTAAGGAGATCCTGATCAACGCAAATCGTAACCAAACACGTTATGCTGAGTTCGGTTTTAAGGTAATAAGTGACGAGCATAGTGGTTTCCTCGGACCTTTAGCGGGTATGATCACCGCTATGGGCCAAACAGATGCAGACTACTTATTAGTAGTGCCCTGCGACTGCCCACTCCTGCCACTCGACCTTGTTCCGCGTATGTTGGCAGCAATTGAAGCAGAAAAAGCCGAGATTGCTGTCGCCAGTGACGGTGAGTATGAACAACCCGTTGTTTTACTCTTAAAACCTAGCTTACGTGACTCGATGAAAGCGTTTCTTGAGGCGGGTGAGCGTAAAGTGGACTTTTGGTATATCAAACATCACTTCGTCGTAGCGTCATTCGCCGACCAGCCCAATGCTTTTGTGAATGTGAATACGCCAGAACAAAAACAACGACTAGCGATAGAACTCACCCAATAGCTAAAAAGGCTCCAATAACCCAAATTAGAGGTGCAAATGAGTAACCCCTTCGTCAATCCGCTCGCTATTCCCGTTCTCGGATTTTGTGCCTACAGTGGCACGGGGAAAACCACCTTACTCAAGCAATTGATCCCCGAATTAAATCAACGTGGCCTGCGCTTAGCCGTAATCAAACATGCCCACCATAATTTCGACGTAGATATTCCCGGCAAAGACAGTTACGAAATGCGCAAGGCTGGCGCGCGACAAATGCTGGTCGCCTCCCATATACGCTGGGCGCTGATGACAGAAGATGCGCGCGATGGCGATCCTGAGTTAGTCCATTTACTCAAGCAAATCGAAGCCGACAAAGTCGATATTGTCCTCGTCGAAGGCTTTAAAAAGCTCGCATTACCTAAAATTGAATTGCACCGCGCCGCCCACGGCAAACCTTTTATCTACACTCAAGATGAGAATATCCTCGCCATCGCCTGTTGCGACGATACTCAATTGCCCAGCGACGCACTTCCTAGTGAGCTGCGCCGACTCGATCTCAACAATGTCTGCCAGATTGCCGATTTTGTGATGGAGTACACCCAAAACTGGGAAGCGCCACTCCAATACCCCATTTCGGCCGTGGATACCTGCGCCATAGGCGACAACAAAAACCTTACCGTCAGCCAAGGTTTAGCGCAGATTTTATCCCATGTATCACCTGTGGCAGAGATTGAAGACATTGAGTTAGATGCCTTAGATAACCGCGTACTAGCCAGCGACAGCATTTCTCCCGTCAACGTGCCACAACAAACCAATTCGGCGATGGATGGCTACGCCTTTGTCTATCAAGACCCCATGCCTACCACCTTAAAATTGGTGGGAGAGGTTCTTGCCGGTCATCAATATTCGGCCACGCTTAAAGTCGGCGAAACCGTGCGTATCATGACGGGCGCAACAGTGCCTGCAGGTGCTGATACAGTGCAGCCCCGAGAGCTTGCCAAGGAAGTCGATGGCATTGTTAGCTTTGAAGGCCGCATTCTTTCTGGCCAACACGTTCGCCTCGCTGGAGAAGATATTGCTCAAGGCCAAGTCGCACTTACAAAAACCACTCGCCTAAGCGCCGCCGAACAAGGTTTACTGGCCTCACTCGGGCTCAATCACGTGAGTGTATATCGCCGCCCAACTGTTGCAGTATTCTCTACCGGCGATGAAGTGAGCCAGCCCGGCGAAGTGCTCAAAGCTAACTGCATTTATGACTCAAACCGCTTTACCATCAAAGCGATGGCAAAACGTCTCGGTTGTGACGTTATCGATTTAGGCATTATCGAAGATTCTGAAGCCGCCCTTGAAGCAACTCTCGCTAAAGCCGCCAACCTTGCCGATGTCGTCATTAGCTCTGGTGGTGTGTCTGTCGGCGATGCGGACTACATTAAAACCGTGCTTGCACGCCTCGGCAAAATTGATTTCTGGCGCATTAACATGCGTCCGGGTCGGCCACTCGCCTTTGGTAAAATCGGTGATAGCTTATTCTTCGGACTACCTGGCAACCCTGTGGCAGTCATGGTGTCTTTCCTGCAATTTGTGCAGCCCGCTTTACGAAAATTAGCAGGTGAAGTGAACTGGCAAGCGCAGCTATTCCCTGCAATAAGTGATGAAACTCTACGAAGCCGTCAAGGCCGCACCGAATTTATTCGCGGGATTTATCAGCTTGGTAAAGATGGACGCCTACACGTGAGTAGTACGGGCAACCAAGGTTCCGGAATGTTAAGTTCAATGGTTAAAGGGAATTGCCTCATCATCATAGGGGATGATGCAGAAGCCGTGAATGCAGGTGAAACAGTATTTATTCAACCCTTTGCGGATCTGCTTTAGGATCCAGTGAGTTTTTATGAGTCTAATTGTGGATTCCTTTGGCCGTAAGGTCGAATATTTACGGCTCTCGGTCACCGACCGCTGCGACTTTCGCTGTGTTTATTGCATGACGGAAGATCCCTGTTTTCTGCCAAAGGACCACGTACTCCACCTCGAAGAATTAGCTTGGATTGCCCAAGCCTTTACCGAGCTTGGTGTGACTAAAATTCGCCTGACCGGCGGTGAGCCCTTAGTTCGCAACGATTGCGACCAGCTAGTGGGTCTGCTTGGTAAGCTGCCTGGGCTGACGGATTTATCCATGACCACTAATGGTTCAAGGCTGACAAAATTCGCTAAACCCATGTTTGATGCAGGATTAAAGCGCCTCAATATCAGCCTAGATACCTTAAACCCCACACTGTTTACTCAGCTAACGCGTAACGGCAAATTAGACAGAGTCATCGATGGTATTGATGCGGCTATTGCGGCGGGATTTGAACGTATCAAGATTAATGCGGTGATTTTAAAACAGCAGAACGATAATGAAGTTATTGATTTAGTTGATTTCTGCCGTGGCCGTAACTTAGACATCGCCTTTATCGAAGAAATGCCACTTGGCGAAATGGATGAGCGGAAACGCGCCCGTCATTGCAGCAGCGATGAAGTAAAAGCCATCATCAATAGTCACTATCCGCTACAGCTTTCCAACAAACGTACTGGCGGCCCAGCACGTTATTACACTATGGCTGACAGCCCAATCCATATCGGCTTTATCTCGCCCCACAGCCACAACTTCTGCCACGAATGTAATCGCGTGCGCGTCACAGTCGAAGGCCAATTATTGCTGTGTTTAGGCAATGAACATGCCGTTGATCTCAAAAGCATAGTCCGGGAATTTCCGGCTGATATTGAAAGATTAAAAGTCGCTATTCTCGCGGGAATTAATCTCAAGCCTAAGCAGCACGACTTTGGCAATAATCAGGTACAAATCCTACGCTTTATGAACGCCACAGGCGGTTAAGCATCACCACTCCATCGCTTAAGGGCTAGCATCTCAATTTGGCCGTGATAAACTCGAAGCATCACCCCATACTTAGCGTCACACATTTCTATGGCATTAACTCGTAAGCAATGGAATAACGTCATCATAGTCGCCTGCGCTTTTATGGTCGCCGTGCTGACTTTTATGGATAACAAAACCAATAATGTTCCGAGTGATGCTCAGCGACTGTTTGACGATAATGCACCGCTTTCACAGCTACAACTCGACGGGTTATGGCTGCACAAGCAAGCATCACAATGGGAGTGCGACACTACAGTCCTCAACTGTGATGAGTGGGCAAAGGCGTGGCAAACCATACGGGTATCCCCATTAACCGCCGCGCCAGAAACCACAGATAATCCGCAAGAGTTAGTCATCCAGATTGCAGATATCCGCGATGCCCAACTGTGGATCTATTTTCCCAATGAAGGCGCCTTAAAGTCTCCCGCAGGTAATTGGTATTTAGTACCACCGAGTTTAAGATCTAAACTGCAACCGATCCTCGATGCGAAACCCGCAACTTAAATGCCACCCCATTTTACTTAAGATAAGAAAGAATCCATGCCGGAATTACCAGAAGTTGAAGTCACCCGTCAGGGTATTGCCCCCTACCTTGTCGAGCAAACCGTAGTTGATCTTGTGATCCGCAATGGTTCGCTGCGCTGGCCAGTGCCTGACTTAGCCAAACAGATTATCGGCCAAGTTATACGCCAAGTGCGACGCCGTGCTAAGTATCTATTAATCGACACTGACGCGGGTACTAGCATAGTGCATTTAGGCATGTCGGGAAGTTTACGGATTTTGCCCCACGATACCCCAGTGGAAAAGCATGACCATATCGACTTAGTGCTCGCCAACGGCCGTATTTTACGCTTTAACGATCCGAGACGTTTCGGCGCTTGGCTGTGGTGTGAACTCCCAGAAGAAGCCCATCCATTACTCGCCAAATTAGGGCCTGAGCCACTGACCCATGCCTTTAATGTCGCACAATTAGCGGCAGCTTTAGCGGGCAAGAAAAAAGCGATCAAACTCTGCCTGATGGATAATCATATCGTAGTGGGAGTGGGCAACATTTACGCCAATGAAGCCCTGTTTGCGGCGGGCATTCACCCAGAGGCCGAAGCAGGTAAAATCGATATCGAGCGTTTGACCGTTTTAGTTGCAGAAGTGAAGCAAATCTTAGCCCACGCCATTAAACAGGGTGGCACCACGCTGAAAGACTTCACCAATGCCGATGGCAAGCCGGGCTACTTCGCCCAAAAACTGCATGTCTATGGTCGCGGCGGTGAAACCTGCACAAGCTGCGGTAACTTGCTGAGTGAAATCCGTTTAGGCCAGCGCACCACAGTATTTTGTGGCATTTGCCAAACACGCTAATATTGCGTTATTTATAAGCCAAAATGCCAAGCAAGTGCTTGGCATTTTTCGTTATTTAATCAATTACAGCTGTCAAAAACGATACTCAAAACTGCTAAATAGCGTGGCATTGGTATCATTTTCTTGAACTTCAAACTCCGATCTCGATACAGTTCCACCTAAGCTCCACATGCCTTTCCACACTGGCATACGGTAAGAAAGCTCCAGCATCAATAAATCTTCTTTTGGCGGTTGTGGCGCCCAAGTGTTTGCCACATTGGAGCCATCTTTATTCAGCTTCGCATAACGCAGCAACGAGGTAAAACCACGGCTGTTATTAAACTGGCCAACTAATCCAACCACAAACACTTGTGCATCACTATCATAGGTAGAACCCAAAGCACGACCATAGTAGCGAGCACCACTCAGATAGACAGGATCCTCATAGAAACAATTGGCACTATCACCATCGCATTTTACATAGGTGTCCGAATATTCCATGAACAACTTAAACTGCTTACCCGATGTGCCAAAATGGGTATCAATACCCCAAAGTGAGCCGCAGTCACTACCATTTTCACAACTATGTTCGAGATATAATCCAACGGGGATATCCTGCAAAGTATCGGCATAACGCATATCAATACTTTGAGTTCTATGGCCTGCATCGCGGCGCTCATTAGGCGCACAATCATTTGTACCATCGATACAAACAGCATTACTCGCAACCGAATCCCACCAAGAGTCAAAGTTACAATTTTGGCCCTCACCACAAAATAAGGTCGACCAAGACAATCCCACTTCTAACTGTTTAATCGGTCTTGCACTTAAGCGCATATCCCACTCCGCCGTCTTAGGCACAGCACGATCCACTTCAGTTAAGCTAAATCCGGTTTTAAAGGTCCAAGGGCCAATCCAAGATAACCAAGGTGTTTCAAAAGCCGCGGCATTGTTACGGCTCAAGGTTAACGATGACATAGGGCGGGCGTTATTAGAACGATGTAGAGCCGAGTCAAACCCCGGTCCCCACCACTGCTCAACCGCGCCTAAGGTTGCGATCCAATTGCCAAAAATGATGGCAAAATAAGACTCATCAAGGCGGAAATTTTTATTATCTTGCGGATCATAGGTTTCTGCCACAGTCGCCTTATAAGCAACACGCGATCCTAAATACTCGTAGGAGCCCAGCACTTCACCTTTCTCGCGATAGTCAGAACCATAATGTTGAAAGCGAGCAGGATCAGATGCTGCCGATACTTTTATCCGTGCATTACCACGATTATCGACAGCATTTTGATAATAAAAATTAACCCGTGCAAAGGCTTGTACTAAAGAAGGAGAAAGCAGCTCAGGCTCAATTTTCGCTAAATCACCACCAATGCCTGACCACATCAATGGATAAGTATTCACTGGCACAGTGATCACACCCGCATCAGCAAGTGCTTGAATGTCAGCTCTAAGATAAATATCAGAGGCATCGACCCAAGGTGCAGCAGCAAGCATTGAAGAAAAAAACAGGCCAGAGGCAATGCTAGTAGCAAGGATCGTGGGGGAAAAAAAAGCCTTCATAACATCCTTTTAAGTATCATCACAAGGCAACAATGCCTCAAAGTTAACACAAAACTCCTACGTAAAAACTATCTAGTTCGCAGGTAAAATCTAAGGTTTAACCAACTTAAGCTTTGCCGCCAATGCAGCCGTTACTTCAGGGTGAACAAACTGGCTCACATCGCCACCATGCAAAGCGACTTCCTTTACTAAGGTTGAAGAGATAAATGAGTTTTCCTCGGCAGGCGTTAAAAACACGCTTTCCAGATCAGGGCTCAATCTGCGATTCATATTTGCTAATTGGAATTCATATTCAAAGTCGGATACCGCGCGTAACCCACGCACAAGTACACTGGCCTTTTGCTCCTTGGCAAAATCCACTAGCAACCCAGAAAACCCCACCACCTCGACATTATCCAAATGAGCAGTCACCCGATTGACCAATTCAACTCGCTCTTCAAGGGTGAATCTAGGCTGCTTGGAAGGATTAGCCGCAATGCCAATCACCACATGTTTAAACAGTTTAGCCGCACGCTCAATCAAGTCGGCATGACCATTGGTGATAGGATCGAAAGTTCCTGGATAAATAGCTCTTGTATGCATAGGCTCGAGATAAAAGGTATTGAACATAATAAACACAGATAGTTTACCATTAGCTATATTGATATGCCAATCCACATAAAAAACAATAAAAACAAACAACTAACGAAATAAAGTACCAGGGTTTGAATATATCATGCAGTATTAATCCCTCTTTTGATTTTTATTTTTTGAGGAAAATATATAATGGAACTATTCATTTTGTAGAGGTTAGAATGTATGACATTATCTATAGGTATTGCAGGGGCAGGATTTTCTGGAGCAGTAATTGCAAATGAGTTAGCAAAAAGAGGCCATAAAGTAAACGTTTTTGATCCTAGAGATCATTTAGGCGGAAACTGTTATTCCTGCCGAGATGAGGCTACAGGTATAATGGTTCATCGATATGGCCCTCACATATTTCATACAAATAAGAAGGAAATATGGGATTACGTCACTAGCCTTAGCGAGTTTAAACCTTACGTAAACAGAGTAAAAGCCCGTACAAATGGTGAGATATATTCGCTTCCAATAAACTTACATACAATTAATCAATTTTTTAGAAAGCAGCTAAGCCCCGATGAAGCTAAAAAATTTATTGAGGAGCAATCAGATAAAACTATTGAAACGGCCAAATCTTTCGAAGAACAGGCATTGAAGTTTATAGGGAAGGCTCTTTATGAGGCTTTTTTTGAAAGTTATACAATTAAGCAATGGGGACGTTTCCCCTCCGAACTTCCTGCAAGTATTTTGCAGCGTCTGCCTGTTAGATTTAATTATGATGACAATTATTTCAACCATCAATATCAAGGTATGCCTATAGAAGGTTACACTCCCCTAATAGAAAAACTATTAAACCATGAGAACATTACAATTCATTTAGGGAAGAAACTTACCAAAGAAAATATATCATCATTTAACCATGTTTTTTACTCTGGACCATTGGATGAATTTTTCGAATACAAATTAGGAAGATTGAGCTATCGGACTTTGGATTTTATTGAAATACGCACTTCAGGTGATTATCAAGGCGGAGCAGTCGTTAATTATTGTGATAATTCAGAAAAATTCACTCGAATATCTGAGCATAAACATTTTACACCTTGGGAGGCTCACAATGATAGTATTTGTTTTAAAGAGTATAGTAGAGAGGCTGAAGAAAACGATCCTCCCTATTACCCTGTAAGACTTGTAAATGACAATAGTATTTTAGAAGGATATGTGTCTCTTGCTGAAAAAGAGACAGCTGTAACATTTGTTGGTCGGTTAGGTACTTATAGATATCTAGATATGGACGTTACCATTGATGAAGCATTAGCAACATCAAGAGCATACCTTCAAAGCATAGATAGCGGTATTCCAATGCCTACCTTTATTCACCCACCAATAACAAAGAAGTAACTAACATGAATAAATTTTTAGTCATTGCCAGAGTAGGTGACAACTCTCTTCATTCAAACTGGCTTGGTAATAGTAAGAATTTCGACTTATTTTTAAGTTATTTCGGGGATGAGTCCAACAAATACATGGAGCAATGTGAATATTACGAACAAGTCAAGGGAGGAAAATGGCCGATACTAGCTAAAATTATTGAAAATAATTGGGATATCATTTCAAAATATGATGCAGTTTGGTTACCTGATGACGACCTGTTAGCTGATGCAAAGACAATTTCTCGTATGTTTAACTTTTTTGCTGCTTTTGATCTTTCTTTGGCTCAACCTGCATTAAGCATGAATTCATACTTTTCACATTCAAGTTTGTTACAACAGACGGATACTATTATCCGCCGTACAAATTTTATCGAAGTTATGGCACCCATTTTTTCCCAAGAATGCTTAAGAAAATTAAAACATACTTTTAGCCAAAGCCAATCAGGATGGGGATTAGATAATTTATGGCCATATTTAATAAAAGAGAATATTGCAATTATTGATGCAACTCCCATTACTCACACCAGACCAGTGGGAGGTGAACTTTATAAATTAAATCCGGAGCTTTCACCTAAAAATGATGCAATAAAACTACAAAAACTGTATCAAGACATAAATATAAGTAGGGATTTTTACCCTAACAAATTTAAAGTATTTTCAGAAATTACAGAAAGTAAAAGATTGGGAGGGCTATCGTCGTTTATTAAAGGGAAATATCAAAGAATTGTAAGCAAGCTAAAAGCAAGAAATATTGAGAAGTATAAAAAATAATTATTATTTTTCTAAATAGAAGATGTTAATTAATAATCTTCTATTTAGAAATTTACTAAAACTATTTTATTTTTCCATAAATTTTAGACTTAAATCGTCGAAATGCAACATTAAAATCTTTACGCCACTTAGCAATATTAGTTTTATATCGAATTCCTCGATGATAACCTATATGCTTTACACTTCCTTCAGGGAAGATTGCAGCTTTAAATCCTAATTCATAGTATTTGTTACCAGTACCGCCCTCGCTTGAATATTGTGCAATTGGTGCGATTAACTGATAATCAGCTAAACGCCTTAAACCCGGATTTAAAGTAAAACCATGCCAATAGACACCGTGAAGTAAATCATTTGGATGCATTATTTGATACCTCAATGACTCATCGTCAGGGCACGAATATAACTCAGGCAATACTGAATGCCCATTGGTATCATTTGTCTCACGCAACCAAACAGTTACAATCTTTTCGTCAGAAAGTAACACCTTAAGTGATTTTTCAATAAAGCCTCTACGATAAAACTCCCAATCATCCTCACAATGGAAAATATATTCAGAGGTGACTAATGAATAGGCCTTGTCGATACTTTTCATTTGTCCTAATTGAGGATCATTATGAACCATAACAAAATTAATACCCTTGAATTTTGCTAAGGTATTTTCAAGTTTATCGCGATTATGGCTATCTTCTATAACAATATATTGTGATATAGGATAAGTATTATATTTTAAAAAACTTTCAATTGTTTTTTCAAGTAAGTCAAAACGATTACAACTCGTAATAACCAATGAAACTGTGTTGTTACTCATAACTCTCTCTCAAAATAATATTTTAGTAAATTAAAACTTTCTTAAACGCTTCGTAACACATTCGTCTAAATCAATACCATTTAAATCCTGAAAAAGCTGATGTAAACGTGCAATTCTAAGTGGAGGTTTTTTCTTAAAAATAGCAAAAATAATTTCATTAACATAAGTATTACTTCGCAACCAGAACTCGATAGGATTATGATACTTAATCAATTTATCAATACTCTCATCGCTTATAAATTCTTCAAGAGATATTACACAAGAATTTTCTTTATGTATTATCAACTCCTCCTCCTGTCTTTTCTTATCTGAATTTAGAAAGCCATACCCATCCTTCAGGTATTTCAAATGGAAATATAAAACTCCAACATACTCTTTAATATAATTTTTATTTTTAAACTCAAATACTTCCATATCTACTCCTTGTGAGAAATAGATACTTGATGATAATGGGAAATACATATGATCGCCAGTGCCTACCAAAGCATTACTAACATAAACCCCTAATTTATTACTACAATCAAGAGCTAGATTAACACCTGAGAATGTATATACTTTCTTAACGTTAGAAGCAATATCGTTACGAATTCTGCTAATTACTGGTTTAAGATTACGATCAATTGCAATATGATCATCATCTAACTTTGTTGCTATATTATAGCTGGTTTTTGAAAGGGTATAATTGTAAAAATTTGCCAAACTATGAACATCATAGGTTGTACAGTTATTATGTGCATCTGAGAATATAGGATGAACTTTAGGTAAATATTCAAAAACTTTTATTTTTTCAGGATATTTCCCTTTCAAATCATTTAATATTTCAGCAGTATTATCAGTGCAATCATTATAACAGGCAATAATTTCATCATAGTAAGGAATATGGGTCTCAATACTAGATCTCAGAAATTCGGCACCATTCTTTATTCGCAGAATAGCACTTATTCCAGGTTTTCTCGGCTCATCAAGTTTAGCGAGATCTACTTTAAACTCATCATAATTCAATACTTTTTCATCAAACCCCATAATATGAGCGTCCCTAATTTTATAAATGCAAAAAGCTAAAACGTGACTCTTCTAACAGCTATTTTACCCATAACCTTAGTTGTTTTATCGCAATATCCAATCCATTCAAATGTTTGCTTCGTGCCAATTTAGTGCAAAAATGCATCATCTGTTCTTGAGATAACAGTTTTGCAAGGTTATTTTTCATTGGCTCCAATGCTGTATCGCAACTCAAAACCAACTCTTGAGCCACACAAGCTGTAATCCTTGGCGGCTGATCCTTCGATACAGGAACCGCTAATGTCGGTTTGTGCAGCGCTATCGCTTGTAATAAAGTATCCCCACCGCTCAATACGGCAGCTTTAGCCGCGGCCAACAGATTGATAAACTGTTGATTATTCAATTGGGGAATAACAACTACCCCCTCAAGCTCAGGCAAAGCATTAGGGTAATTAGGGCCGAAAACCATGACACTTAAAATACCAGATGCTTTATAACTTTCACTGGCAGCCTTAGCAAAAATATCGGCGGCTAGTTCACTATTCACCCTGTGACCACCAGAACCCGCATTGAATAATACAAACTCATTTTGCATCAGCTGATATTGCGCTAATAATGCCGATTGGGTAATTGTATCTGGCAGGGTAAAGACAGGACCAATATTCAAAGGCTCAGGTTTATTAATTAGCTGCAACTTAAGGCGATCTAACCAACTAATAGGGCCAATGACAAACTCAGGTTGCACCACCCAGTGACAATCCGTCACCAGAGCACGGCCAATTTTCATTCCACGACTGCGCTTACGCTTATGCTGGCTGAGAAATATCACCTTAGCGCCGAGTTTATGGGCATGGACTAACTGTGATTTACGACCCGATGCGTCGAACAATACTATGTCTGGCAGGAAATCAGACATGATTTGGTTAACCGCCTTGACTTGCTTTGTCGGCGTATCTTCGAGTAGCTCAGCAGGATAAGGGCATTGAGTCGCATAGGGAGCTTGTTGACTCAAAATAAACTTAATCTCGGCATTCGGCCAAGTTCTCTTCACCTCATCGGCAATGATCATTGAGCGCATATACTCACCTATGCCCTCAGCCGATGAGACTGGGATAAACAAGAACTTAGGGGCTTTTTGAGGAGCCATAATTAACCTTTAATCCAAATAAATTTATTCTGAAGCTTTAGTGTCATGCGCCACCAGCTCAAACTTCTCAATCACAGCTTCAACACTGATCAAAGACATCAAATGCTCGCCTTTGGCGCGAGTTCCCCACTTAATTTGTCCACTATGTTGCGATCTCATGGCCTTATCATAGGCACTCACCACATATTGCTGCGATAGGTAAGGACCTGTGCGCCCAGGATTGGAATGGGCATATAAACCGATCACCGGAGTACCTTGGGTCACCGCCATATGCGCAGGGCCAGTATCCGGAGCTAACACTAAGCTTGCGCGTTTTAGCAGGGCCAATAATTGCGTCAGACTGGTTTTGCCCACTAAATTATCGATTTTAGAGGGACAAGCCTGCAAAATTTGCTCTGCTAAATCCTTCTCAAGTTGAGTTGGGCCACCGCAAAGCATGACTCTAAATCCTTTCGCAATCGCATGGCTCGCAACGGCGGCATAGCGCTCTGGTAACCAGTTACGTTCAGCCTTACTGGCTGCAGCGCAAATGATAAAGACTTTTTCATTGTCTTTAATCTGCGTCTGGGCAAATTCAGTATCCGCAATTGGCACAGGAATATGCCATTGAGGAGTGAGATCGTTAACGCCAATCACCTTAGCGAATCCCATAAATCCTTCGAGCACATGGGGATTTGCCAAGGGCTCCACCCTGTGATTTGTCACTAGCCACTGACCTTCTTTAGCGCGGGCACGATCAAAGCCTATGCGCACCTTTGCCGAAATGGCTAATGAAGCCAAGGTTGCACGTAGCGCAACCTGCATATGCAGCAGCACGTCAAAACGTCGGCCTTTTAAGGCCTTACGCAAATTAAAATAACTGCGCCATCCTTGAGATTTATCGAAAATAACAAACTCAATGCCGGGTAAATGCTTCAACAATTGATATTCGAGTTTACCGATCACCCATGTGATTTTGAGCTCGGGATATTGTCGCTGAATCACCTGCACCATAGCCACGGCATGACAGACGTCACCGATAGCGGATAAGCGAAGCAAACAAAGAGAATTCATGGTATTGGGATTTAAACTCATTGGGATTGAAGCTAAAAGCTCTTAAGGTTATTTGGCGCAAGCTAAGGATCTTAATGTAGAATGGCCCTAGGTGCCACGCTTAAGTCAACAAATCTCCGATGAATGCTCAGATACAGCTCATAAAAACCGCCCAAGGTCACATGGCAGTTTGCCAAGATACGCCAACAGATATCGATCCCGCGTGGTTCTCGGTGGATTTTTGGCGGGCTAAAAATGCTGTCGTAGGTTCATCCAAAGGCCGCTACACCACTTGGTTTGTGGCATTTGAGCACAGTCATTGGGTATTGCGTCATTATTGGCGTGGCGGCTTAATGGAGAAATTCAGCAAAGATGCTTACGTTTATACTGGCCTCGAAAATACCCGCGCCATGGGTGAGTTACGCTTATTAGACATTTTGTATCGCGAAGATTTTGCTGTACCTAAACCGATTGCTGCCAACATAGTGCGCGATGGATTATTTTACCGCGCCGATATCATTATCGAACGGGTCGAAGGTGCCGAAGATTTAGTCGCTAAACTCGGCAAAGGGGTCATGAGCACAGAGCAATGGCAGGCATTAGGGGCTTGCATCGCCCAATTCCACCAGCGTGGTGTGTACCACGCCGACCTCAATGCCAAGAATATTCTGTTCCAGCCCGCACAAACTGAACCCTTAACGCCAGAGCGGTTTTATCTTATCGATTTCGACCGTGGTGAGTTAAAAACACCGAGCCCGCAATGGCAGCAATCGAATCTAGACAGACTGTTACGTTCCTTTAATAAAGAACAAGCCAAGCTACCAAACCTTGCCTTCACCGCTGATAACTGGTCATCACTGATGCAGGGCTATCAAGCGGCGATGCAAAGCGCCTGAACCACTAAAAAATTATCCAGTTGAATTAAGCGGTTATTAAAGATTGCGCGAGAAGAAATTGTCGTTGCAAGGCACCACGATTAGCCTCAACCACAGCCAATCCCGCGTTCACCGCCTGCAGGCGTAACTCAGGTTTAGCAAAATACTCAATCAAGTTAGCGGCAAGTTCATCCGCCGAAGCGACAACCCTTAACCCACCAGCATCCGCCAACATCTGCGTAATTTGGGCAAAGTCCCAATGGTTCGGCCCCACCATAACAGGCACGCCCATAGCAACAGGCTCCAAGGGATTATGGCCACCATTATTGATCAGCGTGCCACCGACAAAAGCTTGATCCGCGGCGCCATAAAAGGTCAGAAGTTCACCCATGGTATCGCCTACCAGCACTTGTGTCGTAGCCGTCACGGGAAAATTACCGCTGCGGCGAACAGATTCAAAACCTTGGCTGGCAACAAACTCAGCAACAGCAGAAAACTGCTCAGGATGACGCGGTGCAATAATCAGCAAGGCATCGGGCCACTGAGCCAATAATTGCCTATGGGCGGTGAGCATGGCGTCAAACTCTCCAGGATGCACACTGCCAGCGACCCAAATCGGCGAGGTTTCACGTCCCCAAGCTTGACGTAGCTGCTTGGCATTGGCTAAACGCTCAGGCGTAATACTGAGATCAAACTTCAAGCTACCACATACTGTCACTCTGTCCTGCGATACACCTAACTCGATAAAACGCTGCGCTTCTACTTGAGTCTGCACCGCAATAACATCGAGTCGTTGCAACATAGGTCGACTGAGTTTAGGGCGCTTAGCATATTGCGCCGCCGACTTGGCCGACAGACGTGCATTGGCCAACATCAAGCGCACACCGCGTTTGGCAGCTAAGGCAACCAAATTAGGCCACAGTTCGGTTTCCATAATGATGCAAGATTTAGGTGAGACTTGGCGCAAGAAACGCCGCACACACCAAGGTAAGTCAAAGGGTAAATAACAATGCTGCACTGAGTCACCAAAGGCTTTACGCACTTCGGCAGATCCTGTCGGGCTGGTTGTGGTAACCGTAATGCTTAGCTCAGGGTGTGATTGCATAATCAAACGGATCAATGGGATTGCCGCAAGCGTTTCACCCATAGACACAGAATGGACCAGTAAATCCGTCGATTTAAGCCGGGTTAATCCAAAACGCTCCCCCCAACGACCGCGGTAATCAGGGCTTTTAATAGCACGAAATGCTAAATAGACGATTAGCAGAGGGGATAATAAATATAAGATCGTGGAATAGAGAAAACGATTCATTAAAAACGTGCTTATGAGTTTTGCCTGATGAATAGTGGCAATGTTAGCATATGCACCAAATTAGGGATAATTTACCAGCAGTTCGGCGGTCGTTGGTTAGCTTTCTTTGATCTATGATGTGGCGTTCACTAGCAATTTGGATAACTTATGAAAACCCGCGACAAAATAATCTATGCCAGTCTTGAACTGTTCAACGAGCATGGCGAAAGAAACATCACCACCAATCACATTGCCGCTCACTTAAATATGAGTCCCGGGAATCTTTATTACCATTTTCGCAATAAAGAAGACATTATCCGCTGTATTTTCAGTCTATATGAGAATCATCTCGAATCGGGTTTCCAACCCTATGAAGATAAGCAAGTGGATGTAGAACTGTTAATCGGCTACTTCGATGCTATGTTCTATACCTTGTGGCAATTCCGCTTTATGTACGCCAATCTTGCGGATATTCTCGCCCGCGATGAAGAACTAAAAAAACGCTATTTGCACGCACAGCAGCAAGTATTAACGCGTTCAAGCCATGTGCTGCATAAACTTAAGCAAGATGGCTTTTTAAACTTAGAGAGCGACAAAATCACGCCACTGGCAGATACCATCAAGATGATCGTCAGCTTTTGGATTGGTTACCAACTCACACAATCCAGCACATCGACCATCACTAAAGCGACACTTTATGAAGGCGTTTTAAGGGTGCTGATGATTTTCAAAGCCTATGCAACCCCGACATCCGTCGCGACGTTTACTCGCCTAGAGCAACATTACCACGCGCTAGCGAGTCAAGAATCCCTCTAACATCATCCCAAACACCTTTGTTGGGAACTCGCATTCGGTACTGGACTCAAAGCAATTATAGTACTGAGTGCGAACCCGTTTTTCGCTCTACATCCCTTAAAAGAAGACTCAGTTAAACAGTGGCAAACTTATGTTGCACATTAGTTTTTATAATGTAAAAACCGCTTTAGCCCTAAACTAGTTTATCTTGCGAACCTGCATGAAAAAAAGGCTGTAGGCCGATTGGGTTTAGAGTTAGAATGCCGCCACTCCCAAAATCAGAATAAAGTTAACTAAGGAGATATCAGGTGGCCTCTACCTCATTCTACGCACAGATTAATCAACAGCTTGCAGACATCAAAGCCGAAGGCTTATATAAAAGCGAGCGTGTTATTGCCTCACCGCAACAAACTGCCATTCAAGTTAATCACCAAGAAGTTGTTAACTTTTGCGCGAATAATTACCTAGGCCTAGCGAATCACCCAGAGCTAATCAAAGCCGCCCAACAGGGCTTAGACAGCCACGGCTTTGGTATGGCATCAGTACGTTTTATTTGCGGTACCCAAGACATACATAAAAAGCTAGAAGCTAGCCTGAGCGAATTCCTCGGCACTGAAGACACCATTCTTTACTCTTCATGTTTTGATGCGAACGCAGGTCTATTCGAAACCTTGTTAGATGCAGAAGACGCCATCATTTCTGATGCGCTAAACCATGCTTCTATCATCGACGGTGTACGTTTATGTAAAGCCAAACGTTTCCGCTATGCCAACAACGATATGGCCGATTTAGAAACTCAGCTGATCGCCGCGAAAGAAGCAGGCGCCCGTAACATCTTGATCGCCACCGATGGCGTATTCTCGATGGACGGCGTGATTGCTAACCTGCAAGGCGTATGTGATTTAGCCGATAAATACGGCGCACTAGTGATGGTCGATGACTCTCACGCTGTGGGCTTTATCGGCGCAAACGGCCGTGGCACGCACGAATATTGCAATGTGATGGACAGAGTCGACATCATCACTGGCACCTTAGGCAAAGCCTTAGGCGGCGCATCGGGCGGTTTCACTTCGGGTAAAAAAGAAGTCATAGACTGGTTACGTCAGCGTTCACGTCCTTACCTGTTCTCTAACTCATTAGCGCCATCAATCGTGACTGCATCTATCCATGTGTTAGAAATGCTCAAATCAGGCCAAGCCCTGCGCGAAGCCGTATGGGAAAACAGCCGTTATTTCCGTGAGCAAATGTCAGCAGCAGGCTTTACTTTGGGCGGCGCCGACCACGCGATTATCCCTGTGATGATTGGTGATGCGAAACTGGCGGGCGACTTTGCTAACCGCTTATTAGCAGAACATATTTATGTTATTGGCTTCTCGTTCCCAGTCGTTCCTAAGGGACAAGCCCGTATCCGTACGCAAATGTCAGCGGCACATACCCGTGAGCAACTCGACAAAGCGATCACCGCCTTTACTCGTATTGCCAAAGAAATGGGCATTATTTAGGACTTAAGACAATGAAAGCACTAAGCAAGTTAAAAGCCGAAAAAGGTATTTGGTTAGTCGATGCGCCTAAGCCAGTGATGGGCCACAACGATCTGCTGATCAAAATTAAAAAAACTGCGATTTGTGGCACCGACATGCACATCTACAACTGGGACGAATGGTCACAAAAAACCATTCCAGTCCCCATGGTTGTTGGTCATGAATATGTAGGCGAAGTGGTTGATATCGGTCAAGAAGTTCGTGGTTTTAAGATAGGCGACCGCGTGTCTGGCGAAGGCCATATCACCTGCGGCCACTGCCGTAACTGCCGCGCAGGCCGCACCCATTTATGCCGTAACACCTCTGGCGTGGGTGTCAATCGTGAAGGTTCATTTGCGGAATACTTAGTTATCCCCGCCTTTAACGCCTTTAAAATCCCTGATGATATCAGCGATGATTTAGCCTCAATCTTTGACCCCTTTGGTAACGCTGTGCACACAGCATTATCCTTCGATTTAGTCGGTGAAGACGTGTTGATCACTGGCGCAGGTCCCATCGGCATCATGGCGGCTGCAGTATGTCGTCACGTAGGTGCTCGCCATGTGGTGATCACTGACGTCAACGAATACCGCTTAGAGCTGGCCCGTAAAATGGGCGCCACGCGCGCTGTGAACGTGTCAAAAGAAAACCTAAAAGACGTGATGAAAGAACTGGGCATGACCGAAGGTTTCGACGTTGGATTAGAAATGTCTGGCGTACCCTCAGCCTTCCACGCCATGTTAGATACCATGAACCACGGCGGCAAAGTCGCTATGCTCGGTATTCCAAGTGGTGAAATGGCCATCGACTGGAGCAAAGTGATCTTCAAAGGTTTGGTCATTAAAGGCATCTACGGCCGTGAAATGTTCGAAACTTGGTACAAGATGGCCAGTCTTATCCAATCAGGCTTAGATATTTCACCTATCATCACTCACCACTTCAAGATTGATGATTTCCAACAAGGTTTCGACGCTATGGGCTCGGGCCAATCGGGTAAAGTGATCCTCAGCTGGGATTAATCCTGCAGAGCATTACCTAGATAGGGGCTGTACACTCGCAGCCCCTTGTTGCACACTTATCCCATCTTGATTTCCATCTCTTAGCTTTGTCAGGTTTTATTATGTCTTCCTTTAAACACTTAAGCGTTAATCAATTGCTGCAAATGACCGAAGCACAGCCAGTGCAAATCGTCGATATCCGCGATGGCAATAGCTTCACCAACGGCCATATTGCAGGTGCAACTAACCTGAATAACGAAAACCTAGCGCAATTTATTAGCCAAGCCGATATGGATAGCCCACTCGTGGTGGTTTGTTACCACGGCATGAGCAGCCAAAATGCGGCGCAATATTTATGCGAACAAGGTTTTGATGACGTTTACAGCCTAGACGGCGGCTATAGCGCCTGGCATGAGGCGAATGCATGATAGAAATTGGCAGACTCCCCAACAGCAGAGCCGCGCAGGCATTTGTCGATTACCTCAAAGGGGAAGACATTGACTGCCAAATTGAGCCGCTGGTTCAGGGTGTCGCCATTCTGGTTATCCATGACAAAGATGTGGAGCAAGCACGCAAAGAGTTTGCCCACTTTATTGCTCACCCTTACGACAATAAATATCTGCAAGCCTCGTGGGAACACGGCGATACCCAAACCAAACTCGATTATGGTGCCCCTTCGCTGCAGTTGTTCACCCAATTCATTACCGGCGCAGGCCCAGTCACGTTGATCGTTTTTGCGGTTTGCGTACTCATTTTTGCGGCGATGAACTTAGGGTTCGCCAACCAAACCTACGCGGCACTGTCCTATTTTGGAGCAGTACCTCATTCAGAGTTCAGCCAGTTCTGGCGTGTTTTTACACCGAGCCTGCTGCATTTTTCAGCCATGCACGTCATCTTTAATTTGCTCTGGTGGTGGTATTTAGGCGGTAAAATCGAAACCCGTATTGGTACTGCACCATTACTCATCCTGCTGTTTGTCGCAGGAACACTGCCAAACGTTATCCAATATTATGTCGGTGGACCTAACTTTGGCGGGCTGTCCGGCGTTGTGTATGCAGTGGTAGGTTACACTTGGATTATGGGTATACGTAAACCCGCAGCTGGAATAGATTTCCCACCATCATATATGGGCTTTATGATGATATGGTTGGCATTGGGATTCACAGATATTCTAGGGGTTTCGGTTGCTAACGGCGCCCACATTGGCGGCTTACTCATAGGGTTAGCCCAAGGTTTATTTGATAGCCGCAAATCCTCGATCTCAATTTAATATAGTGAACCAAGATAAATCCTGAAATTTATCTTGGTTCAATGACTCGCTTCACTCTTCTACAAACAGCTCAAACTAACTCTGATCAGTCATTTCTAGTAGCTTAACGACTAGCTTCTCGATGCCTGAATGCGCCTCAGCAATATTACCAGCCAACATATAAGCGGGAGTGCTGACAATGCGATTCGCTTCATCCACGACTATCTCATGTACTGTCGCAACTTGATGCTCACCGCCCATCAAATTAAACGCTGCGACAGTATCGCTATCATTACCGATAGTGCCTTTTACACCCTGGGGATATAAACGCGGGATCATCATAGGAGCAATACAGATAAAACCAACGGGCTTTTTCGCCAGAATGAACTCATTGATAAAATCAGTCACCAGCGGTTCCACTTCACACTCACTGCCATTCGTCGCAAAGTTACACAGATTTTTCGCCGCACCAAAGCCACCGGGAATGATCAAGGCATCAAATTCGGCGATATCTAATTCTGTGGTCGCTTTGACTTCGCCACGGGCGATACGTGCCGACTCCACCAGCACGTTACGACTTGCAGCAGCATCGACCTCGCCAGTGAAATGATCTACCACATGCATCTGTTTGATATCAGGTGCAAAACACTGGTAGTGAACCCCTGATCGGGATAAGCATAAAAGCGTTAAAACCGATTCATGTATCTCAGTTCCATCGAAAACACCACATCCACTCAGTAACACTGCGACTTTTTTCATTAAAAATATCCTTCTTATGTCATTAAGTTTTAACAAACCATAAACAAACTAGTTGATCTGATTAAAAATCGTGCTAACTTAATTCGTCGAATCTGACGAGTGCCGAAAATTAAGCCAATCCTTAGATGTATTTTACGGAGTCAATAAAAAATCCACAAATTGGGAAGATTTTTTAAGAAACAGTATTGAACTCACACAAATCTTTTATAAACATAAAAAACAACAACTTAAAAAAATCGCACTAAGCCGTAATCATCGCCATTATTCTCAGTTGACTTTTTCACTCACAGACTTATCCACAGGCTGAGAGTCATTTTGCCATGGCTGAAATAGTGCTTCTGTGGCATGCTTAGCGCCATCTAAGTCATCGATAAACGAAAAATACCTATGCCAACCGTCGCTAAAAACCCACTTGTGCTTGTGGATGGATCTTCTTATTTGTATCGCGCCTATTATGCGCCTCCTCACCTGACAAACTCAAAGGGCGAAGCAACGGGTGCCGTTTATGGCGTAGTGAATATGTTACGCAGCTTGTTGACCCGTTATCAACCAAGCCATATCGCAGTCGTGTTCGATGCCAAGGGAAAAACCTTCCGCAATGACATGTACAGCGAATACAAAGCACAGCGCCCACCTATGCCTGATGATCTACGTTCGCAAATCGAACCCTTGCATCGCATTATTCGCGCACTAGGTTTACCACTGATTTCAATTTCCGGCGTCGAAGCCGATGACGTGATCGGTACTATTGCCCGCCAAGCCAGCTTAGAAAACCGTGCCGTGCTTATCAGCACAGGCGATAAAGACATGGCGCAATTAGTGGATGAAAACGTTACGCTCATCAACACCATGACAGACACCATAATGGGCCCAGAAGAAGTCGTCACCAAATTTGGTGTCGGTCCAGACCGTATCATAGATTTACTCGCGCTGATGGGCGACAAGGCCGACAACATTCCCGGCTTACCCGGCGTAGGTGAGAAAACGGCGCTCGCTATGCTCACGGGAGCCGGCAGTGTGAGTAACTTATTAGCGGAACCCGAAAAAGTCGCCGAGCTCGGCTTTAGAGGTTCTAAAACCATGGCGGCAAAGATCATTGAGAATGCCGACATGCTCAAGCTTTCTTACGAACTCGCCACCATCAAAACCGATGTCGAACTTGAGCAAGATTGGCACGAACTCACTCTCATGCCAGCAGACAAAGATGAACTGATCAAATGCTACGGCGAGATGGAGTTTAAACGTTGGTTAGCTGAAGTCTTAGATAATAAAATGACGGCAAATACCTCAATTGATGCGGCATCCACAGAAACGCAAGAAGACTCATCTCCAGTCGAAGCGATTGAAACACAGTACGACTGCATTCTCACCGAAGCCGAATTAGACACTTGGATTGCTAAGCTTAAACAAGCCGACTTAATGGCAATCGATACTGAGACCACCAGCTTAGATTACATGGTGGCCGAATTAGTCGGGATTTCCTTCGCCGTTGAGACAGGAAAAGCCGCTTATCTGCCTTTGACCCATGATTATGTTGGCGCACCGACTCAAATCGATAAAACCGTCGCGCTAGAAAAACTGCGTCCACTGCTTGAAGATCCAAAACTTAAGAAAGTCGGTCAAAACCTTAAGTACGACATCAGTATTTTAGCCAATGCGGGTATCAAACTGCAGGGCGTCGCTTTCGACACTATGCTCGAATCCTATGTCTTCAACTCAGTGGCTTCGCGCCATGATATGGATGGCTTAGCACTCAAGTACTTAGGCCATAAAAATATCAGCTTCGAAGAAATCGCCGGCAAAGGTGCAAAACAGCTGACCTTCAACCAAATTCCACTAGAGACGGCTGCGCCTTATGCGGCCGAAGATGCCGACATCACACTGCGTTTACACCAACATTTATGGCCAAGACTCGAAAAAGAAGCCGAACTTGCCGCCATGTTTACTGAAGTCGAATTGCCGCTAATCCAAGTGTTGTCGGACATTGAACGTCAAGGGGTATTAATCGACAGTATGTTACTCGGCCAACAGAGCGATGAACTGGCGCGTAAAATCGATACCTTAGAAGAAAAAGCCTACGACATTGCCGGTGAAAAATTCAATCTTGGTTCACCTAAGCAGCTGCAAGTATTGTTTTATGAAAAGCTAGGTTATCCGATCACCAAAAAGACCCCAAAGGGTGCGCCATCGACCGCGGAAGAAGTGTTGGTCGAATTAGCATTAGATTTCCCACTGCCAAAGGTGATCCTCGAACATCGAAGTCTATCTAAGTTAAAGAGTACTTACACCGATAAGCTGCCACTGATGGTCAACGCTAAAACGGGTCGCGTACACACTAGCTATCATCAAGCTAATGCGGCAACAGGTCGCTTATCGTCAAGCGAACCTAACCTGCAGAATATTCCGATTCGCACCGAAGAAGGTCGCCGTATTCGCCAAGCCTTTATCGCCCCAGCAGGCCGTAAAATTTTGGCCGCCGACTACTCGCAAATCGAACTACGGATCATGGCCCATTTATCCCAAGATGCTGGCTTACTCAAAGCCTTCGCCGAGGGCAAAGACATTCATAGAGCCACTGCAGCAGAAGTATTTGGTACCGACTTTGATGAAGTAACCACAGAACAACGCCGCCGTGCCAAAGCGGTTAACTTCGGCTTAATTTATGGCATGTCAGCCTTTGGTTTGGCGCGTCAGCTTGATATCCCACGCCATGAAGCACAAACCTATATCGATACCTACTTTGCCCGTTATCCTGGCGTATTACGTTATATGGAAGAAACGCGCGCGGGTGCTGCTGACTTAGGTTATGTGTCAACTCTGTTTGGTCGTCGCCTCTACTTGCCCGAAATCCGTGATCGTAATGCGATGCGCCGCCAAGGTGCTGAACGTGCTGCGATTAACGCGCCAATGCAAGGTACGGCTGCTGACATCATCAAAAAGGCCATGATCAATATTGCCCAGTGGATCAAGACAGACACCCAAGGCGAAATCACTATGATCATGCAGGTTCACGATGAATTAGTGTTTGAAGTCGATGCGGATAAAGCAGAGGCACTTAAAAAGACAATCTGCACCTTGATGGCGCAAGCAGCTAATCTCGATGTTGAACTGCTTGCCGAAGCAGGCATTGGTGATAACTGGGATGAAGCCCACTAATCTCAGTAATATCCAGAACAGCACTATCAATATGATTTAACTGAAAATAAAGCTAATCTGACTTCAATATTTTGAGCTCAGATTAGCTCTCTCCCGTCTTAATCGCCTCTAAGAACATCAATACAGAGTCCTTTTCATCACTCAGCATAAATAACCCTTTCACAATACAAATAAGCTCGTTAAGTTAGACAAACTTCATCGGCAGAAAATGATTCACTCACAGCCAAACAATCTTTACCTGATACATTTGGCAGTAGAGTTCATCGATACACTGCCACAGCAGATGGATATTAAAAGGTGTGATTTACTCGAATTGAAACTGCATTCAAGTCAGCCATATATGCTCAAGAATGCCATAACGGTTGTTCTCTCACGCGTACACCAAAATCTTAGGTCAGGATTAGAGTAAAAAATCAAATCTCAAATATTGATCACTTTTGTATATAAATTTCGAGTTTTCTCTTTAAATCAGCCAATTAACCATTTTCACTGAAATTTTAGGATCAATTTGAGATGCTTTTTCACTCACAACCTGAGATCAAGCGCACATAATTACCTCTTTTTTGAAAAAACTGTTTTCCATTTAAAGATAAATAGAGTAATATTCTCTGCGTAGGGTACAGAGGTTAAGATGTTCTATCTTTCAGACCTTTATTTCACTTATAGTGATGAGCCAAATTCTGGCGCCTCAGCAACTTGTTTGCTGAGGCTTTTTTTTGCTCTTTTTTCAGACTTTAAGTAAATTTTAGAGTATTTACTTTAATAAGGAGTGAATTGGCTGTATGCTAGTTTCATTGAGAACCATTGAAGCTAATTTGATGGTGCTTGAGTCTTGTTGAATTTAGCTTCTCCCCAAAAGAGCTAATATTTTTGGCCGATGATAATATCATCGGCTATTTTTTTGCCTGAGATTAACGAATAACCGATGGGAATGAGACTGAACAAAAGAGAAAAAATTGCAGTAAAAACAAAGAGGAGGTATACACAGTCAAATTCTACCATGTACACCAAAACAGGCGATATTATTCAGCGTTATTCGCTGCATCTAACTCATCAGTCAACCACTGTGGATGACACCATTCATTAAGAATTGCCAACACTTTAGGCTTACCGGTTCCTTTAAGTGATGAGAAGGGTTCAACTTGCACCCAGTCGCCAAACTCACTTAGTGCGAGACGCACTTCATTTACGGTTTTCATCTTAGCACTTTGGGCTAATTTGTCTGATTTCGTTAGCAAAGCTAATACTGGAATTTCACTAGCAACTGCCCATTCAATCATCTGCATATCGAGATCTTTTAATGGATGACGAATATCCATCAAGACAACCACGCCACTTAAACAAGCGCGTTTTTGCAAATATTCACCCAATGCTTGCTGCCATTTATTTTTCAACGCAAGTGGGACTTGCGCAAAGCCATAACCAGGCAAGTCAACTAAACGACGCTGAGCATCTAACTCAAATACGTTAATTAGTTGAGTACGGCCCGGTGTTTTACTGGTTCTTGCTAAACTTTTTTGCTCAGTTAATGCATTGAGTGCACTAGACTTTCCAGCATTAGAGCGGCCAGCAAATGCAATCTCAACTCCAACATCGCCGGGCAGATATTGATCCAAATGTGCAATGTCAGGTGCACTGATTAAAAACTTTGCCCTACGAAAATCTATACGAGATTCAGTCACTATTTACTCCGAAATTTTTCTACGCAATACCATAATTTATGAAGAATTACTTACTTTCCCACGTTTTCGTGTAAAATATTACTCCGATCACATTAATCATATTTTACCACGCTTGCGGGTCACCCTAGTAAGCTCAGGATAATAATTTAACCAGAAGTTGGAACGCCATGAAAAAGCTAGCTCTTGCGCTGTCTGTTGTAATTGCCGCCATATCTTCACCTGCGATTGCTGAAGGTAATGCTGAAGCGGGAAAAACGAAAATCATTGTCTGTTCGGCCTGTCACGGTATGGACGGTAACAGTATGATCGATATGTACCCCAAAATTGCGGGCCAACACGCCACTTACCTCCAAAAGCAACTACATGATTTCCGTAGCGCAGCACAAACTGGCGGTAAAGATGGTCGTATGGATCCTATCATGAGTGGCATGGCAATGCCTCTAAGCGATCAGGATATTCTCGACATTAGCGCATATTTTTCTAGCCAAGCAATCCAAGTGGCTGAAGCAAAAGATGTTCCTGAGTTAGGCGCTAAACTTTACAAGGGTGGTGATGTTTCTCGTGGCATTACCGCTTGTATGGCATGTCATGGCCCAGATGGTAAAGGCGCTGAGCTTGCAGGTTTTCCAACGCTGGCAGGCCAACACGCAAACTACATCAAGATCCAGCTGACAAAATTCCGTGAAGCGGGCCGCCATAATGACTTAAATGGCATGATGCAAGATGTGGCTAAGAAACTAAATGATAGCGATATCGACGCGCTATCAAAGTATCTTTCTAGCCTGAAGTAATCTTCGCGAGTGAAAAGAAGGGTGTATTGTCACCCTTTTTTACACCCCAAAGTTGACGTGGACGTAAACTGCAAAGATTCGTGCTTGACATAGATCACAGATTTCGGTTTAATAAGCCCCGTACCGAGATAAACCCATCTGTTTGTACAAAAAGATTAATAATAACTTACAGGTTTCGGTATAATTAACGTTCAAGATATAAGAATAAAGATACTCAATAACAATAATATACTTAAGACCACTCTCTAATAATAACAAGAGTCGTGATTTCCATTTGAAATCCAGGTCAGCACAATTTTGTAAGGGATGGCCGATAACGCCAATTTGCTTCTAGCAAAACACCTTACACTAAGGGTAACTTGCCCCATCAGGACATAGTTTACATGATGTAAACTGTAGCAAAGGAAGCGATAAGCTTAGGATGCACTGGCTGGATGCTTGTTATCACAGGAAGGTACTTAAGTAACATGGATGGTTAACTCGACGTCAATGATGACGATGCTTTAAAAGATGTGTTGCGAGACCATCTACGGAAACTGTAGTCAGGATGGCGACAGAAAAAATAAAGTGTCTGGAAGACCATTAACAAAAATAATGCAGGGAAAGCAGTAAAAAAAAGAAGGATACCGACCGGGAAAGTCGCATAGCAAGTATGGATACTTGGAATCAGGATAAGGTGCTAAAGCACCCTTTGTAAGGCGGCAGTTTAACTGCCGCCTTTTTTCTTTTGTAACACCCCATTAGTGTCTAAAATGTGCACTCAACCAATATAATTGGTACAATCAAAGCCTTAATAACCACTTCAGCAGACTCAATGCCCAGATGCCCTCTTTGTCATAACAGTCAGACACGACTCCTTCATCAAGATAAAAAGCGGAGTTTTTATGTTTGCAAGACATGTGAGTTAACCTTTGCGGATGCGAATAGCCATTTACCCCCCGCGGCAGAGAAGCAAAGATACGGTCGTTCACGCATAGCGTCGAAGCAAAAACAGTTATCGCAATTTATTTTGCCGCTGTTAGCGCAATTAGAGCAGCAACAAGCGGGCAGTTTATTAGGATTGAATTTTGGTCGCATACTCGATGATGAGAGCCTGACGACCATAGAAAATGCGGGCCACAAGTTAAATCAATATGATCCCTTTTTTGCCCCGAATCATGATGTGTTAAAGCTAGAGTATGATTTTATCTGCTGTTATCGGGTGTTTGAGCATTTTCAAAACCCTATAAAAGAGTGGACTTTGCTCTCTCGGCTACTGCATTCTGGTGGTTGGTTAGCGATAAGCACACCATTACTGACTGAATTAGATGGTTTTGCTAAGTGGCATTATAAGAACAACCTCACCCATGTGAGCTTTTATCAGCGACAAACCTTCGAGTACCTCGCAAACAATAGCGATTTTGAACTATTATTTGCCGCAAAGGACCTCGTTTTGATGCAAAAAACATCATAATCTGGTATAACACTCGGCCTAATTTCGCACCTTGTAGACAAGCTCACCCTTAGTCTGCAAGGCCATACGTTGTAAATAATTGAGAAGACCATGTCTCGTAGCAAGAAAACACGCAAGGGCGGCGAGAACAGCCCTAAGTTACAGCCAAGAGTGAAGAAGCAAGATCGCGCTGTAGCGACTGGCAAACGTAAAGATTCTGGCAATAAATCAGGTAGTCGTCATAACGAAAGCTTAATTTTAGCGCAAGCGCCGCAACAGCAGGCCGCTAAGAAAAAAGACCCGCGTCATGGCAGTAAAAAGCCTGTGGCTTTAGCAATTCCTGCGGCAGTGGTAACAGATAAAGCCGCTCAGCCAAAAGTGAAACAAGCTAAGCTGACTGACGAGCAAAAACTGCTGAAATTGGAAGAAGATCCAAGACTAAATCAGCTGTTAGATATGCTTGAAGAAGGCCGCGACCTCAACGAGGTTGACCAAAAGTGGTTAGATCAACAGCTAAATAAGATTGAAGCTCTGATGATTAAACTGGGCATTAGCGACGATATGGATGATGACACACCTTCATCACCTGCTAAGTCTTTGTCTGACGATGAGTTGTTCGACAAGTTCGAATCAGGCGCTGACTTACTAAAAGATTATCAAGACAAGTTCTAACCTCTCAGTGCTAAGGCATAGGGAACTCAGTTTTTAGCTGTGGCTCCTTATGCCATTCATATAAGGAGTCTCTGTGTCTACGACTATCATTATTCTCGGTTTTATCATCATAGTAGCGCTAAGTAGCTACGCCACCTTCTTAATCCTAAAACTCAAGCAGCAAAAAAAGCGTCAGCAGGCTGAACAAGCCGAGCGTGAAGTGACTGCGAACGCAAAACGTGCCCAAGTTTTAGATGATATCCGCTATATCGCCACCGCCATGATTGAAGACCGCTGTGAGATCTCTGAAGGCGTGGTCAGGATTGGGCGATTATTTGAAATCCTGTCATTAAGTGAGCGTGTGGCTCCCGATTACCCTTCATTATTCAAACACTTTGAGTTAATTAAAAATCATCCCATCATGGATGCTCGTCAAGCCTTGCCTAAGCAAGAAAGAATGAAGTTAGACTTGATCAGAATGAAGTCCGAAGCCGCATTAGAGCAAGGCATCAGTGATGATGCGAAAAAACTGGCGGATTACCAAGCCAAAGCGATGCATTAAACCAGCCCATTGCTATACCTCAAGACCACTTATATTGTGGTTTTGAGGTTATCTCGATAAAACCTGCACCAATCTTACCCTCCTTACTCCCGTGAGCCTGCGCACAAAATCGCCAAATATCGACAGACAAGCGTACTTTTTTGATAGATATTGCGTAACTTCTAAAAAGACAGACGTCATTTTTACAACCTAGATCAAGGTTATTTACTTAAGAACCTTGCATACTTCGCTTGTTGCTAATTTACCCACGGAGGACACGCCTTGAAGCAGCCCACTCAGATTAGCTGGGATCAGTCGATGATCGAAAAATATAACTACAGCGGTCCCCGTTATACCTCTTACCCAACGGCATTAGAGTTCGATGACACATTCACCGAACAAAACCTGCTGACGGCCATTGAAAATAGCAAAAGCGATAAACTGTCGCTGTATATTCATATCCCGTTCTGCGCCAAGCTTTGTTATTACTGCGGCTGTAATAAAGTCATCACCCGCCACCAACACAAAGCCGATCAGTACATTGAATATTTAAGCCAAGAAATTATTAAACGTGCCCCCCTGTTCAAACATTACAGTGTGACCCAAATGCATTGGGGCGGCGGTACACCCACTTTCTTAAATCCAGAGCAAATTTTAAAGCTGACATCATTGATTAAAGCCAACTTTAACTTTGCGGATGAAGGTGAGTTTTCAATTGAAGTCGATCCTCGCGAGATAGAACTGTCAATGCTCGACACGTTGAAAGAAGCGGGCTTTAACCGGATCTCCATCGGCGTACAAGATTTCAATAAAGAAGTGCAAATTGCCGTTAATCGCGAACAAGACGAGCAATTTATCTTCGACTTAATGGCCAAAGCGAAAGCCATGGGTTTTGTGTCGACCAACATAGATTTAATCTATGGTTTGCCACACCAAACGCCAGAAACCTTTGCCGTCACTATGCAGCGCGTTTTAGATTTATCGCCTGACCGTCTGTCGGTATTTAACTATGCTCACTTACCTGCGCGCTTTGCCGCTCAACGTAAGATCAAAGACGAGCATTTACCTTCGCCAAAACAAAAACTCGAAATGCTGCACCAAACTATCGAGACCTTAACTGGCGCAGGCTACCAATATATCGGTATGGACCACTTTGCTAAACCCGATGACGAGTTAGCCAAGTTACAGCGCGAAGGCAGACTGCACCGCAACTTCCAAGGTTATACCACCCAAGAAGAATGTGATTTGTTAGGTCTTGGCGTATCGTCCATCAGTCAGATTGGCGATTGCTATGCGCAAAACCAGAAAGATATCCGCCCTTACTATGAGGCCATAGATAAGGAAGGCCATGCTTTGTGGAAAGGTTGCAGCCTAAACCGTGACGATGAAATCCGCCGTGTAGTGATTAAACAGCTGATTTGCCACTTCGAACTGGATATGGCGAAAATTGATGAGAAACTGGGGATTAACTTCGAAACCTATTTCGCGGAAGATCTTAAGTTAATGCAGACATTTATCGATGATAAGTTAGTTGAAATCGTCGACAGACAGATCACTATCAGCCCTACTGGCCGTTTATTGATCCGCAATATCTGTATGTGCTTCGATCTTTACTATCGTCAAAAAGCGCGTCAGCAACAGTTCTCACGCGTGATCTAAACGCTTATTGCTGCACTCGCAAACGCTCACAAAAAATCCGACTCTAGAGTCGGATTTTTTATTCATTGCAATTTTTAGTAACGACTCAGAATCGACTTATGCCTTAGCGGCATAAAGTGCTTTGCGCTCACTGTCCGATAAAAATGCCATTTCAACGCCGTTACGTTGCACCTGCGCTAACTCAGCATCGGTTAACTTGAGTTCAGATTTGGCGATACGATACTCATGCTTAATATCGATAGCGCTCACACCGGGATCATCGGTATTTAGGCTTATCAACACGCCTGCATCCATAAAGGTTCTGAATGGATGCTCAGCGTAAGAAGCCACAGTAGAAGTATGCAAGTTACTGGTTGGGCAAGATTCGATGCCAATACGGTGCTTAGCAAGATATTCCATCAACTTAGGATCGTGAATCGCGTTCACCCCATGACCAATTCGAGTTGCGCCAAGTTCTTGAATCGCTTGCCACATACTTTGTGAACCCGCAGCTTCACCGGCGTGAGCCGTAATCGCAAGGCCAGCATCACGAACACGTTTAAAGTGATCGTTAAATAACTCGCCAGGGAAGCCCAATTCATCACCGGCTAAGTCCATAGCCACGAGATGTTGTTTATGGGCGAGTAAGCCCTCAAGTTCTTGAGTACAAGCCGCTTGACCGAATGAACGTGACATAATGCCAATCAAATTGATCTTCACGTTATAGTCTTTTAAGCCCGCTTTAACGCCATCAACGACCGCCTCAACTACGCCTTCAATCGGTAACTTATGGTTCATCGCCATATAGTAAGGACTAAAACGTAACTCAGCGTAATCTAAGCCAGACAACGCCGCATCGGCAACGTTTTCATAGGCCACGCGTTTAACCGCATCCAAATCTGCGAGTACAGCAACCATCCAATCGAGCTTCTTTAAGAAGGCGACTAAGCTAGTTTCTTTCCCCTGAATTTGCACAAAAGGTGCGAGAGTCTCTAAAGAATCGGCAGGTAGCGCAATGCCGTGTTGGTGTCCTAGTTCCCAAATGGTATTTACCCGCACATTACCGTCTAGGTGACGATGCAGATCCACCAATGGAATGGATGTATCAATCATATTTAACCCCTATTTGAACTACCCAGCCAATGCTTTTGTTATTTGGTCGCGGGCGGACACTAAGTTTAACACGCATTTTCAAGGGCATTTATGCGCCAACCGCATTTAAATTCACATTCAGTCACAATTCTGCTTAATATCCATACAAGGAACTGCCGTATTCATCAGGCATAATGACTTCAATAACAACGAAAATATCAGAGATCGACTATGCATAAACTCTTAACCCCCAGTTTATTGATATGCGCATTAAGCGCCTGCAGTACTACTCAAACCACAAAAAATAGTCAAATCGCAGCGCCACAGACAATATCGGCAGCACAGTCGCAAGTTGAGCCCATAGCTCCCGCACTGCAAGCGATCATCGACCAAAGCTGGCAATTACAACTCAGTGCGAGTCCTGAAATGGCTTACAGCATGGGCGATGCCAGTGCAGCAGGAAAATTAGCGGATCTCTCGCCAGCCGCGCTCGCTAAGCTTAATCAAGGTCAAATCGCAGTACTAGCGCAGCTCAAAGTACTCGACCGCAGCAGTTTGAGTAAAGAAGATAAGATTAACGCTCAAATACTGGAAGATCAGATCCAAAACGATGTCGACCTGTATCGCTTTAAAGATTATTACTTGCCCATTACCGCAGAAAGCGGCTTCCACGCTTATATCACCTCAATCGCACAGGGAAGATTCAACACCCTTGAGGATTACCGCAACTATATTGCCAAACTCAATGCACTCCCGACCTATTTCGCCCAGCAAACTCACTGGCTAAAAAAAGGACTCGCCGAGGGAATAACGCCGCCTAAAGTGACACTCAATGGCTTTGAAGACAGTATCAGTGCTTATATCGTCCCTGTTGAAAAGAGCAGTTATTTCAAACCTTTTACTCAATATCCCAACTATTTCACTGAGGCACAAAAAACTCAGCTGACCCAAGAAGGCCGCACTTTAGTTGAGCAAAAAGTTCTACCTCTGTACCAAAACTTTTATGATTTCATGACTAAAGAGTACATTCCCAATGCCCGGGAAAATATCGCGGCCAGTAGCTTACCTAACGGCGCAGAATTTTATGAGAATAGGGTACGTTACTACACGACGTTGAATATGACGTCGACGCAAGTGCATGAACTGGGCGTAAAAGAAGTACAACGTATCCGCCAAGAAATGGAACAAATCATCGCGTCAGTAGGTTTTAAAGGCAGCTTTGCCGACTTCTTACATTTCCTGCGGACCGATCCTCAGTTCTACACCACCAGTGCCGATCAGTTACTCAAAGAAGCGGCATTTATTGCCAAAAAAGCCGATGCCATGCTACCTAAGTACTTCGGCAAACTCCCACGCCAACCCTATGGTATAGCGCCAGTGCCTGCCGAAATTGCGCCGAAATACACCACAGGACGATATTCAGGATCGAACAGCGATGATGAACCCGGTTACTACTGGGTCAACACTTATGCATTGGATAAGCGCCCACTCTACGAGCTAGAAGCCTTAACCTTGCACGAAGCCGTACCCGGTCATCATCTGCAAATTTCACTCAACTCTGAGCTAACCTCACTCCCAGATTTCCGTCGTTATGGCTATATCTCTGCCTTTGGTGAAGGATGGGGGCTATATTGCGAATATTTAGGTTTAGAAGCGGGTTTCTACCAAGATCCATACAGTAACTTTGGTCGCTTAACCTATGAAATGTGGCGCGCGGCCCGTTTAGTCGTAGATACTGGCATGCACGCCCAAGGATGGAGTCGTCAACAAGCCATCGACTTTATGGCCAGCAATACCGCACTATCACTGCACAATGTCACTACCGAAATTGACCGCTATATTTCGTGGCCAGGACAAGCCTTGTCCTACAAGATTGGTGAGTTAACAATCAAACGATTACGTACCAAGGCAGAACAGGAACTCGGCGACAAATTTGATATTCGTGCCTTCCACGATGCTGTGCTCGAAAATGGCTCGGTGCCTATGTCGATCCTCGAACAGCAAATCAATGATTTTATTGAAGCGA
This sequence comes from Shewanella sp. SM71, assembly GCF_025653905.1. Classification (NCBI taxonomy): domain Bacteria; kingdom Pseudomonadati; phylum Pseudomonadota; class Gammaproteobacteria; order Alteromonadales; family Shewanellaceae; genus Shewanella; species Shewanella sp. SM71. The sequence continues at coordinate 165,379 of NZ_JAKKRW010000011.1, forward strand.
AAAAGGTGGCACGCTAAGTTAATGAAATTCATGGGAGTCGGTATTTTCAGACTCCCATGGTTGTCTGTTACACTCTAACAAACCATTCAAGCCAAATGATTTGCGACTGAGTATGAGCCAAGCCAAAGCGACATTTTCGACTGAACACGATTTAAATACCTCAGAGCAGCAAGCCTTCTGGCAAAGCGTTGTTCAAGACACGCTAGCCTCTGCCGACGGCGTCACGCTGGCCTATATGATGGTCAAACATCCCCAAGCGCATACCGCAATCGTTCTCAGCAGTGGCCGAGTCGAGTCCTATTTAAAGTATCAAGAATTGGTCTTCGACTTATACCAACAAGGTTACTCTGTTTATGCCATAGATCACCGTGGCCAAGGGCTGTCGGATCGTATGACAATCAATCCACACATGGGCCATGTGCGAAGATTCAATGATTATATTGATGATTTTGCACTATTTATGCAGAAGATAGTGTTACCACAAAACGACAAACAACTCATGCTACTTGGCCATTCAATGGGTGGCGCGATTGGCACTTTGTATCTCAAACAGCATCCCGATATTTTTACCGCCGCGGCATTTTCAGCGCCTATGTATGGCATTAAATTACCTATGCCAAAAGCGTTCGTACGCTGGTTAGCCAGTAAACTCGATACCACACTCAATGGCGGCGAGCCTAATTATGTACTTGCAGGACAAAACTATAAACCTGTTCCATTCAAAGGGAATGAGCTCACTCACAGCCAAAGCCGATACCAAGCCTACCGAGAATTGTATGATGCTGCCCCTAAGTTACAACTCGGTTCACCCACTAACCGTTGGTTGACTGAATCTTTAGATGCGGCAGATACTTGCGTACTGGCAACGGCACAAATTCGCACTCCGATACTGATACTGCAAGCGAGTGAAGATAAGATTGTTGATAATGCGGCCCAGAATCTCGCCGTGAGTACCCATTGCCAATTGAAAGTAATCGCAGGGGCTGCCCATGAGATTTTTATGGAAAAAGACGCCTGCCGAAACCAAGCCTTAAACTATGCTCTCGACTTCTTTAAACGCTACGCAATAAAGGACGAGGACAAACAAGCTGGATAAAGTCCGCTTGGTTTAAGGCTCGACTGAATAAATAGCCTTGATAGCCATCACAGCCAAGTTCAACAAAAGCTTGATATTGTTGGGATGATTCGACACCTTTGGCGACAACGCTCAAATTGAATTGCCGCGCAGAGGTAATAAGTACATTCACTTTTGTTGGCATTGTGGTTAATGAATCAATACAACTCATATCCAATTTAACCGCAACTAATGGCTGATTCGCTAAGCAACTCAAGGCACTCAAGCCCGAACCGAAATGATCGAGGATGATGCCTACACCTGCTTCAACTAACTTAGAGACACGCTCATCCACAAACTGTGGTTGCATTAACAATGCGGCCTCATTGAGCTCAATACCCAGTTGATTAGCACCAATACCATGCTCCTTAACCAACCCAACGAATGTATCAACAAAATCTGCCTGACCAAATGAGAATGCACTGATATTGAGAGTCAAAGGAGGCAAACTCCTTCCTTGAGCCCGCGATTTCTGAATAAACAGACACACCCGCTTAGCCACCCAAAGATCAAGCTCAGCAATAATTCCCCCTTGTTCTGCTAACGCCACAAATTCAGCTGGCGGAATAAACTCTCCATCAGCACGATACCAACGCGTGAGCACTTCAACCGAGACAAGTTCACTGGTCGCATTGATCACAGGCTGGAACATTAACGTTAAGCTATCTTGTTGTAATGCGGTTTGTAATTCCTGTTGCAACAGCTCATCACGGCTCTGGCGAAAGTCCATTTCAGCATGGTAAAAAGCACACCCAGCTTGACTTGCTTGCTTAGCGCTTAACGTTGCCAACTCGGCACGACGCATCACTAAAGCAGGATCTAAGGTTTCTATACTATCGAGTAAACAGATCCCCACACACGCGCTCAGCTCAAAGTGATGATGACCGTAATGGAATGGTCGAGCAATCACTTGCCTTAACTCACTCGCAAGGGCTAAAGCACGACGAGCAGCGGCTGATGCATCTGCCGCTAAATCTTTAGCAAGCAAAACGAAATTACCAGACTCTAATCGACCGACCGTTATATTTTCAGTGAAATAACTCGATAAACGGGCCGCGATTTGCGTTAACAAGCGCTCTAATTCATGGGAATGTAAAGTGGCGACCAATCCTAAGCGATCCACCTCAACGAGCAGCAATGCTCCCCATTGCCCCGAACTATTACCTTGGGTTAAAAATTGCGATAAGCGCCCCATAAAGACATCGGGCAACATCTTGCGACCGACAACCGATTGATCTACAAGCTCAGTAATTGCAGCATGGTTCTTCGCGCTTTCTGACACATCCATATGAATGCCTATCATGCGAGTCGGGCGCCCTTGGGGATCCCAATCAACTAACATACCGCGGTCTAACACCCACACATAATGGCCATCTCTATGCCGTAAGCGGTGAACACTTTCAAATTCTTTACTCTTTCCGCTAACGTATTCCTGCAAAGCATCTAACACAATCTGCTTATCATCGGGATGTAGCCGCGTCTCCCATGTCTGGAATACTCCAGCCAATTCATCAGGCGCATAACCAATCATCTCTTTCCAGCGATCAGAAAGAAAAACCTCTCCCGTACTGATGTCCCAATCCCAAATACCGTTACGCGAACCTTCCACAGCAAATAACCAACGCAATTCACTGTCATTCAGCTGTTTAACTGCCTGACTTAAACGCTCATGTGCCTGCTGCAAACTGGCTTGCAAAGATAAAACTTCAGATGAACTCCAAGGTATCGATGTCGAAAAGGAAGAAGTGCCTACCTGCTTAGCTGCCTCGCTCAACATTTGGAATGGGCGGATCAACAGGAAATATAAAATAAAGGTAAAGCCAATCAGCAATAATCCGCCAAGGCCCCAAACCCGCATAAAACGTTGCTGCAACTTAGCAGAAGCTTCGGCCACTAAAGGGGCTAAATCGGCTTCAAGATAAATCAAATCAACAGCCCCACCATACTGGGGAAGAACGGGATAATATGCTTGAATAGTTAAACGGTCGAGATTAACGAGGATCTGCGGAAGAAAAGCTTGAACCACAGAGCGGTGAAAGTCTACATCATAACCATCGATGACTTGAGTCGCATTGCTATCACGCCACACAGTATGATTAGCAAAACGAATACGGCTTTCAGCATCAACCAAGATATACACCATAGTGCCCATATCCAGTGCAGCTAAGGATACTTCCTGCTCAATCCGCTCCACATCCTGTAAAGCTTGCGCCGATTGAACCACATTCTGCATGCGGAACAACTGTTGCTTTATCAAAGCGGACTGTCGCTGCGCAAGTTCAGCCCTAACTTGGTCACTTTCGAACAGGTACTCGCCTATGACCAACACTAAATATAGGGTCAGCATACAAAGAGGAAGCAGTACCGCGAGCGAAAGCTTACGAAGCATAGGCAACAGATGGCCGTTAACAAAAAAATTAATATTTTTGTATGCTAACGGGAAATTAACCACTAAGCAAAAGGACTTATCAAACTAAGCGAGATCTTCATGTAAATAATCAACTTAGAGTATAAAAGTCTGAAATAAAGGAAGGAAAAAACGTAAAGAACTAGCAGAAGAACCAAAACTAAAATGAATAGACCAATGCTATATAGCATTGGTCTTTAAATGACAATTTAACAAATTTCAGACGCAAAAAAGCCAGCTTATTCAGCTGGCTTCGTTGCATCTCAATGAGATAATTAGGTGCTTGGCGATGACCTACTCTCACATGGGGAGACCCCACACTACCATCGGCGCGTTTGCGTTTCACTTCTGAGTTCGGGATGGGATCAGGTGGTTCCACAAGGCTATTGTCACCAAGCAAATTCTGTTTATTACCGTGTCCATCTCTGGACCACGTTAATAATAATTCGGAAAGCTGATTTGCTTTGTTTGAGTCTTTAACTTTATCAAGTGTCGATATTCTGTCTAAGGCTGCTTATAAAACCCATCTGGGTTGTATGGTTAAGCCTCTCGAGTCATTAGTACATGTTAGCTCAACGCCTCACAACGCTTACACACCATGCCTATCAACGTCCTAGTCTCGAACGGCTCTTTAGAGGAATTAAATTCCTAGGGATGACTCATCTTAGGGCTCGCTTCCCGCTTAGATGCTTTCAGCGGTTATCGATTCCGAACGTAGCTACCGGGCAATGCCATTGGCATGACAACCCGAACACCAGCGGTTCGT
>NZ_JAKKRW010000012.1:0-164045 GCF_025653905.1 Shewanella sp. SM71
TTTATTTAGGTAAATCTCGCCAAGGGATACCTGTTCTAAGGCGGTAAAGAATACCTTCGAATGTTTGTCTATGTTCAGGTTTGTCATAAACACGGCCTGTGCTTTTCATTAAATGAAATAGCTTTTCCCAGCGTGCATCGGTTAGCATAAGTCTTGGCATGGCTTGAGGTTATGGTTACTTTTGGCGAAGCAAATTATAACGTCTTGCCATGCTGTCTAAAAATCACTCTCGAAAGATCAACAGACCCTAGTTCGGTTGGATTTTATTCGATATTAGTTTGGCTTTAGTTCAGTACTTTTATGCGAAGGCTATGTATCATTAGGTTAAAGTTCATACATCTTAACTCAATGCCTTACTGATTAACCTTCAGTCGTGCCGAGCAGTTTAGGCACTAGCGGTTTCTCTGCAATGTCTGCAGGTATGGTTTCTTGGTGCGGCACTTCATCGAAGTGATATTTAAGTAACTTAATATCGAGCTGCTTACTGCCTTTTTCAAAGTGAGTTAGACGCACGGGCAAATACGCTAAGTCAGGCGCCATCCAGAAGAAGGTTTGACGTTTTTTATTGTCACGCACGACTTCAATTTTGACGGTGTCGTAACTGCCGCTGTCGATGTTCATTCGTTCTTTACCGATCACATGAAACTTGTATTCATCGACTTCGTTGTCCTTGACCATCTTATAGTCGAGCACTTCTTTGCCCGCCATCATATCTAGCCTAAATTGCAACTGCACCATAAGAGGATCAAAGATTTTATCATCATAGGGAAACTTGCCTTTTTCATCTTTGTAACGGGTATGAATAAAGCCTTGAGCTTTGGCGAATGCGGTTTGCTCCGTGTAATTAGGCCCGACACCTTGGCGTTGTTGTAAGTAACGCAAAGGACTGAGCTGCGTATCATTTTGAGTAAATTCACTCAAGATGTGACGCACATCGGTTAACAATAACAGGCTGAGATCGCTATCAAAACGATACTTAAACACGCCATCTTCGGGATTGGGTAGCGTGTATTTGGCTTTTCCTAATTCAATGTCTCCATAGTTGACTTGGTATTCGGCCGTCTGCGGTGTTAGCGGCGTTGGCGCTGCCATGGCAAACATACTTTGAGTGAGGACGGTAAAACTCACTAATAATGTGGGAATGGTACGCAAAGAATGCTCCTTGGGTCGCAGGTTTTCACCTTGTATCACTACAGAATTGTCGGTAGTGGTTGATAAAAAAGTGTCGAGTAGCATGCTTACTTACACAGTTCTGGGTCAATCAGTTGAGCATAAATCAATTATCGGATCGACTGTAAGCAGGTTATAGCCGAGGACGACGTTTCTGTAAATAGAGATGTAAATAGTTTATGGATCAATATATTAAACTAAAATGGCATTGCCATGACTAAAGTCACCAGATCCGGTCGCCACTCGTATTCAGACAAACTAATTTTGCCGCAGTTCACTGTTATCCCTTCAATTCTTAATAATTCCATCTGTTCTTGAAAGAAGGTTGAATTTTTCTCGAAGGATATTTTGCCTTGACTATTGAGTACCCTATGCCAAGGGAGTGACAAATGTTCGGGAGCTGCTTTCAGTGCTTTTGACACATAACGCGCTCGTCCCGGTAATCCTGCATAATCGGCAATTTTGCCATAGCTGCTGACTTTACCCTGCGGGATCATGGCGACGATATGCCAGATTTTCACCATAGGAGACAAGCCCACTGCTTGGGACTGTTTTCTCGCTACACTCTGTTTATCTTGTTCAAGGTATTGATACAGTGGTGATTTTTCTTTAGAAAACGATGCCATTGAATTGTTAACCCTCAGCTTAATGGTATTGATACCAATCACATTAAATATCTAATCAGTTCAAAGCCTCACAGGTATTTAAATCTCAGGCGCATTGACGCAGAAATGGTTATTCTCTTTTAAGTCAATGCAACACCGGAGTGGGATACCTGTGAGGCTCCCAAAGGGCGGGTTTCAAAACGCTTTATACTGCGTTTAAGGCTTTCGACAGAGCACCACTATGCCTTCAAGCCTTCGCCTTGTCTAAAGCGCGTTGAATTCCCGCTGAATGAACAGATATTTAATACGATTGGTATGACTCACAAAGAATCACGCTCAAAAACTTTTGCTTGATGAGTTTACGCTAGTGTAACGGTAAAGCATGGCTTAGCGGAAGATGAGAGGGTATTTGACGTTTAAAGGATTAAGCACTTCTCGATATTTTTATCGGCTAGCTCGATTACTAACAAAATATTTAAACTGTTTTTAGCTTAAATATTGTGTAAATGGTCAAATAGTCCATAATAGCGCCAATTTTTTTGACTCGATGAGAGAAGATAACTGGCATGGCTGTACTCGATATTCTAACTATTCCCGATGAGCGCCTTAAACGTAAAGCGCAACCTGTAAAAGATATTGAAGCTGTTCAGGGATTTATCGATGATTTAATCGAAACCATGTATCACACGGACGATGGTATAGGTTTAGCGGCAACTCAAGTCGGCAGTACAGATGCCATTATCGTGATCGATTTATCTGACGGTCGCGACCAGCCTTTAGTGCTGATTAACCCTGAGATTGTTGAAAAGTCAGGTGAATTCGTCGGTGAAGAAGGTTGTTTGTCTATCCCAGGTTATCGCGCTAAAGTGTCACGTTTTGAAAAGGTTAAAGTGACCGCCTTAGACAGAACGGGCAAGGCTATTGAAATCGAGACCAATGAGTTTTTAGCCGTAGTGTTGCAGCACGAAATTGACCATTTGCATGGCAAAGTGTTTATCGAACATTTATCCATGCTAAAACAACAAATCGCCCTTAAAAAAGTGCGTAAATACGCTTAACTTTTGGCTTAAGTTGTATTTTAGAGAATGGTTGTACCTATTGACTAGCCGCATTTATAGTGCGGCTTTTTTGTATTTAAAATCTAATCAAAGAAGATTAATGCTGTGATATGTGAACATAACAGCTTGTTTTTACTCTGATGAATGGATAAGGTAACCCAAAATCTGCATTATACCAATCGTATTAAATATCTGTTCATTCAGCGGGAGTTCAACGCGCTTTAGACAAGGCGAAGGCATGAAGGCATAGTGGTGCTCTGTCGAAAGCCTTAAACGCAGTATAAAGGGCGTTGAAACCCGCCCTTCGGGAGCCACACAGACATCCCACTCCGGTGTTGCATTGACTTAAAAGGGAATGACCATTTTTGCGTCAATGCGCCTTGGATTGAGATGCCTGTGAGGCTCTGAACTGATTAGATATTTAATGTGATTGGTATTATTGTAGGTTCAGTTTTCATCATTAACAGCAAGTGTATGGATACGGTAGGGAAACAAATGAAACTTAAGGTAATAGCCTGTGGTATAGCCTCATTCGCAATGCTTTCACTGGGTGGTTGTAGTGCATTTTTTAACGGTAATACTACTGAGAAAAATGCGGTATCAAGTAGCTTAGTTGAATATTTATACCCTGATGAGAAGAGTCGCCAAGCCCAGCAGCCATCCTTACCTGTGCTGCGTTTGCCTATTACCGTCGGCATCGCTTTCTTGCCTTCGTCCCATTGGCAAGCCGATGCAATTGATAGCCGAACTCAGATGGCATTACTTGATAAGGTTAAAAAATCCTTTGTTAAATATGACTATATCGATCGTATCGAAGTGATCCCAAGTACCTATCTTAAAAATGGTAAAGGTTTTGAAACCTTGCAGCAGGTTTCTCGCCTGCATGATGTTGATGTGATGGCATTGGTTTCTTACGATCAATTGATGCAAAGCCACGAGAACAAGTCCGCCATCCTTTATTGGACTATCGTGGGCATGTATTTAATCCCCGGTAATGAAAATGCGATTCAAACCTTTGTTGATACAGCCGTTTTCGATATGCGTAGCCAGAAGATGTTATTTAGGGCGCCAGGTATTAATCAGTTAACTGAGAGTTCAACCGCTGTTGGCGTGACGACAACCCTAAGAGAGAAATCTTACGAGGGTTTTGATCTTGCGGTGAACGACATGATAGTCAATTTAGATGACGAGCTCGCCCGCTTTAAAACTCGGGTTAAAGAAGAGCAGGTTGCCACCATAGAACATAAACAAGGTTACAGCGGCGGTGGCAGTTTATCCCTATTAATCCTTTCTATACTGGGAATATTTGCGTTTCGCCGTTTAACGATTTGCCGTGAATAAAAAATTAAGCGCCAATTAAGACCGTTAAGGATGAGCAAATTGAGGTTTGCTTTAAATCAAGACGTGAGCAAAAAGTATATAAAGTTGAGCACAGGTTCTGGTTACCAACGTACTTTTATTTAAAGCATTGATTTTAAATTTTAAAGTGGTTTGCAGAGGCTATGGTGTTGCGTTGAACACCACTTAAGCGGGCGCGATACATTACGCGTTTAACAAGGAGAAAAATTAAATGGATTTAAATTCACTATTACTGTTTGCAGTTGCTTGCCTTGCTATCAATCTTATCCCTGGACCCGATGTCATCTACACTGTATCTAACACAATGAAAGGGAAAATGATCAGTGGGCTTAAAGCTGCGATGGGTTTAGGTGTGGGTTATTTTGTTCACACGCTTGCTGCTAGCTTGGGATTATCTGCCATCATTCTCAGTTCAGCGTTGGCTTTTAGTATTGTGAAGTGGTTGGGGGCCGTGTATCTAGTGTATTTAGGCATTCAAGCGTTAATATCAATGTGGCGTGGCAATAATAAAATTGTGGTTGATGACAATAGCAAACCAAACGGCAACGTAGTTTTCCAAGGCATTGTCGTTAGTGTACTTAATCCTAAAGTCGCTTTATTTTTCCTCTCTTTTTTGCCGCAGTTTATTGACCCGTTAGCGGGTTCAACGTCAATTCAGCTGTTAACCCTTGGTCTTATTTTCAGTTTGTTAGCGACCTTGTGTAACGTCCTTTATGCGTCGGCAGGAAGCTGGGTATTTAGTCGCCCCAATTCCCTGCGTTATTCGAGAGCCTTAGAGGGGATATCAGGTGTGTTGCTTATTGGCTTGGCCAGTAAAGTCATGACCAGTGAGCGATAGTGGCATAACAGATATGCTTAGGCCGTATTTCTAAAGTTGGATGGCCCGTTAATTTTACCATAGAACATAAACAAGGTTACAGCGGTGGTGGCAGCTTATCTTTATTAATACTTTCACTATTGGGAATTTTGTCACTCGGCCGTTTTACCATCTGCCGAGAATAGTTGAACTCATTTATCAGGGGTGAGGTGAACGAAAAGGAGTTTCATCTTTTGGCCATTCCTATTTCGGGCTTTGTATTAAGTTCTTATCACTCCTTTACCCTATGTTAAATGGGCTGATTGAAGCATTAAGGACTTAAATATAATGACAGACATTATTGATAGAATTGTTTATGAAATCGAGGATGTTGAAGAGGCGGTAAACCTTGTAAAAACTATCTCGTCAGCACATGAATTGTATGCCTTATTGGACCATTATAATTGGGATGATGGTAATGAGATTCCTATTGCAATTGCGGATCATCCATTATGCGAGTTAGCCATTGCCATAAAGCTATTTTGGCTTGCTGAAGCGATGGATTGGTTAGAAATGAATGAGCTAAATGAATTAATTCCAACAAATGAGGTAATAGAACCTTATCAACAGGAACATTATGATTTCGCGGTCATGCTGACTAAGCGAATTTTAAGCGGTTATTATCAGGTGAAAACAGTTTCTCATACTGAAAAAATAACAAAGACGGCGCAATATTTTCTTAAGAAGCGTGGGGTGCCTGAGATTTTGTATCAACCTATTGTGGTATGAGTGTAGAGGTATACGAAGTTGTATTAGCCTCACCATTTATTTTGTAGCTTCTGTCCGTAAACATTTCTATAAACCCCAAATCATATCCTTACAAAATAGGGCAGTGCGATCAGGGCGATGCCGATAGCGATAAGTAACGCGAGATTGGTGACAAAATAGGGATAAATCATCAGGGTGAGGCCAACGACTAAAGGGATGGGGGCCGCTTGGCGTTTGCCATAGGTGAAAAAGCCAAGACCAAAGAGGCTAAAGACTAAACTCCATAGTAATAATGCTGGATTATCAAACATCTTGAGTTCCTCAATGGTTAGCCTAGGTAGGCTTTGACCTTATCACAGCGTCAAACTGGTCAATCGATTACTTAAACTATTGGTTAAACGGCTGCGTCGTTTTATTGAGTCTAATGCTGACTATCCCGTAGCGTAATTAAGCTTTATTCATCTTATTGCTGCGATGTTGCCTTATTTCACTCGTGCTATAGCTCATATAACTCTAAGGGTAAGCCGTCGGGATCGCTAAAGAAGGTGAATTTTCTGCCTGTGTATTCGTCAATGCGGACGGGTTCAACGGTAATGTGATGGCTATGAAGATGTTCGATGGCGGTTTCAATCGATGCTACGCGAAAGGCGAGATGCCTAAGTCCACAGGCTTCGGGATAGCTTGGTCGTTTGGGTGGATTATCGAATGAAAATAACTCAATTTGACTCTTATCGGCCAGTTGTAAATCAAGTTTATAGGACTTACGTGCCTCACGGAAATGCTCTGCAAGCACGGTAAGGCCAAGAATGGTTACATAAAAGTGTTTGGACTTTTGATAGTCGCTGCAAATAATCGCTGCATGGTGAATGCCGAGTAACATCGCTTTCCTTTGTGATTTTTAAAGGGTGATCAAATAAGATAGAAAGGTTTGAGAGTATAACGGTTAAAAAAAGATAGCGTCACAGTTTAGCGTGACGCTATCGGTCGATTTCACTTTTTAGCTCACCTAGGCTTTTTGCTCGTTTAATCTTCCAGCTCGAATATGGCTGAAGACAGCGGTGCAAGTTGCATCTGAACTTGTCCTTCCCCTTGTTTGACAACCAACTGCGCTTTGTTGTCTTCCAGCAAATCCTTAAGTGGATAGGTCCCATCCGTTAACTGCCATTGGTCGATAAGTGGCTTTGGTAGCTTAAGGGATAATGGCTTTGCTTGAGTTTGATTAAAGTTATTTACAATAATCAGTTTTTGGCCCGTTTTATTGGTCGTATTTTCCTCAAAGCGCACAAAGGCAAAAGTGCTGTCATCATAACCCGTTGCACTGCCATGAGTATCCATTGTGGCGGTTTGTGCGCTGCGGTTGGCGGCATCGAGTGAGTAATATTCTCCTAAAAGCGCAGGTACATTTTTACCTGTGCTTAGGTTCAGTAATTTTTGATAATAAGCCCGCAAAGTGGCTTCCTTTACGGTTGATTGTCCACCATCAAACCTGCCATTGTTCATCCAGCGCTGATGGGCAGGGACGCCAACATAGTCAAAAATACTGGTGCGTGATGCATGACCAAATCCTGGGTTGTCGGTGGCGGCTTCTCCCACTTCTTGGCCAAAATACACTAACGTCGGTGAAGTGCCTATCGTTGCCGACACTACCATAGCGGGTAGGGCATTGTGTGGATTCTCGGCTTGGGTTGCCGTGGGCTTATTTGTGTGTAGCGATGCTAAAAATGCTGCATTACCAATACGTTGCTCGTCGTGGTTTTCTAAAAAGTGCAGCATGTGAGATTCAATATCCTGCACTTTTTCCTGATCTGCCGCGATATTAGCTGTGCTGGTTTTACCCGCCATCACGGCTTTTAGGGTGTCGTAAAGATCGACCTTATCGTACAGATAATCCATTTTGCCAAGTTGGATATAATCTCGATACAGCTTGGGGTTATAGACCTCGGCCAAGATAAAGGCATCGGGATTTGTGTGTTTTATCTGGCTGTTGAGATAGCTCCAAAACTCCACTGGTACCATTTCGGCCATATCATAGCGAAAGCCATCGACCCCTTTTGCTAGCCAGTACTGCGCAATCTGATTGAATTTAATCCAAGAGCTTGGGAGCTCAGCTAAGTGTTGTTGCCAAAAAGCGTAATGCTGCGCCTGCGTTAAAGTGGCGAAATTGGCTGGCAGGCGAGGGAAGTCATAGGTGCCATCGGGGCGTACGCCGTAATTGATTTTAACGGTCTCGTACCAATCATTGGCATCGGGCTTGGCTAAGCGTGAGCCATTGCCAGTCCATTTTGCGGGAAATTCGTTGAATTTGCCGTCACTTAAGGGGTGAGCTTCTCCGCCCAGCGGTTTAAGTCCTGCGGGTAAGCTTGGCACTTCAAAGGCATGTGCTTGTCCCTTTGCCCCCTCCGAGCCATTATTAACATCAACTTTATCAAGGATATAATAGAAATTGTTGTTTTTGGCGTATTCCAGACTTGTATCATCATCTTCGCCAAAATCACGCACGCCGTGGGGTTTACTAACGGATTGATAATGGCGCGCCACATGGTTTGGCACGATATCGATAATCACCTTTAAGCCGTGGTGATGGGTACGGGCAATGAGCGCTTCGAACTCGGCTAAACGGTTGGCGGGATTGACCGCCAGATCTGGGTTGACGTTGTAGTAATCTTTGACTGCGTAGGGTGAGCCCGCGCGTCCTTTGACCACATCGGGATCATCAGTACTTACGCCAATAGCGCTGTAATCACCAATCAATGCATGGTGGGGAACGCCCGTGTACCACACATGGGTAACGCCTAGGTCCTTGATGGTATTGAGTGCAATATCATTGATATCACTAAACTTGCCGACGCCATTGTCGGCAATCGTGCCCCAAGGTTTATTGCTTGGATTTTTATTGCCATAAAGGCGAGTAATAATCTGATATACCACAGGTTTTAGCGTCATAACCTCACTCTCAGACTTTGGCAGTAACTCATTATCAAGCGCCTGCGCCGATGTATTTGCATTGGTCGAGAAGCTAAAAAGCGAGGCAGTTAATAAAGAGGCGCTGAATAGAGCGTTTAAACATAAGCTGAGTGATGACTGTCGGCGCTGCGGGGCTTTCGCTGCTTGGGTTATAAGTAAAGCCACTATGGGAAATTTCGCCGCTTGGGGGCACTGAGTCACTCTGGAATCGATAGGCGATAAAAAGCTCAAGACTGAATTCCTTTTAGGGTTGAGTTTTTGATTGGATGAGTTGTTTGAGCCGGAGTTAAATCGCTAGCTGAGTAACTCATGTGATTAGAGGTTTGACGGCTAGGTAAGCCAGTATTTAGCTGCGGTCTGGCTTTAAGCTCAAGGATAGTGACACCTGCGTGGGGCAATGCTAGCGCTTGATTAAGTGAAACTGTGTTGCCACTGATGATATCTGTAGCGGCGCGGTTATCGCCAAGTACACTGGCAAAGCGGTTTACATCTAGCGTGACTGCTTTGTCATTTTTATTATAAATCACCATGACTTTATCGGCCGAGGGTTGAGTGCAGGCATTGTGTTGGGCTTGAGAATTGTGTTGAGTTAGTGACTTAAGCGCTTCGGCTTTCTGTTCAGCTGATAATGGCACATGTAATAAGCAACGAAATTGCACATAGATACCATCCTGCGGCACAAAGTGCAGTAAATCGCCCGATTGCAGCGCAAGGGATTGTTTACGGTAATTCAGTAGGGTACGGACAAATTGCTGTGCTTGTCGTTGAGGTTCACTCAGTCCTTGGCCGGTAAAGGCATTCGTGGCACTGTTGGCAAACCCGCCGGGAAAATCACTGCGTACAACGCCATCGTGACGGCCCTCGGTTGGGCTGGTCATTAACACTTCTGTACCGTAGAACAGCTGCGGAATGCGTTTGGCGGTCAACACATAGGTGAGGGCCATCTTGTATAAGTCTATATTTTCTTTCACTAAACTGAAGATACGATTGGTGTCGTGATTGCCTTCAAATAGCACTAGCTTACTAGGTTCTGCATACACAAGATCGTTGGCTAACATCTCGTAAAGCTTGATAAAACCCGTATCCCAGCTTTCTGGCTCATTAAGGCTGGCAATCAATTTTTCATATAGCGGGAAGTCCATCAAACTGGGTAGATCTGAGGTATAGCCATCGGCATTGATTTTGCCCTTTTGCCAATAGGACACTGTGATGGGGTTTGCGGTCCATTCTTCGCCAACAATATTAAAATTTGGGTACTCAGCCATTACGGCCTTAGACCATTTAGCGAGAAACCCTTTGTCGGCGTAGGAGTAAGTATCTTCACGTATCCCCGAAAGTCCTGCGTACTCGACCCACCAAATACTGTTTTGGATAAGATAGGTTGCCAGTTTTGGATTGCTTTGATTCAGATCCGGCATAGTGTCGGTAAACCAGCCGTCGACAAAATCAATATGATCTTGCGCCGCCGCGTAGGGATCTTGCACTGTCGTGCGCCTATGGCTGGTGAAACGGGGGCTGGTAACGCTGGATGTGATAGCGCTGGATTTAGTATCGGCAGACTGAGTCAAATTAGGCTTGGATTCGCGATTATGTAGCTGCGTTTTTGTGGCGTCATTGAGCCAGTCTTGGCTAGGTAAATCGTTGAGCCACCAATGGTTAGAGCCGATATGATTCACCACAACATCTTTAATCACCCCTAGGCCAAGCTTGTTAGCCTTAGCGACTAAGGCTTTATAATCTTCGTTGCTGCCAAAGCGGGGATCGACGCGGTATAAATTGGTAATTGAGTAACCGTGGTATGAATACTGGGCTTGATTATTCTCAAGCAGCGGATTGATCCATAACTGAGTCACGCCAAGTTTTGCCAGATATGCTAAGTGCTGGCTGATCCCTGCTATATCGCCGCCATGGCGAGCATCGGGATAGTTGAGATTACTGGGAGAGTTAGCTGCGACTTGCTCTAACATATCGGCTTGATTGTCATTACTCGTGTCGCCATTGGCGAATCGGTCCGGCGTGATAAGGTAAATCACATCCTTATTGCTAAATCCTTGGCGCTCACGGCTGCCCTTAGCACGCCCTTGCAACGTATAGGGCAGGCGATAAAGAGGCGTGTCGGCTTTTGAAGCCGAGTCAGTGTTGGAAATTATTAGCTCAAAGGTTTGCGGCGCAGCTTGGCTCAGATCTAAATTGATAAACAGATAGTGAGGGTTATCAGTGTGCTCAAGGCTTTTAAGTGTGATGCCTTTTCCTTGTATATCAACCTTAATCTGCTGCGGTAAGCTTGGAAGTTCGCGGCTATACAGCATCAGCTGTAACTCAGGATTCTGCATTCCCCCCCACCAAAAAGCGGGTTCAAGCTTAACGTCCGTCGATATATCTGGCTCAAAGGTGTTTGCATAGGCCGTATTAAATGAAGAGCAAACCAAGCATAAATAAAGCGCAATCATTAGGTTTTGACGGATCATAATGTAAGCCTTTTAAAGAGAAATAAGTAAAACGTGCTGGCATGATGAATGTTAGAAATGCTGAAATCTACGTAAGCAAAAGCCTGCTTCTTAATTGAAGCAGGCTTTATTTGGGGTAGTTTATAAAGAGTAACTTAACCCTAGGAAGTACTGTCTACCGAAGTATTGGATTGTTCCTGTCTGATGTTCTTCACCAAAATAGGTTTTGTTCGGTTCATCAGTTAAGTTATTAATTTGGAATAAGAACTTAAGTCCATTTTCCAGAGCGTATGAAGCTTGATAATCCACAATCGTTTCGGCATCGAAGAAAGCAAGTTGTGATTCAACTGCCACTTGTTCTGAAACATAGCTGCTACGATATCTCATGCTGACGCGAGTATCGAAACCGTCCAGAGTATAGAACAAGGTGGTGTTGAGTACGCTTTCTGATAAACCTGGTAATGGAATGGTTAAGTTTGAACCACTTAAATCTGTGGTAAATTCCACTTCACTGTCTGAATACGAGTAGCTGCCAGTGAAGCCAAGACCGCTGAGTGGCGATGGTAGGAAATCAAAGACTTGGGTATAACCTAACTCAACACCACGAATGTAGCCGCCATTGTCGTTGTTGATTGCAGTTTGATATTGACCTTCATCTTTTACTACTGGGAATTCAACACCATTATCGATAATAGTATCGGGGACGATAAATCCATTACCTTCAAAATCAAATGGTTGGATTGTAAAATTGTTGATAAAGGATTTAATATCTTTGTAGAACAAGGCTACGACAACCGCACCTTCAGAATCTTCAAAATAGTGCTCGTAAGATAAGTCGTATTGATCGGCATAGAACGGATCGAGTAGAGGACTGGTGTTACCCCAAGCATTGTACTTTTTGTATCCCGGAGTAGCAGAATCGTCATACCAAGATCCCATGCCTGACTTTAGCTTGTCGATTGGAGGACGTGACATCACAGAGGCTGCAGCAAAGCGCAGTTGATCATTTTCAGTGAGGTGGAAAGTTAAGTTGAGTGACGGTAAATAATCGGTATAGGTTTTACCTATCTCGTTACGGATATAATCGGTACTGATCACGCCAAGTTCATCAGTAATCGCTTCACCTAGACCATAGCCAACTTGTTGTAGACCTTTACTGCTTTGATCTGTTTGAACAACACGCACGCCCACGTTACCCGTGACTTTCATATCGCCTAAGTCAAACTCGAGATTACCTTGGACATAGCCAGCTAATACATCTTCATTGACCGAACCGCTTTGGATCATGGTCCAGTTATTAGACCAATTTGCTGTCGGGGTGAAAGGGGATTGTCCTGTTGCCGCTAACTGCGCGTTAACCAGCTCAATGGCTTTGTTGAAATCAACGGAAAGGAAGTTAGGGTAGCCTGATAATTCACCGCCAAAGTTGACGACATTTGTCATGTCAGTGTTCATTTGAAGCACCGGCTGGTTAGTTGGGTTTTTACCAAATTCAAAACCATAACCGGCTTGTGAACGTTGCGCATTAAACTCACGTTCTGAGTAGCGCAGACCAAAATCAATTGAAGTTAAGAAACCAGAATCTAATGCATAGTTAAAGTCTAACTTGTAAGCGACAAGATCATTTTGTTGATCGTATGGCCACATACCCACTTCTTTTAAACCCAAGGTAGCGGTATTGGTATAGTCGTTTGAAAAGCTGACATCGGCTGGGCTTAAACCATGTAGTTGATAATTAATTGATTCGGCTGAGCGTACTTCATTACCTATATCATCATATAAAACGGCACGCGTGCCGCCGTTGACGAACTCACCATCGGCTTTTGAATAGCTCACATCACCTGCGACAGTTAATGCGCCGCCATTATTCCACTCAATATTGACTGAGCCTGATGTCAGTTCTGAATATTTTGAGTCGTTATCATTGATAACAAAAACGGCAAAGTTATCAGTACCATCAGTTGATACCGTTCCGCCGGTCATAGAACCATTTTCGACAACCGCATCACTAATAGTACCGTTTTTTAATGACTTAACGCGAAAGCCTCGGGCAAAGTTTTCGGAAGTGAATTTTGAATGGAATAAATCACTTTTTACACTGAGATTGTCTGTTGGTTGCCAATGGATAGCAGCCATATAACCATCACGTGTATCATCACCGCCTTTTTGCTGTAACTCAAAACCTTCACTGATTGATTCGGCAGCACCGTCGCCATTGACATCTTTTTTATCGTCGTTGAAACGTAAACCAATGAATTGACTGGCAACATAAGGTTGGTACAAATGGGCATAGCCTAGCGCCACACCGAGTGTATCTTCAAGGAATTTGCCTTGATAGGCAAAGCTAAGACGGTTGCCATATTGATCGGCATCGGAAATCTCATCCGCTCTGTCATTAAAACTGCCGCGAGCATTGATATTAAATGATTGGTCTTTGTCGCTTTTTAAGGGATCTGCGGTTTTTAATTCTACCGTACCGGCGACGCCACCTTCAATCAGCGAGGCTTTTGGTGTTTTATAGACGGCGGCTTGACTAATTAATTCGGATGGATATTGGTCAAACTCAATCGCGCGTTTACCGCCCGTTGTCACTTGTTCGTGTCCATTAAGTGTTGCAAAGACGAAATCACCATCAAGACCTCGAATATTGAGGCCGCTTGCTTGTCCACCAGTGCGCACTGCGGTCACGCCTGGTAAGCGAGTCAGTGCATCAGCGATTGACTGATCGGGAAGGGCGCCAAGATCATCTGCTGAAATCGATTCAGAGACGGTATCTCCAAAGCGTTTATCATTTAGTGATTTGATGACACTGGTTCTAAAGCCTTTAACTTCAATAACCTCAATAGCAGCTTCTTTTGCTTTTGCTTCCTTATCTGTGGTCACTTCATCTGCCGCATAGGAGTGCATACTGGCACCTGCGGCGATGAGCGCTAAGGTTAGCAAACTGGGTTTAAATCGCATCATATCTCTCTTCCCCTTGGAGTCGCTTTATCGCTTTGTAGAGCGTTTTATCGTTATCACCGCGTTATGTTTGCGGCCTTTTTTTGGTATATGGGCGCTTAATTGACTGCATAAGTGCTGCGTTTATGACCAAATTGTTATGCAACGGTGAAGATACTACCCCCGAGTTTCTTAGCTGAACAACAGAGTGCATACGTATTCAATACCTAGCAGAGTTAAGAATAGACTGTGATAGAGGGTGAACTCAGGGAATAAAATGATTTTATTTTGTAATCAAGTGACTGTTACTAAAAAGTAAATTTCATTGTGATGCCATGTGACTATTGGCTGCATCTTCTGCATACGTATGCAGGTGTATTGAACCTTATTTCCCTCTTCACGTATGCTCGGTAACACAAAATAAGCCGCGATGACTTTACTCTGCAGTAACAAAACGATAACTGTTTGCTTGAGTGTGTTAGGGAAAGTTCGCTGTAGAATAATGATAAAGGGGCAACAATGAGTGAGTTAACGTGGTGGCGTGGTGCAGTGATTTACCAAATTTATCCGCGTAGCCTTTTAGATACCAATGGTGACGGCGTCGGGGATTTACGCGGCATTATTATAAAGCTGGATTACATTGCGAGTCTCAATGTCGATGCCATCTGGATTTCACCTTTCTTTAAATCTCCTATGGCAGATTTTGGCTACGACATCAGTGATTACCGCGAAGTTGACCCTCTTTTTGGCACTATGCATGATTTCGATGAATTGATTGAAAAAGCCCACGGTTTAGGTATTAAGGTCATTATTGATCAAGTATTAAGTCATACCTCGGACCAACATGCGTGGTTTATTGAGAGCCGCGAAAACCGTTCGAATCCCAAGGCGGATTGGTATGTGTGGGCCGATCCTAAGGAAGACGGTACAGCACCTAACAACTGGCTCGCGATTTTTGGCGGTTGTGCTTGGGAGTGGGAACCGCGCAGACAGCAATACTATTTACATAACTTCCTGCGTAGTCAGCCCGATATTAATTTCCATCATCCCGAAGTGCGCCAAGCTGTGCTGGATAACGTTGAATTTTGGCTTAAAAAGGGGGTAGATGGCTTCCGCTTAGATGCCATTACCTTCTGTTATCACGATGAACTGCTCAGGGATAATCCGGCAAAACCTAAGGATAAACGTCAGGGCCGTGGTTTCAGTGAAGATAACCCTTACGCCTATCAATACCATTACTACAATAATGACCGTCCGCAAACCATCGCTTTTATTGAAGATTTACGAAAGCTCATCAATCGCTATCCAGGAGCGGTGACCTTAGGCGAAGTCTCTGCCGAAGATTCTTTGGCTGTAATGGCTGCCTACACTAAGGGCGAAGATCGCCTACATATGGCCTATAGTTTTGAGCTATTAACCGACGATTACAGTGCCGCTTATATTCGCCAAACCGTAGAGGCTTTGGAAGCGAGCATAGGTGATGGCTGGCCATGTTGGGCTATCGGCAATCATGATGTGCAGCGCGTAGCGAGTCGTTGGGGGCAAGGTAAGCAAAATTCAGACATGGTCAAAATGCTCAATGCCATGCTAAGTTCGCTGCGCGGCAGTATATGTAGTTATCAAGGTGAAGAACTCGGTCTAACCGAGGCGCCAATTGAATATCATGAGCTGCAAGATCCCTTTGGCAAAACATTTTGGCCTATGTTTAAGGGGCGTGATGGTTGCCGTACGCCAATGCCGTGGCAGCAAGGCGCTGACTTTAGTGGTTTTAGTGATGTTTCTCCTTGGCTGCCAATTGCACCTGCGCACCAAGCGTTAGCTGTGGATGTACAAGAATCTGATGCTGATTCCATGCTCAACGGTTATCGACGTTTTCTGGCTTGGCGTAAGTTACACCCGGTGTTAGTTGAAGGTGATATTAAATTTGTTGATACAAAGGAGCCCATTTTGGCCTTTGTTCGCACCTTAGGCGATATAAAAGTGTTCGTGGGATTCAATTTAGGTGATACCGAGGTCGAGTTTGATTTCTCTGCATTTGAAATCAGTGAGTCGCTGACGGGACACGGCCTTAAAACCGCACAAATAGAACACAATCAGCTGAAGTTTTCGGCATTTACCAGCTTTTATGCAGTGTTAAAGTGAAAATGATTCATTTTTATTCGGTTGAAGTGTTATAGATACGGGATCCCAAGCCCACAGTTCGATATAAACCCGCCCACGGGCACCATGGGGAATGTAACCTTAATTAGTTCCTGATAATAAAAACATACAGAGAGAATAACTATGGCGTCATCAATTAATACCGGTAGCTACACGAGCAGCACTGGCGAAAATGGGTCGGGCAGTTATCGTTTTGCCTTGATCTCATTGACTTCACTGTTTTTTATGTGGGGTTTCATTACTTGCTTGAACGATATTCTGATCCCGCATCTTAAAGCGGTGTTTTCACTGAATTATACTCAAGCCATGTTGATCCAGTTTTGTTTCTTCGGTGCTTATTTTCTAGTCTCAATCCCTGCGGGTAACTTAGTGAAAAAACTGGGTTATCAAAAGGGAATTGTTTCTGGTCTCGTGATTGCAAGTATTGGTTGTGCGCTGTTTTATCCTGCGGCGGCCCTCGCTACTTACAACTTGTTCCTCGGTGCATTATTTGTTTTGGCATCAGGCATCACAATCCTGCAAGTGGCAGCCAATCCTTATGTCAATGCCTTAGGCAGTCGCGAAACTGCGTCGAGTCGTTTGAATTTAACGCAAGCGTTCAACGCCTTAGGCACAACGGTCGCGCCGTTTTTTGGTGCTATGTTAATTCTTTCTGTTGCCAGTTCAGTATCAGGCGATTTAGCCCAAGCGAGTGCTGAAGCAGAAGTGGTTAAACTGCCATACCTGTTACTTTCTGGCGCCTTGGCAATTTTAGCGCTGATTTTTGCGAAGTTAGATTTACCTGTGATCCGTGAGCATGATGAAAGTGTTCAAGGTGAAGTTCAGACCCATCTAGGTAAAACCAGTGCCTTACAAAGCAAGCACTTAGTGCTCGGTGCTGTGGGTATTTTCGTGTATGTCGGCGCAGAAGTGTCTATCGGTAGCTTTTTAGTTAGCTTCTTAGGTGAAAGCCATATAGCGGGTATGCCAGAAGCCGAAGCCGCCCATTACATCGCCTATTATTGGGGCGGCGCTATGGTGGGACGTTTCATTGGCTCTGTGGTGATGCAAAAAGTACCAGCGGGCTCAGTGCTTGCATTTAATGCTTTTATGGCGGCGCTACTTGTGGTTGCAGCGATGACAACCAGTGGCAGCATTGCCATGTGGGCAATCCTTGGGGTGGGGTTATTTAACTCGATTATGTTCCCAACGATCTTCAGCTTAGCGCTTCGTGATTTAGGTCCACACACTTCACAGGGCAGTGGCATTCTGTGTCTGGCGATTGTGGGCGGCGCGATTTTGCCTTTATTCCAAGGCATGTTAGCGGATAATCTTGGCGTTCAGCTCGCCTTTATTCTGCCCGTGATTTGTTATGGTTTTATCCTGTTCTACGGGGCTAAAGGCTCAAAAATGTAATGGGTTAAACTGACAGTGGCAAAAAAGCGATCTTAGGATCGCTTTTTTTATGGCTTTAACCTTAACTCGGCGCCAGTGCGCTTGCGTATTAGGGCCTGACCTCCTATGATCCTCCGGTTTTATCATTCATGGTGACCTTTTAAATGTTGAATTCTCCGCTTTCTGCCAGCTCGAACGAATTAGTGATCAGTATCTTAACTATGGTGCTGAGCCAAGGAAAACCCTTAGATCGGGCCTATTCTCAGCATTTTTCTGGGTTGCAATTGGTACCCGCCGAGCAGGCGCGTATCGCATTAACGACGGGTGATATCCTACGTCGTTTAAATTTATATTGTTATCTGGCGGAAATTAGTCCAGATGAGATGGAGCGTTTTGGCTCTAAATTGCTTAATGCTTGGCATTTATTCCATGGGCTTGAATTGCCTAAAATGCAATATTCGCTGCAAGTCGATGAGGCGCGTTTAGCTGAGCGTATCGAGCAAGCGAAAACTAAGCCTGTGTTGTGGGACGGTTGCCCTGAGTGGCTCGATGTTATGGGCCGTGAGCAACTAGGTGAGTCTTGGGAAAAAGAGCGCGCCGCGTTAAGTACTGCGCCGAAACGTTTTTTACGCGCTAACGGCCTTAAGGTGAATCGTGATGAACTGGCCGCTAAGCTTGCCGCTGAGTTTGTGAGCACGCTCTGTGTTGATGGGGTCGATTCCGCCCTTGAAGTGACCTCCGATTCAGCCTTGTTCCGTACACAAAGCTTTAAAGATGGCTTATTCGAGCAGCAGGATGCGGGCTCTCAGCGCGTAGCTGCGGCGCTTGATGCCAAGCCAGGCATGAAAGTTATTGACGCTTGCGCAGGCGCGGGCGGCAAAACTTTACATATAGCTGCACAAATGCAGGGTAAAGGACGCTTGTTGGCCATGGATGTGGAGCAATGGAAACTCGACAAACTTAAAGAGCGTGCCCGTCGTAATGGGGCACACAATGTCGAAACCCGTGTTATCGCCAGCAGTAAAACCATTAAACGCTTAAAGCTCAGTGCCGATAGGGTATTGCTTGATGTGCCTTGCTCTGGTTTGGGTGTATTAAAGCGTAATCCCGATGCAAAATGGCGTGATACCGTAGAGCGTTTACCCGTGTTAATGGAACTGCAAAAACACATTTTGAGCAGTTACAGCCGCATGGTCAAAGTCGGTGGCATAGTCGTCTATGCGACTTGTTCTATCTTCCCTTGCGAGAACCGCGGTCAAGTGGATGCGTTTTTAGCCGAGAACCCCAACTTTCGCCTGATTGAGGATGAAAGTATCAGCCCAGCCGATAGCGGCTTTGATGGCTTTTACCTTGCCAAACTTGAACGTATTCAAGAATAAAGCATTGCTTTTTAGACTAAAGTAAACCTTTTACCGCGCAGGTAAAGGGTTTACTTAATTAACATTAGTGCCTAGAATTTCTTATAAGTTATAAATATTTAACATTGTTAATCAGTATTTATATTGCAACTTTGCTCTTAAGGAAATTATGGCGTACGGCGCTAACCTTCCAGATCTGCTCGATCATGCAGACGTTAAACTCGCCCACAATGTCAGCATAGCTTGTTATAGCAGTATTCTTTCTATGCTGCTCAATGGCGCACCGCTACATGAAATTTTGCATGCCTTAGTCTTAAAAATCGAAGCTCAAAAAGTAGGAACCAGAGGGTCTGTGTTACTGCTCAGTGCTGACGGTAAACGTCTATTATTAGGTGCCGCCCCCAATTTACCCGACAGTTACAATCAAGCCATTAATGGTGTCGAAATTGGCCCCAACGTGGGTTCTTGTGGCACGGCAGCCTATTATGCGCAGCGTGTTATCGTTGAAGATATCGCTCAACATCCTTACTGGGTTAATTATAAAGAACTACCATTACGTGCAGGTCTTAAATCTTGCTGGTCAGAACCTATCAAAGATACTCATGGTAAAGTGCTAGGCACATTTGCCATGTATTATGATACGATAAAGTCCCCAACAGAGCAGGATTTAGAACTCATTTCAGAGGCGGCAAGACTGGCGAGTTTAGCCATTGAACGCAGTCGTGCAATGGAATTTCAGCATTTAGCTGTGAAAATTTTTGACCGGTTACCCCTTGCTCTGGTTATTTCCAATTCTGACGATGCAGTTCTCTATGCTAATCCTGCTTTCAGACATATAGTTATCCCTCAAGATACTGATATCGCTAACTTTCATCCTAAGGTTTTTTTAGCATCATCCCAATCTCATGAATTAGTGGGGTTATTTGAGCATTTAGCTCAGGACAGAATGTGGCAGGGTGAGTTGGTGGGTCTTAGGGGAAATGGTGAGGAGTTTTATCTTGACCTTATCGTCACGACCTTCCGAGAGTCCAATGGTCAGCAACCCTGTTTTGCATGGCTATTTTCAGACATTAGTGAACGTAAAAAAGCGGCGCAGCTGATTAAGTATCAGGCCAATAATGACTCTCTTACCGGACTTGCTAACCGCAATGCGTTATTCAAGCAGATCCAAGCGTTAATTACCTCCGACAGTTTGACACCCGGCTTTAGTTTTATGTTGATGGATTTAGATAACTTTAAGCAAGTCAACGACACCCATGGCCATGACAAAGGTGATGCACTGTTAGTGCAAGTGGTTAAACAGATCAGCGAGTGTGTCGATGACACTATGGTGTTTGCACGCTTAGGAGGGGATGAGTTTGCCTTGCTATTACCTGGGGTTGTTAACCAGAAAGAATTGGCACAAATTGCAGATACAATTAACAAAAATGTGGCAAAACATTATGTGCTAGCCGATGGAAAAGGCGTTTATAGCTCGGTAAGTATAGGGATTGCACGTTTTCCTGAAGATGCCCTCGATCTTGAACAGTTGTTAAATTGTGCCGATCAGGCCATGTATATTTCTAAGGCAAATGGTCGCAATCGATATCATTTTTTTACTGAACAAATGCAGCTAAATGCCGAGCGTGTTGCTAGCCTTCATAATCAGCTTAAGCAGGCATTAGATCAGCATACCTTCGAGCTTTATTACCAACCCATAGTCAATGCGACCACAGGCTTGATTGTCCGTGCTGAAGTGCTGCTGCGCTGGCAGCATGAGGGAACGTTTATTCCACCCGATGAATTTATTCCCATCGCGGAGAACAGTGGTTTAATCGTTGATATTGGTCGAGATGTTCGCCTTGGTGCTATGCAGACTATTTTAGAGATGCAGGAGCGAAATTGGCCCATTAAGTTATCGGTGAATGTCTCGACTTTTGAGTTTTGGTCCCATGAACTACAAGATGCCTTTGTGGAATCCTTTGCTGCGATTACCGAGCAACTTGAGGTGACTGATTTCCCCTATGATAGATTAACCCTTGAGATCACTGAATCTTTGCTGATGAAGCAACATACGTATCTTATTGATGTGCTTAATGGTTTGCGGGTTAAGGGGATTAAAATTTCCTTAGATGACTTTGGTACTGGCTATTCGTCCTTGTCCTATTTGGCGAATTTCCCTATCGATCAAATTAAAATTGATAAGAGCTTTATCGACAGATTAGATGAAGGCAAACGTCACGAAGCGTTGGTGGAGGCTATAGTGCGTTTAAGCCATGCGTTAGATTTAACTGTGACGGCAGAAGGGGTAGAAACTGAGTCCCAGCTTAAATTTGTAATGGCGAATCATATTCAAGAAATTCAAGGCTATTTATTTTATAAGCCTATGCCCAAAGCTGCATTCTTTGCCCTGTTGGCAAAGCAAGCTGAGTTGCATAAGGGGTTTGACGTTTGACCTTGATGTTTGACCTTGATGTTTGACCTAGATGTGAGGGCGGCTTAATCAGTGGCAGTCTGATTTTAATATTGGGTTTAGATGTAAGGTAATAATTCAAGTTTTAGATATAAAACATTGAAACATAATAAATAAAAAGAGCGCCGAGGCGCTCTTTTTATTACTGGAAACAGGTGTTGCACTGAGTCTCTGCGTTCACATTGAGTCAGGTGGCGAGCGCTAAGATTTAGCGGTTATCTGGCTGTTAATCACTAGACTCAAGTATTCAGTAAAATCATGGCCGTGATTTTGCAGCATTTTGGGGAACATAGAAATCGGCGTAGAACCTGGGAAGGTATTGATTTCATTTAGTAAAATTTCATTATCCGCGGTTAAGAAAAAGTCGATGCGCGACAGGTGACGCAATTTCATACCTTTAAATGCTTTGATTGCATAGGCGCGGATTTGTTCACTGATCTCAGCTGACACATGCTGTGCCACCACATCGGTGCGTGCTTTACTGTTTTTGGCGTATTTCTCATCGAAGGTGTAGAAGGTGTTGGTATCACAGATGATTTCACCTGGTACTGTCGCCACCACTTCACCGTTGTATTCGTATACTGCGACTTCTAACTCACGGGCTTTAATGGTTTTTTCAACGATAACATAGGGCGCATAGCCGAAAGCATCTTTAAGCACGCCAGCGACTTTATCGTTGTCATCGACTTTATAACAACCAACAGAGGAACCCTGTGAGGCCGCTTTGACGAAGATGGATCCCCATAGTGCTAATGCGGCTTGGGTTTGCTCTATTGCTGCATCATCGAATTGGTTTAGGAAAATATACGGAGTATTCGGAATACCTAAGGCCGAGAACCACATTTTAGCGGTGATCTTATTAAAGCAGTTACTGCTAGCCTCGGATTCACAGCCAAAATAGGGCAGTTGGATCAGGTTAAAATAGGATTGAATGTCACCTGTTTCGCCGGGATAGCCATGGATGCAGGGAATGACGTAATCGACCGGCCATGGGGCTTTGCTCTCATCGCGGAAGCGAATTTCGCGGCTATTGGTCAGTTCACAATCATCACCCGCAGCGGTGCGGTATTGACCAAATTTATCCAGTTCGACACGCAATACACAAAACTGCTCGGATTTTGCCAGTGAGGTTTCAAAATAATTGGCCGACATGAGTGAAATATCGTGTTCGGCACTTCCGCCGCCGCACAGCAAAAGCAGGTTGATCTTAGACATTGTGAGTGATTCCTCAAAGTGAGCAAAATCGGATGACATCGGCCTGTGGCAATACGAATATCATCCTATAGTACAGCCGCTGTCATCTTAGTTTTCTTGCCCCTATGAGTGCAAGGTTTTGCTGACTGATGGCTATTAAGTGGTGAATTTTAACGCATTACATCGCATTGCAAATATGGGGTTGTGCCTTTGTCGGGTTTATTTTGATTTTTGTGGCGTGAGATGGCAATGTCGTTGGACTATTGCTTCGTCACCGTCATCTAAACTGTGCAACCCAGTACGAGTGACATTGACTTTAGGCAGATTACAACATGGTATCTCATGGTGAATAAAAACATTCGGTTAGCCCGCTTACAGGATACAGATAGTGTGCAGGTATTACTTGAGCAACTCGGTTATTCTTTGTCCCATGCCGCTTTAGCCCAGACGTTAAGCCAATATCAGCATGATTCTCTGCGCCGCAGTGATGAATTACTGGTGTATGAGCAACATAATGCGCAGGGTGACCTACAAGTTGTCGCTGTGATGGCCTTAATGTTCTTTGATTATTTCCCCGCCTTGAGTCGTATCTGTCGTATAACCGCAATTGTGGTGGATGCCGACATGCGGGGTCAGGGCGTTGGCTCTCAGTTGATCGCCTTTGCGAAAGAAAGGGGAAAGCAAGAGAATTGCCAGTTACTCGAACTCACTACATCGATGCAGCGCATTGCCACACAGCAATACTATGAAAGTATAGGGTTTACCAAAACATCTTTTCGCTACAGCTTAGTGTTGAGCGAACCAAACGGCTAATTCTTGGCTCGAGCGAGCATAATCAGATCCGTTGTCCTTGTGCCTTCGGGTACCGGAAAAACGTTGCGGGTGACATTGATAATTTCAAATTGATTGATTTTAGCAATTGATATTGCTTGGCCCACCACCGATATTCAGTCATCCGAATTTGTACATTAATACAAAAGATCAGAGTAAATAGTTCAGATCAAAACAGATGTTTAGCCCTAAGTTATAGGCATGATTTTTATGTAAATTCACCATTAACTCGACATCCATCAGTTGCGCTAAGGTCACTGGTCTCGCTTCCCAGCGCGGTGCGTGGCCAGCATCATTACAGTGTGCTAGGTATAAACGTCGCGTACTTTGATGTATGCCAAAATACGTCATATTACAACGCTGGCTAATCGTTAAATAGGGCTCAAAGTCGAGTGCATATACCTGCATGTCTTTAAATTCTGACCACTGGATATAGCGGGTTTTTTCATAATAACGCTTAGGTAAAGCGGCATCTGGTGCTATGGCGTCAAACAAGGCAATAACGGCTTGTAGATCCTTAAGTGTAATAATGTCCTTTTTAATCAATGTTTAAATCCTTAGTTTCATGGTTAGAGTAAATCTAAAAGTCATATCTTAAAATGTAGTTCCTAAAGTGTTCCCCATTGACCACAAAGCTTCATTCACCCCCAAAGGCGGTCGGCAAGACCCGATGCGCGTTGGGTTGCTTGGCTACTGGCCCGCTCGAATACGTGCTGGGTGCCTAAGCAGGTAAAGTGGACTTTAGCGCGGGTGATGGCGGTGTAGACCAACTCTTTAGTCAGCAGTTGCCATTGGGCTAGGCTGGGGCTCGGTGGCAGCACTAAGGCCACACGGCTAAATTCGCTGCCTTGGCTTTTGTGTACTGTCATGGCATAACAGGTTTCATGGCTGGGCAAACGGGCTGGCAAGACTTTTAACAGGCTGCCATCGGCCTTGATGAAGTGCGCCATTAAACGTTCGGGTTTATCTTCATCCTGCAAAATCAATCCGATATCACCGTTAAACAGGCCTAAGTTATAGTCATTGCTTTGGATGATAATTGGCCGACCCAGATAAAACTCCTGTAGCGGTTTAATCAGCTTGGCATTGGCCAGTGCTTGAGTCACATACTGATTGATGCCTTCAACCCCATAATCGCCCGAGCGCATAGCACATAGAATACGGTACTGGTTAAAGCGTTCAATGATGTCAGCTGTGCTTGGACGTGTGCCTACATCACTATTACTTGCATCATTGTTACTTGCATGGCTATTCAAGGCACCGAGATAAGCGCCATATTGCTGGCAGGCTTGCTCCAGCAGTAAATTGAGTCCCACATTATTAGCAGGCTCGCTTACTTTGGCTTGGGTTTGGCTTACGATCATACTGTGTTCTAACCAGCTCAATTCTGCAGGTCCCTGTTGCCATACCTGCAAAATACCTTGAAGATCAGCACGATTGACGGCACTGGCGAGCAGTCCAATCCCTGCATCGCCTTTAAATCTGTGGCTGTGCATTAGCATACATAAGCTATCGCCAAGTTTAGGGGCATTGCTGATATAGGGTGTTAACTCAAAACCCGTTAAAGCACTCAGACGCTCGGCTTGTTCCTTGGAATAGCGCATTTGCCACAGAGCAGGGCTGCTTGACGCTATGTTGTTCTGAGCAAGGTTATTGGGATCTATTGGTATTTTAAGGCCCGCACAAATATCGGCGAGCACAGCGCCAGCCTCAACCGAGGCGAGTTGGTCTTGATCGCCGAGTAAAATCAAACTGGCGTGCTCAGGCAGTGCGCTGAGCAGTTTATACATCATGGGCAAATCGACCATAGAGGCTTCGTCGACAATCAATAGGTCGAGCCTAAGCGGATTACCTTGGTGGTGGCGAAAGTGCGGCGAATTGGGGATCACCCCAAGAAGTCTGTGTAAGGTTGATGCCTCCTCTGGAATGCGGCCCAGAGCCGTTAAAAAGTCTTGGCTATTTCTATTGCGAGCTTCATCAATAACATTAGCATGGGCGCTGAGTTCCTTCGCCAGACGCGCTTTTGAGGCTTTGATTGATTCGCTTAAGCGAGCCGCCGCTTTTCCCGTTGGCGCGACTAAACGGATTTCCTGCTGTGATTCCATTTGTAGCAATAACAAAAGTTTAGTTACAGTGGTGGTTTTACCCGTACCTGGGCCGCCAGTGATCACCGACAGTTTTTTACCTAGCGCAGTGGCCGTGGCGACCTTTTGCCAATCAATGGGTGCTGTGTCTTCACTGTTAGTGAGTGAATGGGGATCGCTCACATTGGCAGGGAACAGTTGATCTAACAGTGACCTCAACTTAGCGATTTGCGGTTGCTCTTGGTGGCTTGCTTCTTCAGATAATTGCCTAGATACGCTTCCGGACAAGCGGATTAATGAGGCGGCGACTGAGGTTTCAAATTGATGATAACGTTGTAAATAGAGTCTGCCATTATCAAAAATAAGCGGTTTGTTACTGCCCGCTTGGCCGACGGCATCAAAAGTTTGTAAGGTCTCTGTGAGTGCTTCGAGGCTTAAGGTGATTTTACAATGGCTATTTTGTTCGGCCATGGGATTGAGTGGCACAATATGGGCGAGCACTAGGCAACTGTGCTGTGAAGATAATTGCTGGCTTAATAGCGCACATAGCAAAATAAATAAGGGTTGTTGGCTGTCGCTTGGATGCAAGTGACTCATTTCGAGTGCGAAATGCCGATCGAGCGGTGTGAGCAGTCGTTCTTGCTCCCACTGCTTTAACAGCTCTGGCAGCGGCGCTGTAAGCTGAATTGCGCCATGGTCTATCCATTTCGCCGCTGTGAGTGAATGTGCATTTAGCCCTTGGGTTGAGCGCATCATGCCGTGACTCCTGTATCTATTGCACGAGCCAATTTGCTGTGAAATAAATTGTCATTAAAAAGTGAATCTAGCGCGAGAATAAGTGCCTTCGGCGGCTTGTCGTAATAAATACCATAGCCGGGATATTGAGCCGACATTCCCCGTAAGAACAAGTAATAACAACCGCCGATGTGGCTGTCGTAGTCATAACTTGGCAGGCGTAAACTCAAATACCTGTGTAGCGCCAATGAGTAGAGAATGTACTGCAAATCGTACCTGTGATCGGTTATTGCGCTTTGCAGCGCGCTCTGATGATAGGCATTGATGTTGTCGCCTAAATGATTCGACTTATAGTCGGCGATATAATATTGACCTTGGTATTCAAAGGTTAAATCGATAAAGCCTTTGAGCATGCCCTTGAGATCATAAAACTTAAGTGTCGACTCATAGCCAAATTGCTGCAGTAGCGCATTGAGCTCAGTATCTTTAAGTTCGCTTAAGGGTAAATAAAACTCCATTTCGACTAAGGTATTCTGCGGCGATAACTTGGCTAAGCACAGATCTGGATGAGCAGGTTTGACGGCGCTTACATGACCCGTGACTTGCGACTCTAAGGCGTGCGGTATCGCGCAGAGCGGTGCATGCAGCACATCCAAATACCAAGTATGTAATACTGTTTGCCATTCGGGTGCGATACCGTATTGCAACATGGCTTTAGGCAATCGCAGCAGTAAGTCGATTTCTGCCTGCGTAAAATCAATCTCTTCTAACACTAAATGCATAAAGCTACCGGCATTGGCGCCGCGCTCAAAGTTAAAGCGATTGAGCATGCCATCCTGCAGCTCATGGCTTGCCTCATCAGGAATAGAGAGTGTTTGCGCAGCCATATATTCAAGCGTACCTAATATTTCATCGTCGGCACCCGGCGCGGCTTTACCATGGCTGGTATTTTTAACGAGACCTGAATAACTGCCGACTCGCCACGGCGTGCAGTATTGGCGGGTTAAGGTTTTCGCGCTCAGTATTTGTGCTATGTCTTGGCTTGAGGGCAATGGCCGCTCGTCTATGTCATCGGGCACCTTATCAATACTTATGGCTTCCACATCTTGAGCGAGCTGCTGCGCAGCATTGCAGATACGAACAAAGTCACATTCTGAGTCGCCTATGCCCAATAGATAGCCGATAGCGGTTTCATGTAGCTGACTTTTAAGACCATTTTTAAGCTGACGACTGTGGTTGGCGATATACAAGTAACACAAATACACAGGGCGAGTGAGCGCCACATACAAAAGGCGCAAGTCCTCGGCCAAGGTTTCTTGTTTTGCGCGCTCCCAACCCTCATCCGTGCCTTCGATATCCCATACTAGCTCTTGCTCACCTGCATCGTTAGTTCTGTGGTACAGCATAGGCGTCGGGCGGCGGCGATTGTCACGGGCTAGGCTGACAAAGGGCACAAAACACACGGGATACTCAAGGCCCTTACTCTTATGGATAGTCACAATTTGCACCAGATTCTGCTCGCTTTCAAGACGCAGCTGCTGTTCATCTGTGCCTGTGTTATCAATCAGTTGCTGTTCATACCAATTGAGCAGGGCGCTAATACCATCAAGTTCGGTGGCCTTTTGCTGTAATAGCTCGGCAAGGTGGCGAAAATCCGTCAGGCGGCGCTCACCGTTTGTGGCATCTTGCTCTTGAGCATCTACCTCAGCACTGGCGGTGTGCAGTAAACGGTCAATCAACTTAGTGCTATTGGCAAGGCTTAATAGCGCGGGCATGATGCCGCGTTTTTGCCACACTTGGTGTAAGTTAAAAAACTGCTCTAATAACAGCTGTCTGTGCTCTTCATCTTGGTTAAAGGCATGAATTTGCTCGGCGCTATAACCTAATAATGCCGTGGCTAGGGCGCTGCGCAGTGCCCGTTCATCTTTAGGGTTCGCCAGAGATCGCAAAATTAACGCCATTTCCCGCGCTTCAAGGGTATCGAACACACTGTCGCGACTTAAAAACACCGCGCCTATGTGGCGTTTACTTAATGCGGTTTTCATCACTGCCGCTTCGTTGCGATCCCGCACTAGGATAGCGATGTCTTTAGCGATCAAAGGCCCTTTCGGGCTGTGGCATTTGCCATTGGCCGCATCTGTCAGTAAACGGGTAATTTGTGCCGCCGCGTCTTCGGCGAGCAAGTGTCTTGCCGTGGTTTTGTTGAGGCCGTTTTCTGCGCTTTCGCTTAAGAGTCTTAATCTTAAGGCGGCGGGGTTTGCGGTTTTTTCAGTGAGGATTTTCCCTTTAGCACTGCTGGGCGTTTTCACGCTATCAAAGGGGATCGATTGACTGATAAAAGGATCATTATGCTGACTAAACAGATGGTTGACCCCAGCGACCATGTTTGCGCTTGAGCGGTAGTTGGTATCCAGATGATAGTGGGCCTGCGTATGATGACGGGCCTCAATGTAGGTATGGATATCGGCACCACGGAAGGCATAAATGGCTTGCTTAGGATCGCCAATCATCAACAGGCTAAGCTTATTTTCTGTATCGTTTTTGCTTTGTTCAAACGAGTAACGGTCTTGGTAGATGCCAGAGAAGATCGCAAATTGCAGCGGATCGGTATCTTGGAATTCATCAATAAGCGCGACGGGGAAACGTGTTGCCACGGCTTTGGGCAAGGTTTCATTATTGGCGTTTAACGCGCTCGCTAATGTCGTGAGTAAGTCATCTGGGGTCAGCACATTTTTTTGTTGTTTTTGCTGGGCAAATCGATCGCTTATGCCGAGTTTCGCACTATATAAAAATGCTGGTTTAATGGCGGCAATCAATGTGGCGAGTTGCTCCATATGATCCATTAGCGGCGCTTCACTCACACTTGGGATCACGCCGCCCTTGTTGAGTTTTAACTCAGACAAGGACAAGGCTTCTAACTCTTTCAGTGGCGGCAACCCATGACCGGAAGCGAGCCAGTTATCTAGCGCATCGAACATGGCGGCGAGCTTGGGGTACTTATCCGTTGCTTTGCCAAAGCGGGTGCCGTTGAGTGGCAAACTGTGCAGCAATGCCAATAAGCCATCGCGTCCCCTTGGCCAAGCTAATTTAAAGCGCTCTAAACTTTGGCGTAGTGACAGGGCTAAGGCATCAAACTTAAGCGCGGGTTTCAAAGGCTTTGCTTGACTGGCGCCAAGGAGCGGTCGCAACTGTTTGACTAACCCATCGGGCTCGCCAAATTCCTTGGCAATGATTTGCGCTAAGTAATCGGGCAGCGGATAACAGGCCTCACGCCAAAAATCCCGCACGGCATGGTGCAAAAATTCGCTGTCGTCCAAGGTAAAGTCCGATTCGAACAGCAAGGAAGACTCAAAGGCGAGATCCGATAAAATTCGCTGACAGAAACCGTGAATGGTAAAAATCGCCGCTTCGTCGAGGGATTTAAGGGCGAGATCGAATCGCCTCAGGGCAATGGCGCGATCACTCTCTGGGGTGTTGTCATACAGCGCCTGCACAAAGGGATCGGCAATCGTTAGCCCTAAGAAGCACTTAAAGGCGACTTGAATACGGCGGCGAATACGATCTCTTAGCTCTTCGGTGGCCGCATTGGTGAAGGTAACCACGAGAATTTGTTCGCAGGTGAGCGGCGCAGGAATGCCATCACCAAGCAATAAGCGTAAGTAAAGACCTGAAATCGTGTAGGTTTTACCTGTGCCAGCGCTGGCCTCAATAAGACGACTACCGCCAAAGGGCAGAGTGAGAGGATTAAGGGCTTGTGGTGCTGAATGTAAGGCTTGTGTGTTCAACGGCATCTGTTCACTCATGCTTGCTCTCCCTGTGCGCTATCGCGGTTCAAATGTGGTGCGAGAGCTTGTGTGTCAGTCGCGTGTTCATTAGCAGGGCCTTGGCTCATACCATCGTTGAGCGCAAATTCCTCAAGCTGAGCCAGCGTGTCTTTGAGATATAAACTCACCATAGGGCGATAGATACGCTCGGCTAATGCGCCAAAGCTATCCTCAGAGAACTCCTGCGGGAAACTGAATAATCGCTGGTAATGGGGTTCGTTCCCTTCGCCTAATTGACTCTGCTCATCCAGCCATTCAGGTAACGCTTGCTGCAAACGCTCATCGTGCTCACCCTCGCAGCTGACGTAGGCCAGTGACGTGCGCGGCATAAAACACAGTGGGTGTTGTTGGCCTTGGTAAAACAACACTAACAAATCGGCCAGTAACGCATGGGCGCGCTCAGCTGTGATTGGAGCCAAGGCGTGGAAGTGCCCCATGTCGAGTAGATAGCTTACATGTGTGTGGCCCATTGCCATTAAACACAGGTGGCGAAGGTACAACCTCAGCACATCGCGACCGTGGGCGCTACCAGGGCGGTAATTGACTAACCCCTTAGGGCTGATGTCATCGATACGACCTTGCAGTAACACTTGCTGGGATTTACCCGCCGTGATGGGCAAGTCAAACACGAGTTTAATATCCGCATGGCTGCTGGCTTGTTCTCCCTTGAGGAACAAGGTTCTGCCAATCAAAGGTTTAATATCATGCTGATATTGGCGCAATAGCAAATCATCGAAGGGCTGCATGGGCAAAGTGCCACTGGCTTTGAGGCGTTTAATCAGCTCAATATCGGGCTCAGTTAGGCCTTGGCCTATGGCATCGTCGAGTAACTGGGCCTGTAACATATAACGCTCTAGGGCATTCAAGCTAAAGGGCTCGTCATTATCATCGGCCTGAATATTAAGGCTGAGATCGACTTTTAACGTACGGTTGAAGAAGTACTGCGCCGGATTTCGAAAGAAACGGATCAGGGCTGACACATCCACTTGCTTACTTTGCTGTTGTTCGTGCTCAGAAGCTGGCTGTGCCTCTGTATCGGGCACTGAGTCTTGTTCATCCGCGTCGAGCATGATGCGAGTTTGCGCGCCGATAAAGCGGCCCGCATGTGTGCCCGCAGTGTCCGTATTGGGCGGACACCATTGCAGGCTGTAACTTTGGCCTATGCCCGAGTTATTTGGGGTTCTGCCTGAGCCATCTATGTTTGAGCCATTTTTGTCATCACTTTTTACTGTGGCTTGATACAACTTGGGATCAAAGGGTTGCAGTGGCTGGTGGCTGACAATCGCGTTATAGAGGGCTTTTTCGGCATCCTCTGGGTCTATGGGGCTTGCAGCTTTTTGCGATTGAATCAATAGGGCTTCAGGCAAATAGCACAGCTGACAATATTCAATCAGCTCAGAGACGAGCATAGAGGCGATACGTTCAGAGTTATCCCGTTCGCTGCGGCCAATATAGCTGATATACAGTTGTTCCCGCGCCGACAATAAGGCTTCTAAAAACAAATATCTGTCATCGAGGCGGCGGGAGCGATCGCCTTTACGGGCACCAAAGTGTGCCATTAAATCAAAGCCAACGGGATGTTGAACCCTAGGATAAACCCCATCATTCATACCGAGTAAACACACGACCTTAAAAGGAATCGAGCGCATCGGCATTAAGGTACAAAAGTTCACGCTTCCCGCAAGATAACGCTGGCCGACCCGAGATTCGGTTAAGCGTTGATTAAACCACTGTTGCAGTACTTCAATACTGAGGCTCAGTCCGCTTATACGCTCTTGGGTTAGCGCCTCTAGCGGATTTGTCTCTAACGTTTTTGTATCTAAGGGCCTGCCCGCCGATAGTAACTCTTGCTCTAGGGCGGCAATGGCATCGCGGATTTCCTGTAATTGTTCGCGTTCGTCTTCATCTGTGTCGTAGAAGGCATCTAGTAGCTCAGTTAATTCCGCTAAACGCAGTGCGCCCACTTGCGGCAGGGCGAGTATTTGCGCCGTTTCATCGAGTACTTCAATAAAATTGAGTAGCTTACCTAACGCCTGCGCCGATTGGCCTTCGATGCCAGTGACGACAAGATGGTCTTGATAGAGCGGCGCATCGTCACTCAAGGCGTAACCTAAAATCAGCCTTTTAATACCAAAGGCCCAAGAGTTTTGCTCAAACGCTGGCACACCTTGTTTAAGGCGGCTTTGTTCATCGCGGCCCCAGCGCACGCCCGCTTCATCTAACCAGCGGCGGATCAGTTGCAATTCATCGTCATCGAGCTGGAAACGGCGCAAAATGGCGGGCACTTCGAGTATGCTCAAAATGTCGGTCAGACCAAAACGGCTCTGATTAATCCCGAGTAAATTTAAAAAGCTATTGATGAGCGGTGATTCCTGCGCTGCGCCGCGGTCGGCAATGGCGTAGGGAATGTAATGCAGGCCTTGCTTCGCCGAGAAGACAGCATCGATGTAGGGCGCGTAGGCGGCGACATCGGGCATCATCACCACTATGTCTTTAGGCATCAGGTCGATATCATTGCTGAGTAACTCAAGCAAGTGATCGTGTAGGGTTTCGATTTCCCGCAGTGGGCTGTGACAACTCTTGACTCGAATGGATTCATCGTCGCGCTTAAGCAGGCGTCTGTTCTCGACATTTTGGTACAGCTCGGCATCAGGCCCTAGTACTCTGTCTAAGGTTTGCATCTCTAAAATATCGTATTGCACGCCGTGGAGCATGCTGGCATGACTGTGTGGCGAGTTGGGATCGTCACAGGGTTCACAATACACATCGTCGCCAAAGTCGCAGTGTTCGGCGGGGAGCTCAAGCAGCATATCGAGTAATTCACGGCCCATCTTGCCGTTATTGGCAAGCAGCGGATTACCCACTTCGAGTTTATCTTCCCACAGTTCGGCTAATTGGCGTTTACCCGCATATTGCACCGCCATGCGGGCTCGATTACGGGGATCAACAATGTCACCCCAATAGTGCTGACACGGACTTAAGCCCAGCACGATCACATCGATACGGCCTGCCAGATGGTAAAGCACTTCAAGGGTTTGCGGCGCCATCGAGGAAATGCCAAACACAAATAGGCGTTGTGGCAATTTGGCGAGTGACGTGTCGGGGTTATTCAGCGCGGCAATTAAGTCACTGTGCAGGTTGGCCCTGTGGTAATGGCTTTGATTAAGCTCATCACGATTAAAGGCAATGAGTGCGCGCCATAAAATGGGTTGCCAGCGTTGGTCTTCATTCAGCGGCTTGGTGAGTGATTCGGGATGCTCGTTTTGCTCCCACGCTAAAATCCAATCGGGGCGATACACTAAGTATTGGTCGAAGATATCGGCAATCCGGCCACAGAGTTGGTACAGCTTAATATCGTCAGCCGTCATATCACTGGTGTTGAGATGTTCATTCGTGTCGGCGGCATTTGTGCTGGATTGCTGATGACTTAGATAGTGTCTCAACGGCCCAAAGGCGTCATTTTGCAACATGCGCGGTAAGAGTTGCATCAGCTTCCACGTCATCGCTGCCTTAGTGAAGGCGTTATCCTTGGGCACATTGGGCAATAAGTCATGGCACAACTGCCAGGTAAAGCTCGATGGCAGCGGGAATTCCAATGCGGCGGCAATTCCATTTTGTTTGGCGATTTCGAGGCGTAGCCAAGTCGACATGCCGGGACTCTGTACCAGAATATGCTCGTTACTCAGTAGACGTGCAAAAGCAAGGGGTTGGGTCAGGTAAGCGGCTAAATGGGCGCAGAGCACTTCCATCTGATTGGACTGGATTAACTTTAGCATGTGCAACTCGGCATGGTGACAATAAAACAATTCTATGTGTTTGATTTATAAGATTCAACACTATTGCAGCTTCTGTGGAATTAACCCGCAATTTTAGGTGTTTATTGGTGCTTGCTCCGATGATGTATCGTCAGTTACAGCTCAGTTGACGAATGCTAGGCTAGATTGAACTTATCTTTCACTTTGGCTCTGAGCAATAACCAGTTGAGTTGCTTCGCCGCCGCTTTAAATGCGGTTAAATGCGCATGATAGTCTTTAGCCGGTAAATCTTGGTACTTCAGCGCCACATAACTTTGTGTCAAGGTTTGGAACAGCGTGCAAAGCTTTGGTGCACTGTGTTGGTATTGCTCAATAATCTGCTGCGCAAATTGATTTGGTCCATCACTGTCTTTGCGCTTAATGCCATGGTGTGCGAGACGATTACAGAGCTGTTGATAACGAGTGCTAATAGGATCGCCTTGAACTCTAAAATGTAATAAGCCCGCACTGTAGGCGATATAGAGCACGATAAGGCTGATACAGAGCCCCATAAAGACCGCGATTTTAGTGTGAGTCACATCGCCTAAAATGCCACTGAGCACTTGATTCTGCTTCTCTTGGTTAAAACCCAGTACCCACACGCTCCAGTAATAATCTATGCTGGCAAAACGTTGTCTTAACTCATTGAGCCAAGGCATTGATTTAAATCGTAAGCTACTAAAAGGACTTTCCTGCAGGTAACTCTGCTCGGGATCAAATTGGGCGTCGAATCCTTGCTCGATACGATTGGGCGCCACCATAGCGGTGGGGTCGAAACGCACCCAACCTTCATCTTCAAGCCAAACCTCAGCCCATGCGTGGGCCATATATTGATACACACTGTAGTAACCCGCTTGCGGATTATATTCACCCCCCTGATAGCCTGTGACCATACGTGCGGGTAAACCTGTGGCCCGCGCCATAAAAATGAAGGCAGCGGCATAGTGCACGCAAAAACCGGCTTTGTTTTCAAATAAGAAATCATCCACTTGCTGCGGCCCAAGGGGAGGCGGCGTGAGAGTGTAGAAAAAAGGCTCACTATTAAAGTGGCCCATCATGGCCCATAGTCGTGGCTTAGGCGCGGGATACTGAGTCTTAAACTGCTCAGCTAACGTTAAAGTGCGTGGATTACTTTGGCTCGGCAGTTCGAGGTTAATCTGTCTTTGCCGCGCCGATAGCCTGAGATCCATCTTAGCCTTAGGCCAAGACTCTACTTGATAACTCATTCGCTGATCGATATTGCGCAGCGCCAACAGCCGATAGTCGGGCATATTGACCACGTTATCATCTTGGCTATAGGCCACATCGAGACCAAATAACCACGGCTGGTGGCTCGGCTCAGCAATTACTTGATAACGAATACTATGCTTATCTTGCTTACTTAATGCGATCTCTTGATCTTCACTGCTTATCGGAGCAGGACTATTACTCATGGGATCACTCATGGGATTAGGATTATTGACCATCAATGCTGGGCTGGGCCGAGAGGGCGGAAACAGCAGGGCATCTTTTTGCAACTGTTTAATCCCCGCGTCTTGGCGCCAAGTGACACCATCATAGTTCTCCATCACGAGGGCGCGCCAATATAACTCGGCATTAATGGGCTTTGCATTGGTAAAACTCGCCCTAAAGGCAAGTTCAGTCGAACGGGTAAGCTTACCTATATCACCAATCGCCAGACTATCGGACAAGCCCGTTTGGGCTTCTTTCATGTTGGGCACTAACCAGAGCGGTGCAAGACGCGGTAACACTAAAAATAACAGCAGCGCGAGGGGAAGGCTCTGGAGTAAAAATTTGCCACCGATCCAAGCCGTGTGTTTTAAGGATTGCTTATCTTGATACAAAGTCACGAGTACGCAGGTATTGATCAGTGTCACCACGAGCAAGTGCGCGGTATTAAGCAGGGATTGATGGTCGATAAAGGTCAGCGCGATAATAAAATAGCCCGCGAGGACGACAACGCGTACATCCCTTTGATTACGCATTTCAATGTATTTTAAGGCATAACCTAACAGCAGCAGATTCACTAGCGCATTGAGT
Source organism: Shewanella sp. SM71 (assembly GCF_025653905.1). Classification (NCBI taxonomy): domain Bacteria; kingdom Pseudomonadati; phylum Pseudomonadota; class Gammaproteobacteria; order Alteromonadales; family Shewanellaceae; genus Shewanella; species Shewanella sp. SM71. Next base: position 35,954 of record NZ_JAKKRW010000012.1, read on the forward strand.
AAGCCTATTTCCTTTGAAACGAGTGCCAGTGTGGTTGCGGCGCCGATCGCAAGACTGGTCACCAAAAAACGCGGTGGCTTTGCCACTTTGCCGACATAAATCCCCACACGCCACAGCAAACAGATAGCGCAAATGCCCAAAGTCCAAGGCGTGGTTTTATCAAATAGTGGGCTTAATACCGCAATATTGGTGATCAATAACCAAAAAAGTGTCTGGCGGCTAATATTGTCGCCGATTTGCGGTGTTGTGCTATTGGCCGCTAACTTCATACTTGCTCCCTCGAAGTAGGGATATGATGCTGCTTGCGGGGAGCTTGATTCGTTTTTTGTGGCTGATTAGCGACTGATGACTGATATGGGGGCTTCGCCACTGAAGGCGCTAATTGTGGATACAAGGCAATGGCTTTTTGACAGGCGATCCTATGGTGATTGCCTATCGCGGGCGCGATCAGCACATCGTCTCCCATTGGGTTTTGCAAATGTAAGCCAAAATACTGCTCAAGTTGCGTGAGTTTATTGACTTGCCAGCTTAACTGACCCAATTGGGTTTCGAGGCGTTTGGCATCGGGTCTGAGCCTTAACCAGACGGGATCACCTTGGGGCTGCTGGAATTCTTTAGTCAGCATGCCGCGACCCTGTGCCCATTGTTTCCATGCCACTTGCTTGAGGGATTCGCCGAGCACATGGGGTTTAAGGCCTTTAAACTCATCAATCCCCGATACATGTTTACCCGCGAGTAACAGGGGATCTTGCTCAGACTGAGTATGATCAGCCTCAAGCTGTAGCGGCGCTTCAATCGGCTGGGCAAAGACTAAGTGACTAATGGCTAAATCCACATGGGACCATGCGCGGCAAAGCCCTAAGGGATAGAAGGATTCAATTTTGAGCCGACCCGGTGACACTTGACCCCGCTGATGATACTCAAAGGGCACGAGCGCTTGTTGTTCATCTGTACCAAGGTTCTGCACCGTATAAGTGCGATTATTCGGATAGTTAACTTGTATGTTATGGCCACTATGGTGAGTGCTGATGAGGACGGGAAAAGTTAAGGTTTCGCCCGCATAGACTTCGGGCGGCGTCGTGGCCCGTAAATGTAAGCCAGCCAGATTTTTGTAACTGTAGAGAATGCAGGTATTAAAAAGGCTTAGGAGTAAGATGCTGAGGCCAATGACTAAGTTATTTTGATAGTTAGTGCCGAATAGATATAAAAGTAAAACCAGACCGAGCCAAACTAACCCAAAACCACTCGGCAGAATAAAAATGCTGCGATGGCTTAAGGTTATTTCGGGACTCGGTGGCAAGCGTCTTGCTAACCAACGTTGCCAAATCGGGACTAACGTCGGAATGAAAGTCGGGAGTATCAGTCGTTTCACTTCTCAGTCATTTCCTTGGTTTAATGCGTTAACTGCATACTTTAGCGATATCTTCTCATTACAGTATCTTGCTACATAATAGGGTTAACGCTCGCCAGAATTCGCTCTGATAGGGCTTCACCCTGTAATTGGCTACTGGTTCTGAGTCTATGCTCCGCTACACAACAAAATACCGCTTGCACATCTTCTGGGACTAAATAATGCCGGCCTTCTAAGAAGGCCCATGCCTTAGCCGCTTGTAATAGCGCTTTGGTGGCACGCGGTGATAACCCTATGCTGTCACTTTGGCTACGGGAAAAACTCACTAAGGCCAGAATATAATTGAGTAAGGCATCGGAAGCGCTGACTTTGTCGCACTGCTCTTGCAGTTGCATTAAGGCCATCGGTGTCAGGCATTGGGGCAATTGATCTAAGGTTAAGTGGTTATGATTGCTCTTAAGCATAGCGAGCTCAGCATCGTGGCTAGGATAACCAATAGACAGACGCATCATAAATCTGTCGAGCTGCGATTCTGGTAGTGAAAATGTACCGGATTGATCGGTGGGATTTTGAGTCGCGATCACAAAGAAAGGATTGGGCAATCTGTGGGTGATGCCATCGACGGAAATTTGTTGTTCGGCCATCGCTTCGAGTAAAGCACTTTGTGTCTTAGGGCTGGCGCGATTAATTTCATCGGCCAAAATCATCTGCTTAAAAATCGGTCCAGGATGAAAGATAAATTGTGCTTGATGTTTATCAAAAATCGATACGCCGAGAATGTCGGCAGGCAGCATGTCACTGGTGAATTGGATCCGCTGATAGCTCAAACCTAAGCTTTGGGCTATACCATGGGAAATACTGGTTTTACCCATGCCGGGTAAGTCTTCAATCAACAGGTGCCCACGGGCGAGAATACAGGCTAAAGCGAGACGAATTTGCCTAGGCTTGCCCAGCAATACTTGTTCGAGTTGTTGTAGTAATTCGCTGATCCCAGATTGTGCCACGGGCGACTCCTAATACATTTGGAAGTGTGCTTAAGGTGCATTTGCAAGCTGATGTGCGTTATCACTATGGCGGATCATCGCCCGTATATCCAGTGGCATTTCTAGTGCTAAATCAATTACTCGACAGCATTAGGTTTGGTCTTGAGTGGGCTGGTGGCGCGAATGTAAACCGTTTTAGCCTGATCTTACGTAAGGCACAGTGCTTGGCTGCTGGTGGGGCGAATAAACCAGGATTTAAACAAAAAGCCTTGGACAAAGTCAACACCGATATCCCGCGCAAAGGCTAAGTGAGCTTCAGTTTCTATGCCTTCTAAAATGCACTGTTTGTGGGTCTTTTTGGCAAAGTTGACCAATGCAATTAATAATTGTGCTCCCTCGGGGTGTGTTATGTGCGTTAACCAATGGCGGTCGAACTTAAGATAATCCACGTTCATCATCAGATCGACACTGAGCATGGAGTGGGGCGCACCAATATCATCCAGCGCCACATGTATCTTAGCTTGTTTAAATTGAGTGAATAATTGACTGGCCAGCTGGGCATCGTTAATGCAGGTGTTTTCGATGATCTCGACCGTGACTCGTTCATAGTGGGACAGCAAACGAATGAGCTTGGCGGTATGTGGTCCATCGACGGCGTGGGGATCAACATTGATAAAAATTCGCTGCTGACTCGGCGCATGGATGAGTTGAAATGCCTTGGCTTGATATTCAACAGCAGCGAGTATTTCTGTGGATTCATGCAACTGCTCGAACACAATATTAGGTGCAACCGCATCACCATTAGGCAAGTAAAAGCGTGCTAAGGCTTCATAGCCGTCGATGGCTAAAGTATGAGGATTGACAAAGGGTTGGTATTCGCAGCTAAGGGTTAACGAACTAAGGTTAATCATGGGTGTAATGGGATTCTTAATGCTTTAATACTAATTATTCGCATTTAACGCCCTTCAGTGCAAACAAGTTTTCGATAAAACGGCGTGATTGCTGAATAATTATTCGCTTTGCTAATTATTTGAATTTAGAGAATAACATTTAGAATTTTTGGTGGTTAAAGCATGAGCTTTACCCTAGGGTATGCTGAAAAGTAGGAACTCGATGCGGCTGAGTATCGAGTTCCTTTTCATGTCGCGAGTTAGTAAGCAAACTTAAGCTCAGCTTCGCTGAATAATGGCTGTGCTTTTTGCTTTTGCGCCTCATAAATCAATCGATAGCTGAGGACGGCTTGAACATATTCACGGGTTTCAGTAAAGGGAATAGCCTCGATAAAGCCCATGGCATCGAGTTTGCCATCAGAGTTTGATAACCAGCGACGCACGCGAGAGGGACCCGCGTTATAGGCCGCCGTGGCGAGGATGCGGTTTTGGTTAAACTCTTTCAACAGCTGGGCATAGTAAGCGCTACCAAGATTGAGGTTAAGCTCTGCGCTGTAGAGATCCTTTGGATCGCTATATCTGGCCCCGTGTTTTTTGGCGGTAGCTTTGGCCGTGGCGGGCATAATTTGCATTAGACCACGGGCACCTACGCCCGAGGTCGCATAAAGATAGAATGCACTTTCGCGGCGGCTAATCGCACGGATCTCATCGATGTTAACCCTATGCTTTTTGCTGGCGTGCTCAAAACCGGCTTGGTGTGCCATAGGGAAGCGTAGAGGAATATCATCCCACAACTTACCTTGAATACTGGCTTCAACCCCAAAATCGTACCAGCCCTGTTCATGGGCATAGCGTCCATAGCGTGCTCGCATCGTATTGTCACTGCGTTTTAGTAGTGACATCCATTCATAGCGAGCATCGAAATAACGGTCGAGCGCCATTAACTCTTGCACTCTGACAAAGCCGAGATCATCGGTTAACTTTTGGCTATTGGCATCAACAACAGGCTCAGGGCTTTGATTGAGTGATACCGGTTTATTTAAGAACTGCGCAGCAGCAAAACCGTAAAAATTACGTTCATTACTGATTGTCGCGAGCGCTTTTATGGCGCTTTCAGGCGCTTCTTTGGCATTGGTGCGATAAAGCCAGTATTGCCAACGTTCCTTTGCCAAGGTTTCTGGTTGGAGTAGGTTCAAGTAACGGGCAATACTGCGCATGTCGTGATCGCGGATAGCCCATCTTAAACGGCGCTCAAATAAGTCGTCATTTTTCAGCTCAGTGAGCACATTGTCGACATAGTTTTTATAGTTATCATCTTGTTCAATTAAAATGCGGCGAACAAGGTATTTATCGAGTTGCTGCGCTTGTTCTGGGGTAAAACGATGGGCCTTTTGATACCGTTCATACAAATTAATGGCTTGGTCGAGATCCTTACGGGCAAGGCGTTTTAATCCTGCGGCAACAATGTCACCGACAATGGGATTTTTATCTTTAAACTTTTCGGTATGGCGCAGGCTATTGGGATCTTTATAGACGGCGACTAAACGCTTAGCTTCGTTACTATGGGTGGTGATTTTTTGGGATAAAAAACTCAGTAAACTCGTTTCGCCAGCCTCGAAACTCAGCATCATTCGCGCCCATACGACATCTTGAGTGCGTTTACCGGCTTTGGTCCATGTGTTGAAAAGAGGATCACATTCCTTTGGTCGCGAACCCCCAAATACCCAAAGTGATTGTGCGGCCGCATAAGCCGTTTTTAGATCGCCCTTGGCGAGTTTCGCCTCATAGTAATAACACTGCAGGCGGATGTCGGTAGGCGCTTCTGGGGTGACCGCAAGATAATCATTCCAGCGTTTTTGGCTACCAGCATTGTTTAAATATTTAGACCGTAACCTATTGTACATGGGTGTGGTTTCATATTTTTCAATCAAGGCTTTAGCTGCATAACCCTGTAAGGCATTAAGAGCACCTATGTCGATATCATGATCTAAATAAATCGCGAGCGGATAATTACCTAGTTTTGCCCGTAGGGGTTTATAGGTTGCATAATCTTGCTTCTTCAGGGCTTTTTCGGCCTCAAGAAAGGTTTTCTGCGTTGACGTTAACGCAAGTGCGGCAGGGGCATTCAATGCGCCTGCGAGCAATATTGCACTGGATATAACCACATTTATAACTGCTTTGCACATGGAGCGTTTGCCTCCGGGCATCAAGGTATCAATCGACATGTCCGTATCGATTTGAGGTAATTAATGGGTGTTCAATTCTTGTTATCTATCATTGCACTCGACAGGCTCGAGTTCTGTGTCCTTAGGATCGCGGGTATGCGACAGATTAAGTTCAGCGTCGTCATCCTGAGTGTCGTTATCGTCCTGGGCTTCATTGAGCGCTTTTTCTAGCAGCATTTTATCCAGTTGTTTGCTGGTATCGACCCCGAGCTGCTGCATTAAATGGGCTTGACGCACTAAATTGCCTTTGCCCGATGACAGCTTGTTCATTGCGCTGTGATAGGTTTTTTCTGCATTATCTAAGGCGCGGCCGAGTTTTTCCATGTCTTCAATATAACCACATAACTTGTCGTAAATTCGACCCGCTTGTTTTGCAATGGTTTGTGCGTGTTGATTTTGATATTCGTAGCGCCAAATATTGTTAATTGTGCGCAGGGCCACCAACAAATTCGTTGGACTAACGAGCATGATATTCTGCTCAAGGGCAAAATTGACTAGGCTAGGATCATGCTCCAATGCCAGTAAAAATGCCGGTTCGATAGGAATAAACATCAACACATAATCGAGACTCTTAAGGCCATGCAGATGTTGATAATCCTTTTGACTTAAGCCTTTAATGTGACTGCGAATTGAAATGACATGCTCGTTAATGGCCTGTTGGCGCAGTGCCGGATCTTCACTGTTGAAGTAGCGCTCATAACTGACCAACGACATCTTAGCATCGATGACCACATCCTTATTTTCTGGCAGATGCACAATCACATCTGGCTTAAAGCGTTTACCGCTATCATCCTTGAGATCTTGCTGAGTATGGTATTCATGGCCTTCACGTAGACCGCTTTCTTGCAGCACGCGATCGAGGATCACTTCACCCCAATTACCTTGTTGCTTGTTATCGCCCTTGAGTGCTTTGGTCAGGTTGATAGCATCTTGGCTCATCTTTAGATTGAGCTCCCTTAAGTGCTCAAGCTGATGTTTGAGGGCGCTGCGTTCGGATTGTTCGTGGGTGTAGGATTCACGAATTTGCTGTCTGAATCCTTCTAGCTGTTGCTTCAATGGCCCAAGCACGCCTTCGAGTTGGCTGGCATTTTGGTGCTTAAAGTTTTCGCTACGTTCTTCAAAAATACGGTTTGCGAGGTTTTCAAATTGGGTTTGCAAACGCACTTCGGCCGATTCTAAGCTGGCAATTTTATCCTGCAGCGATTCTTGCTGGGCATCGGCCTTGGCTTGAATGGTTTGCTGCATGGCATTGGATTTCGACAGGGCTAATTGGATCTCTAACTGACGGCGCTGGCTATCATTTAATTGCTGCTCTAAGGTGGGAACGCGTTCGGCTAAGGCCTCGGCTTTGCCCAGTTGTTCAATTTTGAGCTCAAGGCGTTGTTGGTATTGACGTAATTGCGCTTCTTTGTCATCGACCAAAATTTGCTGTTGTGCTAAGGATAATTCTGCATCTTCATTTACTTGACGCATTTCTTGCTCAAGTTGGTCTTTGTGTAGTTGCCAGCGTTGGCGGGTGAGTTTTTGATTGAGCAGAGCACCGATCAACAGGCCTAAGAAGGCAATGGCGAGAAGGCCGATGATTTCGGCGACAGAAAAAGATTGAGAAAATGGCATGATCAATAGCACTCCTTTAGCTTTGGCGCTTAGGTTCGCATGCCCCCCAACAGGCTTCAAGCCCTTTAATCAACTATATCTGCGCTTAATGCTTGAATGAGCAAGTCTTATACGTTTAAGGTGAATTTATTCACGGGTGGAAAGTTTTTCTGGCTTTTACCTGTCTATATAAGAGTGAGCGATACAGACGAGCGCCAGAGAAGGTTTTTATCGCGACTCGGTGGCTTTAATCATTGGATGGTAGAGGTGTCAATTGGCTAAACATTCCCGTTTTACCCCAGGTATTCTTAAAAAAGCGCAGTGGCACATGCAAGACAACCAAGTGACGCCCGAAGCGGTATTTCGCTCGCGTCGGCAAATTGTAAAAGCCATGGGACTCGGTGCTATCGGTGCCAGCGTGCCCGGTTATGTGCAGGCTGGATTATTCGATCTATTTGGCGATCAACCTAAGTCCTCATTTATCACTACGCCACTGACGTTTCAATCCAATAAGCAGTACGGTGCCGCCGATGTGTTAACCCCGTTTGATAAAGTGACGCAGCATAATAATTTCTACGAATTTGGTACGGATAAGCAAGATCCCTTCAATAATGCCCAAGGCTTTAAAGTTGATCCTTGGCAATTGCGTATCGAAGGTGAAGTTGAACGGCCCATGACCTTAGATTTTAATGATCTGACTAAAATGTTCCCGCTTGAGGAGCGTAACTATCGCCTGCGCTGTGTTGAAGCTTGGTCTATAGTGATCCCTTGGGTGGGGTTCCCGCTGGCGGCGTTATTAAAAAAGGTTGGCGTCACCAGTAAGGGCAAGTATGTCGCCTTCGAAACCGCTTTTGATCCCGAGCAAATGCCGGGGCAGAAGAGCCGATTAATGGGGGGAGGTATTCATTATCCCTATGTTGAAGGCCTCACGATAGCCGAAGCTATGAACGATTTAACCTTAATGTCGGTGGGTTTGTACGGTAAAACCTTGCCACCGCAGAACGGCGCGCCCATTCGCTTAGTGGTGCCGTGGAAATACGGCTTTAAGAGCATTAAATCAATCGTGCGAATTCGCGTTATGGATAAACAACCGCCGACCAGCTGGAATCAGCTTGCCTCACACGAGTATGGATTTTATGCCAACGTTAATCCGGCGGTGGATCATCCACGCTGGTCGCAAGCCACAGAGCGTCGTATCGGCGAGGGGGGATTGTTTTCAGCAACCCGCATCGATACCCAGCCGTTCAACGGTTACGGCGAGTTTGTGGCTTCACTGTATGACGGCATGGATCTGAGGAAATACTATTGATGATTGGTTTGTTGTTTGGATATTCGCCATTAAGCGGGGACAAGGTATGTTGAGATTAACCGCTAAGCACTTGTTTTGGCTAAAGGCGTTATTTCATTTGTTGGGTTTAGTGCCCATCGTCTACCTTGTGCTCACAGTGGTGCTTGGCCGTGCGGGTGGCGATCCCGTGCAGTACATTATTCACTACACAGGCATAGGCGCATTAAATGCACTAGCGGCGACCTTGCTGATCTCACCGATTGCCAAGTTGACCAAACAAGGGCTGTTGATGCAGACCCGCCGTTTAGTGGGGTTATATGTGTTTGCCTATGCCACTTTACATATATTGGCCTTTTTTAGTTTAGATCTGTTGTTTGCTTGGGAATTACTGTTTAGCGAGGTGGTAAAACGGCCGTATATTTTAGTCGGCGCAGTGGCTTATCTTATCGTCACCGCTTTGGCGATAACTTCGTTTAAAGCCTTGATGCGTAAGATGGGACGTCGTTGGCAAACCTTGCACAATGGGGTGTATTTAGTCGCTATATTGGCGTCAATCCATTTTTACTGGTCGGTAAAATCAGAAATCATCGAACCGAGTCTGTATATCGTAGGTTTTAGTGTGTTGCTGCTGTGGCGCACGCCTTGGTTTAAACGTCATTTCAGCCGTAAAGTGGCGAACAAAACTGAGCGAAAGCTGACACAAGATAAAGCTTCGATAAAGTCGGTTTAGACGCATGGCGTGAGCAGTAAATCACTGGCTTGATTTATGTTTCTTTGTGCTTAACGCAAGATATAAATTATAAAAACAAAAATGCCGAATGAAGATCCGGCATTTTTCGCTGAATATATAGTCTTGCTCAGCTATTTTTCGGGTTCAGTTGGCAGGACTTAACCTAAACCTTGGGTCGCTGATTTCATTTGAATGAACTCAATTTTATAACCGTCTGGATCTTCAACAAACGCAATCTCAGTGGTACCACCTGCGACAGGACCTGGGGCGCGAGTCACTTTGCCACCGGCTGCGGCAATAGCAGCGCAACGGGCATAGATATCTTCATCACCAATCGCTAAGTGGCCAAAGCCTGTGCCTAAATCGTATTTGTCAGTGCCCCAGTTATAGGTCAGTTCAACCACGGCTTGGCCTGTGGATTCTTCACCGTAACCCACGAAAGCTAAAGAATATTTGTACTCTGGATTTTCAGAGGTGCGAAGTAGTTTCATGCCGAGCACTTCAGTATAAAAAGCAATACTGCGTTCTAAGTTACCGACGCGGATCATAGTATGTAATAGTTGCGACATAGGTCCTCTCTCTAAATAGATTACGGGGTGGAGTATACCAAAAATCCGTAGATGGACCTCGATAAATGTCAGCCATTGTTTTTTACAGCGCTTGACCAAGATTAAAGCTTAGGATAGGGAAATGATTGTCTGTAAGAGGAATTTTCAGGATTTAGAAGAGAAAATTGCCGATAAATTGGCTATCGCTCACAAAACACAGAGACAAACATGGGTTTTTATCACTGGGTTGATAATAATGTAGCCATACCAACTAGGAGAGTGAATGATGAACACCGAACTTAAAATGGCTTTAGGCACCACAGTTGTTATTGCTTTATTTTTCAGTGCGTTCTTTGTTTCAATGTTTTAACGACTAATACAAGTTTGAGTTAACCCAGTTCCAAGTTAAGCAAAAAGCCGCTATTGCGGCTTTTTGTCTGAAATCCAGTCTAATCAATGTGAAAACAACACTGAAACGTCAATTTGCTCCACTCAGTTGATTCGAAGCTTATTCTTCAGGATAAATTTTTTCTTTAAAATCACACAAGTCTTCAATGATACAGCTGCCACAGCGGGGTTTGCGCGCAAGGCAAGTGTAGCGGCCATGCAGGATAAACCAGTGGTGTACATCGACTTTAAATTCCGCCGGCACGACTTTTAGCATTTTCTCTTCCACTTCGACTACGTTCTTGCCGGGCGCGAATTTAGTGCGATTGGCGAGGCGAAAAATATGGGTGTCGACGGCGATGGTTGGCCAACCAAACGCAGTGTTTAGTACCACGTTAGCCGTCTTGCGGCCAACGCCGGGCAGAGACTCTAGGGCTTCGCGGTTTTCTGGTACTTCGCCATTGTACTTTTCAATCAAGATCTCGCAGGCTTTGATCACATTGATGGCTTTGTTGTTATATAAGCCTATGGTTTTTATGTATTGCTTTAAACCTTCTACGCCAAGGGCATAAATGCTGTGGGCTGTGTTTGCCACAGGAAAGAGCTTGTCTGTTGCCTTGTTGACGCTCACATCTGTTGCTTGGGCCGATAACGTCACTGCCACTAGCAGTTCGAAGGGACTTGAAAAATTGAGTTCGGTTTCAGGTTTGGGATTGTTATCGCGAAGACGAGTGAGGATCTGGATACGTTTTTCTTGATTCATGTACGATTCCTGCGCTGTGGTGGGGTTCAACTCTCAACCGCTCATTATTAATATCCTATTAATGATGATTGATGAGTTTACAACCCACGTTCGCTGATTTTCTTATGCTTTGAGTTTTGCCGCTAATCATGTGCTAGGCACACATTAAACGCGTTAACACTAGGGCATATCTGATCGCCATAATGCCTGTCGTTACTTGAAAGCCTAACCTACCTTAGTGATCCGTGCGCGGGTAACACTCGGCTCTGCGGCGACTTGAGGTTGGCGTTCTTTGACTTTTTTATCAATCACATTTTTCAATGCAATCAATAATCCCATCACGATAAATGCGCCGGGTGGCAACATAGCAAGGAGAAATGGGGTATCGACTTGCCATAGATGCATGGTTAACGATTTAGCCCATGGGCCGAGCAGTTGATCCGCACCATCAAACAGTGTGCCTTGACCTAAGATTTCCCGCGTTGCGCCCAGCACTGTAAGCACTAAAGTAAAACCAAGGCCCATCATTAGACCATCGAAGGCGGCACTAAACGCATTATTGCGCGAGGCAAAGGCTTCGGCGCGGCCGATGATGATGCAGTTCGTCACAATTAATGGCAGGAAGATCCCAAGGGATAAATACAGGCCGTAGGCATAGGCATTGATGAGCAGTTGCACTGTGGTGACTAGCGCGGCGATGATCATCACAAACACAGGAATACGAATTTCTTTGGGCACATAGTCGCGCACTAGTGACACCAAAATGTTAGAGCCAATCAGCACCAGCATAGTGGCTAGACCAAGGCCAAGGGCGTTAGTGATCGTTGCAGTAACCGCGAGTAGCGGACATAAACCTAACAGTTGCACTAGGCCTGGGTTGTTTTTCCACAGTCCTTGCCACGCAATTTCGCGATAATTAGTCATGGTTGGCCTCACAATTTAGCGGCTGGCTGAAAATTTGTGCTTGGTTAGTGCTGAAATACCATACCGCGTTTTTGACTGCTTTAACATAAGCGCGCGGGGTGATGGTTGCACCGGTAAATTGGTCAAAATCGCCGCCATCTTTTTTAACTAACCATTGCTTATCATCTGCAGAGCCCAGCACTTTACCAACAAACTGAGTGACCCAATCCGATTTACGTAGTTCAATTTTGTCACCCAGCCCAGGGGTTTCTTGGTGGGACAAGGTACGTACGCCTAAGACTTCACCTTGGATATTAATTCCAACAATTAATTTGATATTACCGCTATAGCCATCGGGTGCGATGGCTTCCATGGCGATAGCGACAGGCTTGCCTGCATGGGTAGCAATATAGGCCGGCATTGGACTATCCGTGCCTAATGCTTCTTTGTTTAATAGCAAGGTACACTGAGCGGTAAGCTCGTTATCATGTATTTCATCAGGGATTAATTGTTGCAATACTCGCATCAATTCCTGTTGTTCTTGCTGCTTAATCTTGTCAAAGGTTTGTTGATTGACCGCGGCGACGAGACCCGTGCAAATCAAGGCAAACAGTGCCAATAAAAAACCATTTTTAATCATCGGATTTTTCAACTCTTTTTCCTTAAGCTCTCGTTGCCAGCAGAATGACATTATCTTGTAGCATGACGGTAGTCCGCCCAATGGCCTTAGCTAGCTGAATGACCATAGGTGCGTGGCCGCACATAGTAGTCAATAAAGGGGGCGCAGAGGTTAGCCAATAACACGGCAAAGGCAAAGGCGTCAGGGTAACCGCCTTTAATGCGGATGATGTACACCAACACACCAATTAACGCGCCGAAGATAATGCGACCACGGGGGCTGGTTGCTGCTGTGACGGGATCTGTTGCGATAAAAAATGCCGCTAACATGGTCGCGCCAGAAAACAAATGTAATAGGGGACTGCCTTGGGTATCGGGCGACAGTAAGAAACCGATACTCGATGCGACAAAGAGCCCCAATAACACGCCAGTACTGATGTGCCAACGAATGGCTTTCAGTTTAAGTAATACTAAACCGCCAGCCAGATAAGCCAAATTCACCCAGAACCAACCTACGCCTGTGCTGCCATCAAAAATGGCTTTAGTCAGGCTTTCTGTGGTGGTTAATCCTAGGGATAAATCGGTTTTAAGGGTATCGAGTGGCGTCGCCATTGCGATGCCATCTATCCCTAAACGAAACTGTTCCAAGTTAACGTGGGCGCCAATGTTGAAGATAAGTTGCAAGCTCTCAGCTAGGCTAGGCGAATGCAGCGCAACGGTACTCGGTGCTATCCAAGTGGTCATTTGCACTGGGAATGAGATTAACAGCAATACATACGCCGCCATTGCAGGGTTAAACAGGTTATGGCCTAAACCGCCGTAAAGGTGCTTAACGATAACGATCGCAAAGGCGGTGCCCATCACTATCATCCACCAAGGTGCTAGGGGAGGAATGGCGACACCAATCAAGATTGCGGTCAGCATGGCGCTGTTATCGCTAAGGCTGGCTTTGATATTACGATTGCGAAGTTTCATCACCGCAGCCTCACAGCTTAGGGCAACTATAATCGCAAGCAGCACTTGAACAAGCGTGCCCCAGCCAAAAAAGGCGCATTGCACCACAAGGCCCGGCAGTAAACATAAAATCACCCTTTGCATCACAGTTGAGGTATGCAAATTACGTGTGACATGGGGTGATGAGGCTATTTTAAACGCCATTGTGTTCCCTTTTTATCATTCTGTTCTTAATCATTAGCAACACTTGAATCGCTCGAAGCTTCGGTTTGTTGAGCGAGTGCCGCTTTTTTAGCTTTTGCCTTGGCTATGGTCGCAGCAATCCGTGCTTTTTTAAGCTCATCGCCTGATAAGGCTGCCGTTTCAATGGGTTCTGCAATTTGTTCTGCGGATGGTAAAACGGCTTCGGGTTTAGCTGCTACGGCATCAAGGGCTGCTGCTATCGACGGCGATGCCACGTTAGCTTTAGTTTGAATGTCGTCAACGGACTCTATTTCAGACTCAGCTGCTGATGCCGCAGCTATTTTCTTCGCTTTAGCACGAGCAACAGCTGCGGCCACTTTGGCCTTTTTAATCGCTTCAGCGTCGTTAACGTCAGTAGCGGCTGCTTCTGTATCATCATTCAGATCTGCTTGAACGCTAGCTGCGGAATCAAGTGCTGGAGTCGCGGTCTGAGTTAAATCATTGTCAGCATTTGTCTCAACTTGCTGCGCGGCTTTTTTCGCTTTAGCACGGGCAACCGCGGCGGCTACTTTGGCTTTCTTAATCGCTTCTGAATCATTAACGTCACTAACGCTAACATCACTAACGCTAACGTCAGTATTGCTAACTTCAATATCACTAGCGGCGGTTTCTGCTTGCTGCGCCGCTTTCTTGGCTTTTGCCCGCGCGACTGCGGCAGCCACTTTGGCCTTTTTATCATCGGCAGCGCTGGCTTCTGGTGTGCTGTCAGCCGTTTCAAGCGGCGCGGTATCGGCTTGCTGAGCGGCCTTTTTAGCTTTGGCGCGAGCAATGGCCGCGGCGACTTTGTCCTTCTGAGATAACGGCGCTTCTTGCGCGATTGCATCTGTTGCTAAGAAGGATTCATCACTGGCATCAACATTCACCACATTGTTTGTATCAGCACCATTGGCATTCACTTGGGCGGCTTTCTTCGCCTTAGCGCGGGCGATGGCTGCGGCAACGGCAGCTTTACCCTTGGGCGCGTCTGTCGTATCAGTGCTTATTACGTTTGATTGATGATTCGATGATTCTTCAGTCGACAACTCTTCAGTTGCTGATTGTGCCGCTGCGGCTTTTTTCGCGGCGATCCGTGCCATGGCTTCAGCGACGGCATTTTTATCCGTGCCAGTCATAGTTGCTTGTCTGCGCTCTGCGGCTTCTTTTGCCTTAGCTTCACGGGCAAGCTTTTCTTCTTCAAGACGCGCTAAACGGGCATCGAAACGCTGTTTAGCGCGCTCCGCTTGCTGCTTTTCATCGGCGGTTTGTTTAAGTGCAGATTTGGCAATGCGGTAATACTCGACTAAAGGAATATCACTAGGACAGACGTAACTACAACAACCGCATTCAATACAATCCTTTAGATTGTAGCTGGCAGCTTTGTCATATTCTTCGGCCTTGGCGTGCCAAAAGAGTTGCTGTGGCAATAGGAGTGCAGGGCAGGCATTGGCGCATTCGCCGCAGCGGATACAGGCTTTTTCTTCTGGCGTAGTTCCTATTTCTTGGCTGCTTGGCACCAGAATACAGTTAGTACCTTTTAAAATAGGCACTTGGATATTCGCCAATGCATGGCCCATCATAGGCCCGCCAATAATCACCTTTTGTTCAGGCTCTGGCGTGAACTCAGTCGCAGCCAGCACATGCTCAACAGGTGTGCCTATCGGTAACCAGTAGTTTCCCGGTTTGCCGACATTTTTGCCCGTCACAGTCACAACGCGCTCAATCAGCGGTTTACCTTGGGTAACCGCTTGATGAATCGCAAAGGCAGTGCCGACGTTATGCACGACGATACCGAGTTTGGCGGGAATCGCGCCCGAGGGCACTTCGCGGCCAGTAATGATTTGAATTAACTGCTTTTCACCACCAGAAGGGTATTTTGTCGGAATGACGGTTACCCGAATGCTGTCCGCTGGGAGCCCACATTGGACGACTGCAGCTTGCATGGCTTTGGCCGCTTCTGGCTTATTATCTTCAATAGCGATAACAATGCGTTTTGGCGTTAATAACCGATGAATAATGCCAATACCGGCGAGGATATCTTGGCTGTATTCGCGCATTAATCTGTCATCGGCGCTGATATAAGGTTCGCATTCGACGCCGTTGATGATGACTAAATCAATTTCACTGACCGGATTAAGCTTAATATGAGTTGGAAACGCCGCGCCGCCCATGCCTGCAATGCCAGCAGCACGGATCTTATCGATCATCTGCTGATGGGTTAAATCCTCAAGCTCATTTTGCACCAGCTCACACCAAGTGTCTTTGCCATCGGCTTGGATAACGCAAGTGTTAACTGGCAATGCTGAGGCATGGTTGCTGGCCCTTGGCTCAATGGCAACGATAGTACCCGATGTCGGCGCATGCACAGGTAAATGCCAAATGGAGGTACCTTGAGTTAACGGTGTGCCTTTTAATACGCTATCGCCGATGTTTACCGCAAGTGTGCAGTTTTCACCGACTTGAGGGATGGGTACTAAGTACGTATCGGCTAAGGGCAGTTGGCTAATCGGCGTCGCGTTCGAGAGGAATTTGACTTCGGGTGGATGTATACCACCGGGTGAGCGCCAAAGGGTTCCTTTATCTAATTGATCTAATAAAGTTAACACCGCTTTTCCTCTTCTAACTGTGGGTCTTGGTTCTGAATCTCTTTGATGAGATTCTCTTGAATGAGAGTCACTGGGATGGCATTTAAGCGCCAGTTCCAATTTTTAAGATTCTGGGTGACTGGGATCATATCAATACAATCGACGGGACAAGGCTCAACACAGAGATCGCAACCCGTGCAATCGGTTGTCAGCACAGTATGCATAAGCTTACCTGCACCGATAATCGCATCCACGGGGCAGGCTTGAATACACTTAGTGCAACCAATACATTCGTCTTCACGTATGTAGGCGACCTTTTTCACTTGAGATTGTGCTTCGGCATTCAGCGGCTCGGGCTCGACGCCCATCAGGGTCGCCAGTTTTTCCATGGTGGCAGTGCCGCCGGGAGGGCATTTGTTGACTTTATCACCGTTGGCAATCGCTTCAGCATAAGGGCGACAGCCAGGGTAACCACATTGACCACATTGTGTTTGTGGCAGAATCGCTTCGAGTTCATCGACAATCGGATTGCCTTCAACCTTAAATTTAACGGCGGCAAAACCGAGTAATAGCCCAAAAACTAATGCCAATAGGGTCAACAATATGACTGCAATTAAAATTCCGGACATCTTACTTAACCAATCCTGTGAATCCCATAAAGGCGAGGGACATAAGACCTGCGGTGATCATCGCTATGGCGCCGCCTTTGAAAGGTAAGGGGACATCTGCGGCTGCTAAACGTTCGCGCATCGCCGAGAAGAGAATTAACACTAATGAGAAGCCTAATGCAGCACCAAAGCCATAGATAGCCGATTGGATAAAATCGTGCTTCTCGTTAACGTTCAATAGGGCAACACCCAACACCGCACAGTTAGTTGTGATCAGCGGCAGGTAAATCCCTAAAGCGCGATGCAGTGCAGCACTGGTTTTTTGCACCACCATTTCAGTAAATTGCACCACAACCGCAATCACTAAAATGAAGCTCATGGTTCGCAGGTAGCTCAGATCAAAGGGCAATAGTAGATACTGGTTGACGAGGTAACTGAGAATCGAGGCTAACGTCAGCACAAAAGTGGTCGCCATAGACATGCCAATAGCGGATTCCAGTTTACTGGATACCCCCATGAAAGGACACAAGCCTAAGAATTTCACTAAAACGAAATTGTTGACCAGTACTGTACTGATCAACAAGAGGAGATATTCAGTCATCTCAATACTTTTCTAAACGGATCTTGGCCGTATTATCGACTTTTCCGTTTGCATAAACAACATATAGAATGCAGGGTTAACCATCTTTACTGTAAATTTTGGCGACGAATTAACCCGTTAAAGTATTAAATTTGATCTGTAATCGCCATGGCTTGGGGCTGTGCTATGTAATAGCCTTGCAATCCATCAACTAAGAGTTTTTCGAGGGTGAGTTTTTCTTCTTGGCGTTCGACGCTGGTCGCAATAACCCGAATGCCTATCCGTCTTGCAACATCCACCATCATACGGACGAAGAACTTATTATTGCTGTCTTCATCAATGTTCGATGTGTAGCTGCCATCAAGCTTTATGTAGTCTGGGCGCACTTCACTGAAGAATTTGAAGGACGTAAAGCTCATGCCAAAACGCTCTATCGACACCCGTGATCCAACGCTATGTATTTCGCGAACGAACTTATAGCTTGCCCCTAAGTTAGACTGCATACCGGACTCATTGATCTCAAATACTAAGCGCGAGGCGATGTATTTTTGCTTGCCTAAAATGTCCTTTAGCCAAGCGACAAACATATCTTGATGCGCAGAAAATGCGCTGATATTGATGCCAAAGTTACCCGAAATGGTCGGGTTTTCCTTAAGCATTCTTAATGCACTGATCACCACCAGTTTATCTAATTCAGAACTCATACCGTGACGTTCTGCCATAGCGATCACTGTGGTGGTGGGTAAGAACTTGCCTTCGCTATTGTAAAAGCGCGCCAACAACTCACGGTAAACCTCTACATCGGTACGACACGGCTGAATTGGCTGTTGGTAGAATTTTAATGCTTGACGAGTGACTAAATCATTGATCGCCATTTTCCAGCGATCATCACCAAACTGCTCGTCACCATTGAGTTTTTCTTGGATATGATAACTATTAGGCCCAAGGGTCTGCGCTATGCTGACTGCGGTATCCGCAATTGTCAGTAAATTAACCGCATCGGTACCTTGGTGATAGGGAACTAAACCGATATGGGCAACAGATTCCGCTTTTGTCATCTGCAAATATTCATCGAGATAAATTTTTAATTGGTCTAAAAATTTTGGCGCATCCTTCAGCATGACATCAGGAATAAAGATGGCAAAATCAGCGCTCGATACCCTGAAACATTCTGCATCTGAATACTTACTACAGGCTTTGCGGATACAATTTGCCACCCTTGAAAGATAATCATCCCCCGCAGTTCGCCCTTGTTTTTGATTGATTTGCGCAAGCTCCGTGGCCTTAACCATTGCCATCAGCCCCAATTGAGGAATATCGGGATTGCTTATGGTTTCTAATTTTTGGGTAAAGCGCTGGCGACTACCAAAACCTGTCACTGTGTCTTGATAGGCCGCTTTATGCAGCTTTTCATTCTCTTGATTGAGTTTATCGATTTGGGCTTTAAGTTGAAGACGACACTCTTCAAGGGATATTCCAATGGGGTTGAGCTCACCTGTGAGTTTTGATGATGCGACAGCAGAAAACCCTAACTCAGGTATTTTTGAAATATAATCAGCAGCATAACGTATCGCCGCCCTATGTTTTGACATTAACAGAATAAACACTAACAGCAAGATAAGGTAAGCCACCAGTAACATGACACCGAGCTTTTGAGTATGACTAATCGAAGTTTCAATCGCTTGGTTTGCACTGAGTTTGACTTGTAAACGACCGGTTGCCAATTTTTGTGTATGACTGAGCTCGATAGAAAATAAACGGGCTAAAGGATGAGGATGTTGGCTGTCTAAACGACCTTCGGTATGACTCCGTTGGCCATCGGTATCATCAATATATTGGAAAAATTGGAATGGGTAATTTTCAGAAAGCTTTTTGAAGAGTTCGGCGCCATCACCTTGCCATTGCTGGTAGCGGGTTAAACTGGTTTTAAAGCTATCCAGTTCTTGCTGTTGTTGGATTTGTAATTGGCTATTTTCGCTTTGATATACCCAAGCAAAAAGACCTAAGAAAATAAGCAGTAAAAAAATTGGATATGATTTTGACATGGCCATAAAAATCCGCTCTATTTTTTTGTGTGAGCTCAAACAGGATAAGTTTAAGTCAAGAATACTTAACTGCAGCTATCTGTGTGATGACACTCATAAATTTTTATTAATAAGCTGATAACAGTGTAACTGCATTTGCTTAAAAACAAAACGGAAAAGAATAGGGTAACTAGAAGCCAGAAGAGGCAAAGACACTGGAACAAAACGAAGAATAAATTGGCTCCCCTGACTGGACTTGAACCAGTGACATACGGATTAACAGTCCGCCGTTCTACCGACTGAACTACAGGGGAGTAGAGGGTGCGATATTGCTATCGACTTTACAGAAATAACACTTTTTAAATGGCTCCCCTGACTGGACTTGAACCAGTGACATACGGATTAACAGTCCGCCGTTCTACCGACTGAACTACAGGGGAATCGAGGTGCGATATTACTATCGACTTTTTAGCTTGCTTAAATTGGCTCCCCTGACTGGACTTGAACCAGTGACATACGGATTAACAGTCCGCCGTTCTACCGACTGAACTACAGGGGAATCATTTTAATGCTTCAGCTTGATAATGTAATTGGCTCCCCTGACTGGACTTGAACCAGTGACATACGGATTAACAGTCCGCCGTTCTACCGACTGAACTACAGGGGAATTGTTTACAACTTATCTTACTGCTTGTTCTAACTCATTTTTATCATGTGCTTAAAGTGGCTCCCCTGACTGGACTTGAACCAGTGACATACGGATTAACAGTCCGCCGTTCTACCGACTGAACTACAGGGGAATCGTTTCACACAATCGTAGCGACTCGTTGAGAACGGAGCGCATAGTAAAACGCTCTGTTGGATGAGTCAACTCGAGTTACTAAAAAAAGTGTAATTATGCTGTTAAGTGCTCATCTAATGTGCATCGTGGTGCAGAATTCGACATTTTTCGTGAAAAACCACTTAACAATTCGCAATATAGCCATAATTGAGTCCATCGTTTTTAAGCGGTGATTCTATGAAATTGAAATCATTCGCTAAATAATCGACACCGTTTTCGGTACTTGGTCGAGTACTTAAGACTCAAACCGCTCAAAAAAGGATCTCAGGTGGGGTAATGTGAATTTACTCAGTTCTTTATACCGATAGAAAACGTGGGTTATCTTTTCGCCGTTAAAGTCCGTTTTTCTGTTTTAACAAGTTTGCTGTTGTTGATGGAGGTGTTAATTGAGGCTTTATCGAATTAGCGTGAGCTGTTTTTCAAATGAAGTGATGCACTTCACTATTAGTTGTGGCACTAGATGCGCTACCACAGCGCGTGTTAATTACAGTTAGTGAAATTGATACAAGTTGTAACCAGTCAAATGGATTGACAATAAGTGAGAACAGCCGAGATTAGTTGAAACTAGGCGGGAGGCCTTGGTGTACAAGAGTTGTGCGAGTGGTGAGTTAAGTCGGAAGTGATTCACTAGGATTGATAAAAACAAAGCTGACGCCAAAATGGTTCGCCAGCTTTGAAAAATAATCACAGTTCATCAAGATTGATAAACTCGGAACTTTTAAAGATTTAATCGAGGTTTTTACCCATCCAAACGACTTTGCCAATAATTTGCAGCATTGGCAGTTCACCCGCAGAGACAATCTGAGATTTATACTCCTTGTTGTCACTGAGTATCTCTATGCCGCCATCAAACAGTTTCTGTAAGCGCTTGGCGTAAAGATCGTCGCCCAGGCGTAATACGAAGATACAGCCGTCTTCTAGCGTCGTTTTGCTGATATCAACCAGTAGGCTATCCCCGCTGTGTATGGCGGGCTCCATCGAATTGCCTTTGGCATAGACGACTTTAAGATTCTCGGGTTTTAAACTACGGTATTTAAGCCAGTTCTTTCTAAACGGCAGCCGTCTGCGTACACCTGTTTCATCATTAAACGCACCATGCCCAGTGCTTACCACCACGTCATAGCCTTCAATCAAGAAATACTCTTCATTGAATTGGTCTTGGTGGACGTAAACAATACCTTCCTGGGAAATTTCATCGCGTTGGCGATTCGGGTATTTAGGGCCATTGCCAGTTGCAAGCCAACGAATGCTCACGCCAGCCTCTTCTGCTATACGTATTGCTGTATCTAACTTAGGTTCTCCACCTTTGATTAGATTACGTAGAGTACCTTCAGATACGCCAATTTTAATGGCGAACTCTCTAATACTGTTTTTCCCAATTGCTTCCGAAATACGGTCAGCAAGAGTGCCGACTTCAGTTGTGGAAGTCGGATCTAAAGTTGGATCTGAATGTAAGGCTTCCGACTTCATTATTTTCCTCGAACCAAAATCTATTTAACGCTCAAGAGAGCAATAGTTATTACTTAAAAACTACCGAATAAGTAATGGTTTACTGAATATCCAACCGAAACTACATCAATCTTTTGCGCACTAAAATAACTTTAGTGCGTAATTTTCTGCGCAAAAAAGCAAAAAGCTGTTGATTT
The DNA here is from genome assembly GCF_025653905.1 of Shewanella sp. SM71. Lineage (NCBI taxonomy): Bacteria > Pseudomonadati > Pseudomonadota > Gammaproteobacteria > Alteromonadales > Shewanellaceae > Shewanella > Shewanella sp. SM71. The sequence continues at coordinate 57,672 of NZ_JAKKRW010000012.1, forward strand.
GTGCCTAACTCGGATCTATATTCGCAATACGTTACGCAGTGCGTAACGTATTGTAGTTAAACTGCGTTCGTTCGCAATGCGAACGTAATCAAAATATTAGCACGGTAATTCTTATGAAGATAGAAAGCGCTCGTCATATACATGCAGCCTTGCTCGCAAATGGACAAAGCTGCCGTGCGTGGGCGATTACGCATGGATATAACCCAAGGACGGTTCAGAAGTGCGTTCAATGGTTTGCACCCAATACAGGTCGTAAACCTAAACGCTTAAAAGCCATAAAGATCATGGCTGCTTTATCTGAATACCTTGGTGTTGATTTAGTGGGAGAGCACCATGACTAAGGAATGGTTTAGCACTGTAGAAATTGCAGAGCTATTGGATGTCGGGGATAGACGCATCCGTGATAGGGCAAAACATGAAAACTGGCAAAAGCAAAGGCGACAAGGGCTAGGTGGAGGATTTGAATATCACCTAAATAGTTTACCCCTTGAGGCTCGTCAGAAGCTGGCAAAACAGGAAGCGGAGAAGATAGCAAAATCTCCAACGTCCCTGATGCGTGCGGGATCTGCTGTTGCCAAACTGCAAATCCCTGCAGTGAGTCAAACAGAAAAAGCCAAGAGCATTCAGCAGTTTATAAATCTACCTGATAAAGCGCAAAAGCGGGCTGATGCAAAGATGCTGATCGTCAATGCCAAGGCTAAATTCTGCATGCCTTACCTTGAGGTTCGCAAGCTCGTTGATGGTGAAAAAGCATTCTGCAAAGCGTATGCCCAGCGTTCGATTGCACTACCGGACTGGGTATTCTCAATTATTAGCAGTGTTTCTATTGTAACGATCCGCCGTTGGGAAAAGGTCTTAGAAAAAGATGGCGTTAGCGCACTCGCTGGTAAATATAAAGTTGAGCGTCCTTGTCTACTGAATGACGAGCCCGACTTAGCCGACTTCCTAAAGGGGCTGATCACTGCCAAACCGCATCTGGCAGGCAAGGCAAAGCAGCTTAAAAAGCTAGCCGAGATCTATGCGATAAAAACCGACATGCCTTGGCAGATCCCAAGCATCTCCAGCATTCGCCGCTGGGTGAATAAATGGATAAGCCAGAATCAAGCGGCTTTTACATTCACTACAAACCCTAAAAAATTCAACGATAAATACCGGACTGCAGTTGAGCAAACCTATCCATGGATGGCTGCGCCAAACGATGTATGGGAATTTGACTCAACCCCAGTCGATGCCATGTTGAAAGAAGGGCGACACACCATTATTGCGGTGATCGACTGCTTCACACGTCGCGTCAAACTGCTTGTTTCACCAACTTCATCAAGCGAAGGCATTTGCCTTTTAATGCGCAAGACCTTACTGGCTTGGGGAGTTCCAAACCAAGGCGGCTTAATGCGTACCGATAACGGCAGCGATTATGTCAGCCAGCGAACCACGAGCATCTATCACTTACTCGACTTAGAACAAAGCCGAGCTAACCCATACTCAGGTTGGGAAAAGCCCTTTATCGAACGTTTCTTTAAGACGCTCAGCCATGATCTTATTGAGTTACTGCCTGGCTACATTGGCCATAACGTCAATGATCGCGAGGCTATCGAGGCTCGGAAAGAATTTGCGGTACGCCTTAAAGAGCGCAACAAAAAAGAGAACGAAAAGGCTGATTACGATCTCCGTATGACGCAACCGGAATTGCAGCAACTTCTTGATAATTGGGTTGATGCCTATTATCACCTCCGCGCACACGATGGCCTAAAGGGTAAAACACCCAATGAAGTCTATCGCGCAGCTCAATATCAAGTGCGGGCAGTCGAACATCCTGAAGCCTTAGATCTCCTACTTAACCACGTTGGCGAGTACACCATCCTTAAGGGCTTTATTAAAGCGGGAGGATTGCGTTATACGGCACCGGAAATGTTGGAGCATGAATGGAAGGGGCAAAGAGTCCGAGTATTCCTCGATCCAACAGACGTCGCTCGTGCGTTTATTTACCCGATCAATAATTGGGAAACACGAATTGAAGCGGTTGATAGCCGTCTTTTAGGTCAAGAGATCAGCCCTGCGGCTTATCGTCAAACCAAAAAAGAAGAAGCCAAGTCACTGCGTAGTTTCAGGGCCGAAATGAAGCAACTCGCTAAAACGTTCAACATAGGCGAGATCCATCAAACCGTCATTGAACACTATGCCAAGCAGGCTAAGTCACTAGTTGAGTTTCCAACCCAGCCAATAGCCCATCAAAACCCCAGCTTAATGGCATTAACTGAGGCTGCAGAGCAGCTCGTTAAAACCAATAAGCCTGCTTATAGCGACCAACAAATTGAACATTTACGCCAGAAGCGTAAAGCGATTGAAGAACGTAAAAACACCATTAATCAACAGCATGCAACCTTAGTGCGTAATGAGCACGAAAAGGCACGTTTGCTTGCCGCTGAATCTCTCAACCGTGAATTAACGCCAAAGGAGGATGCATTCCTAAAGGATTACAAAAAGCACAACAAGTTAGGGGCAAAACGCATTGATGAAATCATGGGCCATAAGCGCAGAGCGACCAACTGAGCACTTATGACCCATAACGGCCATGAAGGCCATAAAACTAAAGCAAATGGAGTATACAAAATGAAAGCAGTGATCGCACCTGTAAAAAATGTTCTGACAGCCCAAGACGCCTTCGACAACCTTTGTACCCGAGGCATAGGTGTACCAGGTCTCGGTTTGTACCACGGCCCAAGTGGCTTTGGTAAAACAACTGCAACCACTTATTTGTTTAACCAAGTGAACGGTATCTATGTTCGAGCCATGGCCACAGACAGTGCCAGTACGCTAATGAACCGCATTGTCGGCGAACTCGGATCGAGCGGCATGTGGCGCATTAATAAGATGGTCGATTTCACTATTGAGCAAATGAGCATGTACGAACGCCCACTGTTCATCGATGAAGCCGACTACCTCATGTCGGACGTTCGTATGCTTGAAACGGTGCGTGATCTCTACGACAACACCGAAGTCCCTGTGATCCTCATTGGTATGGACCAAATCGCCCGCCGTATCAGTACACGCAAACAGTTCTTTAACCGTATTTCAGAGTGGGTTGAGTTTCGACCAGCCGACTTAGATGACGTCATGGTGATGGCCGATTCCCTCTTAGACAACGACATCAAAGTCGAACCAGAACTCCTAGATGAACTGCGTAAAGCCAGCAGTGGTGAGGCTCGTCGCATTGTCATTGGCCTTAATCAAATCGAACGTCTCGCCAAAATGAACGAGCTTGATTACGTCACAGCAGAACACTGGGGTGCACAGCCATTCCATGGTGTTCGACGTCCAAGCCTTGTGGGTTAAGCGTCATGGCACAAGTCAAACGCTCAACCCCGTTAAGGAATAGCGCATGGTTGTTTATGTGCTGTTGTCGCAATCGAAAAGTCAGCTTTAGTGCTGAACAAGTTGCCGATGCATCGGGAATGCCCAAGTGCCTCGCGAATCGCTTTTTGCGTGATTTGTATCGAGAAGGGCGCTTAACACTCGAATGGAAAGGGCGTACAGGGCTGACCAATCGCTACTGGTTAAACGATGACAGCCCGTTAAAGCGCCAGTCTCAGTTCGCCAAGATTAAAGCGAATCAGCGGATCTGGAACAGCTGCCGCATCATGCGCAATTTCTCGATTGAAGAAATCATGGTCACAGCTAGGGTGGCGCGCTCAACGGTAAAGCGTTACCTCAATGCCCTACAACGGGCAGGCTTGATCCGCATCAGAGCTATCGAAGAGGAAATGATCATTTATCACCTCAACGTTGACTGTGGCGCTTTAGCACCAGAGCTAATCGATGACGGTATTTATGCACCAACCAAATCGAAGTTTTATCCCTATAGGGAGGCGCTATGAACAAGGAAAAATGGTTCCAAGTGCTTGAGTTAAAAGTCAGCGAGAGCAGCCAAGCGCAGATTGCCAGAGAGCTAGGTGTCAGTCCGACCATGCTTAATCAGGTCCTGCTGAACAAATACAAAGGCAATATCGACACCATTAAAAATCGTGTCGAAGGGCGCTACTTACGTCACCACGTACAGTGCCCCGTTGCAGGACAAATCAGCGTTGATACCTGCAAAGACAATCAAGAACGGCCTTTTAGCTCTACCAACCCACAACGCGTCCGGCTCTATCGCGCCTGTCGCGGTGGCTGCCCACATTCGCAGTTAAAGCAGTCGGCAGTAACACAGAGGATCGATGTTCAATCAGCGACAGACAGTCGTTACAACGTAGAGGAACAGCTCGCGTTCTGTCGCCGACTCGCCCAGGGCGATCAACTACAGCATATCGAACTACTCGAAAGGGAGTTGCAAAAGGTGGCTAACCGCCTAAATAGCGCCCTTTGGGATAACAAATGGAAAGGTAAATAACATGCAAACAAAAGCTATCAATGTGATTGCCGCCTTAAGGCTTCGTGGGATGAAGGTCGTTAGCCAGCATCGCGGTGTTATCCAAATTGACGTTCCAAGCCGTGATTTTAAACGCATGGCAGTTGAGATTATCGAGAATATAAAAGGCATTCGTCGCCGTTGTATGGCGGTGCAATTTCATGGCGTGACAGTGCGCTGGAATGAGGACAAATAAGATGAACACACAAGAACAAACCCACAACCAAGCTGCTATTCCGCAGGGCTACCGCAAAAACGCGGTAGGCGATTTGGTGCATGAAGATCGTATCAAGCCCGTGGACAAACTGCGCGACGAAGTAGTGCTGGCTATTGTCGGTTCTGCCAAGGAACTGCGAGAACAGATGCTTAATTTCAAACTGATGACGATGGTGCAAATTGATGGCTTTGCCGAACTATCGGCTAGTGAATATGGCGTTAAGGTCGGTGGCAGCAAGGGCAATATTTTGCTTACTAGCTTTGATGGCAAGTACCAAGTGCGCCGTGCCGTGGGTGAACACCGCGTATTTGATGAACGCATTCAAACCGCTAAAACCTTGATTGATGACTGCATTAAAAGCTGGAGCGGTGGCGCGGATACCCGCCTGATGGCGATGGTTGAGCATGCCTTTCGGGTAAACCAGCAAGGCCGAATCGACGTTAACCAAGTGCTCAGTCTGCGCCAGCTGGATATCGACGATGCCAACTGGAAACGGGCCATGGACGCCATAGCCGACGCGATTCAAATCACAGGCACTAGTCAGTACCTGCGTTTATATGAGCGTCAGCCTAATGGCAAATATACCCAACTACCACTGGATATCAGCACCCTTTAGGGGGAGCAAGGAGCACATCATGACACTCAGTACACAATCGGGCATTCAACACCTATTCGATGACAACCAAGCCGCACTCGATCGGGTGGCGTTTCAATTACGCCAAGCGACCTTACTTGAAGCTAGCTTTGACAATCTGCGCAGCGAGCTCAGTGGCCTAGCTGCTGAAAGGCCGCATTACTGCTTGATGATGTGCGCCGCGCTGCTCAATGCGCTCAAGGAGTTAAGCCAAGAGTTTGCAGGCGAACGCCGCGCTGTGATCGCCTTTTTTATGGAGAAGTCACTCAATAATTTAGAACTGCTAGAGCCAAAGCCAGTAATGCGTTAACCCTGCGAAACCCGCTCCATAGCTTGGAGCGAGGTCTGTCTAATGTAGTGATTAGGCACTGATGAGCAGCTAACCAAAGAGTAAAGATGAATGACACCCTATGCTAAACGCTTACTCAAATATGCCATTGCGAACTGCCCAGTTAGGCCCGTTCGTAAGGGGAAAACTAAGGCAGAACTGCTCGCCGATCGTGAGCTTTGGGCTCTTAACTTTTTAAATGCAGCAACACCGAATTGGCAGCAGCTTAAGAGTCAGCCTACCGCCATCAAGATAGTATCCAGTGCGACAACCGATGAGGATGACGAATGTTAGAAACTAATCAAAAAGCCCCTGTGCAAATTAATGCGCAGGCGCACCCAGTCGCTCAACACAAGAAGCGCCTGATCACTTTAATCAATGTGGCTAAGGGAGCATTGCAGCTCGATGAAGCCATCTACCGCGCCATGCTGAAAAATGTCACGGGTAAAGATTCCTTGCGGGCAATGAACTTGCCAGAGCTTGAACAGGCGCTAGAAGTGTTTAAACAAAAGGGCTTTAAACCTACTGTAACCAACAATAAAACAGCGGTTAAACGTCGTTTAAGTCCTGTTGCGGGTAAAAGCAAATTAGCCAGCATAGATAAAATACGTGCTATTTGGATCACCATGGGCCATCACTTAGTGATCCAGGATAACAGTGAATCGGCGCTTGATGCCTATGTGCGTCGCATGACGCTACGCAGCCGCATTACTAATAACCAAACCCAAGGCGTGGACGCCACCCCATGGATGACAGAACAGCAAGCCTACAAGGTATTAGAAAGCCTTAAAAACTGGCACAAGCGGGTGTTGATTGAGCGCATTACCGTCCGTGGTGAGCGGCTAAAGATGAATGAAGCAGGTACACGCCCCGCAAACTATGAAGTGATCGTCGCGCAATACGAGAGGCATGACCATGAGTAAGAACACTCTAAACGCGGTTAGTATTCCCGAAAATCAGTTGGATTTATTGTCCACCAGCGCCGCCGAGCTGGAACAAGCCCTCGAAACCTTAGCCACACTTAAGCCCGATGAGCGTGAGGACTTTATACGTCGCTGGCCCTCAACCCTGCAAAGCTTGTGTGATGTGATGCGCCAAACGCTAAAACAATATGATATTGATAACGCGGATAATGTCAGTGAAGCCTTAGCCACTAGCCTAAGCGCCTACCTAGGTGGGCGTGATATCTACATCCCCAATGGTGAACGCCTCAAGGATGCGCTGCGGGATATCCGCATTTGGCGCGAGTTTAAGGGCAATAACCTAGAGCAGTTAAGCCGTGACTATGGCCTCACTGAGCGCCGGATCAGCCAGATAGTGGCAGAGCAAAGGGCGGCATTTGTGGCAAGGAAGCAAAGGAGGTTGTTTTGAGTATAATTTAAAGCTATTCTCTGTTCTCAATGCAAAAATATGTATAATACAAAATGTTACGGTATTTTTGATTTATTAATTGACTATGCAATCGGAACTCAAGACCTTGAAGCAGGACATAAATGTTGAAGAACTAACTATCAGTATTCCATCTGTTCGGGACACTGACGAAGCATTTTATGTTCTATGGAGAAGGTTGTTCGGGCGTGAGTTACTAAAAGACCGATTTTATAACATCTTTATTGTGTTCGATAAATGCAATTATGCAGGCGTAAACCTCACTGCGCTGATAGGTGCTTATATTCAATATCTAGTTGAAAACTATGATTGTAAGATCAAAGTTGAAACAAATAGCATGAATGATCAAGTTCACTTGAAGCTTCGGAACATGGAATTGTTACATTCCCTTGATAAGTTCGGGTTTAGATCAGTTTCTAATGATATCATTCCATACCGGAAGTTTGACAGCATTGTGCATTCAGAGCGGGATGTTCTTCGATACTTAGAAGCTGATTGGCTTAGTAGAAACCGATTAAATCTGTCGTTAGAAGTAAAAGCTTCAGTTTTGAGCTCTATGTGGGAAATTTTTGCAAATGCATTTGAGCATAGCCATTCCCGTACTGTACATTGCTGTGGTTCTTATGATAACAAAGAAAAGACGCTATCCTTGCTTGTAGGCGATACGGGGCAAGGTATTGTAGTTAGTATCTGTCAGTTTTTGCGTCAGACGTTAGAGGCTAAAGTTGCTTTATCTTGGGCATTAGTCAGAGGAAATTCGACTTATACTGCAAATTTGAAGGATAGTGGTACAACTCAACCTAGGGGGTTGGGATTGCATTTACTTACTCAGTTTGTAGACATAAACGAAGGCGTTATGGAGATATATACTGATAACGTGTTTTATAGGCGTGAAAATAAACTTGATATATACGAACCTGCGCCGATTAATGTTCATGGAAGTTGGGTTAGGATCACCCTTCGATGTAAAAGAGATGTGTTGTACTGTTTTAAAGATGAGCAAGTGCCGGATTATTTTTAGTTATAGTAGGAGCGGGCATGGATATTTTAGTTGCTGATGTTATTGGGAAGACGGCAATCTCAAGAGAGAGTGGTAAGAAAGTTAAAGATGTAATTGATACTGTAGTTTCTAGTGATGAGCACATTTGCCTTAATTTTGAAGGTATTAGTATTTATGCTTCACCATTTTTCAACGAAGCAGTGGCTACTTATTTAGGTGATATGGACGTTAAAAAAATGAAAGAAAAATTTTCTTTTATTAACTTGACTGACGTAGGTCGCAGGCTTCTAAATCAAGTTATACATAATGCGATTGAGTTTTATGCAAAATCTGAAGCTGAGCAACAGAAAGTCCAAGCAGGAATTGAGTCTGGATTGGAGTAGCACTTGTGCAAAAATTAGTTTTCAAGCTAGAAAGTGATAATTTCCCTGTAAAACAAAAGGTATTCTTAGATACAAACGTCATTTATTGGAATACCTATGCAAGTTCTCGAGTTTTCCCCAGCAGCTTAAAACCTGCACCATATCAACTAAATGATTATTCATCGTTATTAGCAAAGTTAATAGAAAATGAGAATACCTTATATTTCTCCCAATATTCTATTCCTGAGCTAGTCCATATTGTTGCGGGTGTTGAATCAACGTTAGATGCGTGTGGTTCTAGACATTTAAGAAAAAAATGGTTAAGAGAAAAAGGTAGAGAAATAGTTGCTGGAGAAATACATAGCGTTATTGCTGCACTTCAATCATGGGCAACACCTTTAACTCCTAGCTTGCCATATACGTGTGAAAAGTATATTGAAAGATATGCGCAAGTTTACCTCGACGGATATGATTTATTCCTTGAAAAGGAATTAACAGAGAATGAAATAACATTGGTTTTGACTGATGATGCAGACTTTTTTAGTGTAGATGGACTTAATTTGGTTACAGCTAATAAAACAATTCGCGCTAGTTAGTTTCCTTACAATCCCGAAACCTTTCCAATCCGCTCTAAACCCTTAAGCCGAGACAATGAACCTATGTTCACTGTCTCGGTTTTTTTATGGCCTTTGTCACCCACAACTCTCGTAAATGCAAGGTTCGCAGCGGCGTTAACAGTATGCCGATTGCGAATGCGCAGCCCAAACGCATACAAAACCGAGTCTATCGCCAGTGCGCTAAGGACGGTTTTAATGCCCGCATCAAGGCGGAGTTAGCAGGCGATGTGCCCGCCACCGTACCCTTGTACAGCCACAGTCTCACCCGTCAAAGCTACTTTGAACAAGGCTGGCATGCCGTCACTCACCTCCATGTTTTAAAAGCCCGCGATCAACGCAAGGCACAAGCTATGGCGGTGCCTAATGAACAGTAAACTCAAGGCGATTTTACTGGCCGCTGGCTTAAGTTCGGCGGCCATCACTGGCGCACAGCTTACCGATAAATGGGAAGGCAATAGTCTGAGCGTCTATGTCGATGCGGTGGGCGTGCTGACCGCCTGCCGTGGCCATACGAGCAAAGACTTAAAGCTTGATCAAACCTTCACCGAGCAGCAATGCATGGAGATCTTTGCCAAGGATATCGCCAAGGAAGATAAGCAGCTGCTCAGCCTCACCGCGCCCGTAACGCTCACCCACAGCGAGCACGCCGCCTATTTATCGTTTTTGCACTGGGCGGGATACGGCAACTTTGCCAGCTCAACCCTGCGTAAAAAGCTGTTAGCGGGCGACAGAGTGGGCGCGTGCAAAGAGCTAACCCAAGCCTGTTCAACCAATAAGCAAACGGGTGAGCGCGTCTGTAATGGCTGGACGTATGGCACCGACCTATTCGGTAACAAGGTGCGCCTAAATGGCCTCATCAAGCGCCGTGCCGAAGAGCAAGCCATTTGCCTAAGCGAACTGGGCCTCTCGCAATCAAAGGGAGGCACGCAATGAATCCCTCACAAATCATTAGCACTGTGCAGTGGCTATTTTTGTCACTGGCATTAGTCACCATTGGGCTGATGTACCACCAACAGCAGAGCACTAAGAGCCAGCTCACCCAAGCGTTAACTGACAATGCTGCCCTAAAACAGAGTGCAGACACGCTAGCGGTATGGCTACAAGACGCCAACGTTGAACGCATTGCCCTAAAAGACGAAGGCGAAACCCTTGCCCTACAGGTGCAAACCGTTGAGCAGCAAAAGGCCGCGTTAGCTACCCGTAATCAAGACCTTAACCACCAACTGACCCAGCTACTTGAGGACGCCCAGGATGAACAAACACAAACATGGCGTGTGGCTAGTGTGCCTAACGATGTTGTGCGCGTGTACGACAACGCCGCCCGCTGTGCGTTACGTGCCCATTTACAAGACCCAATATGTGTTGCCGCCCGAAGTACTGATGCGCGAGTGCAAAGTCACTCAGGTTCCACTACAGGTATTGCAGTGCTTGCAAACCCAGAAGGAACAGTGCCTATCCAACCCAAAGTCAGCGGGGCTAATGCTCTCGCTACTCACTGACCTTGGGCAATGCAATCTCGACTGGCAAGCCCTGCACGATTGGCGTCAACGCCATCAAACAGACCAAACAAAATAAGACAAATATTAGGGATAGGCATGGACGAAACCGATTGGGCTAGCAATATGGAAACCCGCGAGCGAGCTGCCTGCGTTGATGCAGTAAGGGATGCCGCCAAGCACAAACAGCATCGCCAAGGCAATGGCATCTGTATTGATTGCTTAGAGCCAAATGAGCCACAGCGGCTTAACGAGTTGCGCTGTATCAGTTGCCAAGAAGATGAAGATAAGCGCCAGAAGATGCGCTATGGGAAGCGTTTATGATCGAATCGCTATTTGAATATTTCGGTAAGTATTGGGGCTTCATTGGCAGCGTCATTAGCGTTTTCTGTGCACTGCTGATGGCGTGGTTTAGCACGCGATTTACCCCACGGATTGAGCATGAAAAAGTGATCCAAAAGGTGGCTGAAATCGACAAGCGCCTTAGCGAAACTGAAATGCAATTGGAGTACATGCCGACCCGTGACGAACTGCATGCGCTCGATAAAACCCTCACAGGTTTAGGTGAGCGTTTTGGCGCAATGGAACAAGGCATTAGGCGCTTAGAAACCAAGACCGACATGCTTCTCGAAAACGAACTGAAAGGAGGCCACCAATAATGGCGATGCAGCAAATTATCAATGAGCACCAACGCCTTGTGGTGCTTCGATTACTGACAGAGGCGGGAGCCTTCGCACTCAATGAGTCCATCTTACAAGATGGCTTAAATGCCTATGGCCTCGATATTAGCCGCGACTCTTTAAAGGTGCAGCTCGCTTGGCTTAACGAGCAAGGGCTGATTAAAACCGAGTTAGTTGGCAAAGTGACCACGGCCACCCTAACAGGTCGCGGCCAAGATGTAGCCACAGGTCGCGCAACGGTACCAGGCGTTAAGCGTCCACGGGCGGGAGAGTAGCCATGGCCGTTAAACCGTTATCCGCTGGACAAAAGAACGTGCTTTATCACTTAGCTCTCGCTTTTGTTACCGCTGATGTAGAAAACCAAGTCATTAAACCAATGATGGAAAAAGAAGGTAAGCGGTATATCGAAGGTGAGTTCCGCAAGATGTATTTCGCCAAAGTGCCCCAAGTTGCACAGGCCGAAAGAGCTTTGCAAAAAGCCATGGCTCAAGCGCAGAAGGACATTGCTGCTTCGATAAAGTCTTCTAAAGGAGCTTACAATGGCGAGTGAAACCCGAGGCCGACGCTCTAAAGTCGATTTGCTGCCTGATCCTATCCGCAAAAAACTCGATGCGGGGCTGCGTAATGGCTCGATTCAGCAGATTGATTTACTTGATGAAATCAATGCGCTGATTAAAGCCGCAGGGCTACCAGAAGAACAGCAGCTTTCCCGCGCAGGCATCAACCGCTATGCCACCAAGATGGAGGCTGTGGGTAAATCCCTGCGCGAAATGCGTGAGATCACCCAAGTGTGGACGGCAGAACTGGGTGATAAACCCACAGGTGAAGTCACTAAACTCATCCTCGAAATGGCGCGTTCGCAGCTGTTTAAAGCCCTATTAAACCAAGATGAAACGGGCGAAGGTGCCGACGTTGGCATGATTAAAGACGCCATGTTAGCGGTGCAGCGTTTGGAGTCTGCTGCAATCGCCAGCCATAAGCGCGAGAAAGAGATCCGCACTGCGTTCGCGGCCGAAGCGGCTAATGCCGCCGAGAAGGTAGCTAAAACTGCAGGTTTAACCAGTGATGCTGTGGCCTTGCTTAAGCGCGAAATATTGGGGATTGCCTGATGACCATTAAAAAAAAGGTGTTAGCGGCCGTGACTGCGGTAGCGCTAGCCATCACGCCAACAGCAAGCAGCTTTGATCCCACGTATGAGGCAAGTTGCCTAAGTCGCTTTGATCCAAAAGAGGTGCTGCTCGGTTATCAGAAACGCTGGATAGCCGACGAGTCACCGCTGAAAATTGCCGAAAAGTCGCGCCGAACTGGACTCACTTGGGCCGAGGCTGCCGATGCTTCTCTTACCGCTGGCGCTGCCCGTGGCCAAGGGGGGACTAACCATTTTTATGTGGGCAGTAACAAAGAAATGGCACGGGAATTTATCGACGCTGCGGCCATGTGGGCCAAAGTATTTGATAAAGCCGCAGGCGAAATCCAAGAAGAAGTGTTTGTTGATGAAGGCCAAGACGGCAAAGAGATCCTGACCTTTGCCATTTACTTTGCCTCAGGTTTTAAGGTGCAAGCGCTATCGAGTAATCCCTCAAACCTGCGTGGTATGCAAGGCAATGTGACCATAGACGAAGCAGCGTTCCACGAACGCTTGGCCGAAGTGCTAAAAGCGGCATTGGCGCTGACCATGTGGGGCGCGAAGGTACGCTTGATCTCCACCCATAATGGCATTGATAACCAGTTCAATGAGCTGATTAATGATTCCCGTGCGGGTAAAAAAGATTACTCCATTCACCGCGTCACCTTAGATGATGCCTGTAATGAGGGGCTGTATAAGCGTATTTGCCAAGTGCGCGGCATCGAATGGAGCCAAGCGGCCGAGGATGACTGGAAAGCAAAATTACTCAAAGCCACTGCTACCGAAGAGGATGCGTTAGAAGAATACTTCTGCGTCCCTAAATCGGGCGGTGGCGCCTATCTTAACCGCGCGTTAATCGAAGCCCGCATGGCCAGCGTGACAGATAGCGGCCCCGTTGTTCGCCTTAAAAAAGACGACGCTTTTGGACAATGGCCAGAGGGGTTACGGGCGGCGGAGATCCTTAAGTGGTGTGAGGATGAACTGAAGCCGGTTCTCGATAGCTTAGACCCTGCACGCCCCCATTGTTTTGGTGAAGACTTTGCCCGTAGTGGTGACTTAACCGTGATTGACGTAGGTGAAATAGCCCAAGATCTCCACATTAAAACCAAGTTACAGGTTGAGCTTAAAAACATTCCCTTTCGCCAGCAAGAGCAGATCCTGTTTTACATTGTGGACCGCTTGCCACGGCTGAGGGGCGGCGCGATGGATGCACGCGGTAATGGTCAAGCGTTAGCGGAGTACGCCCAGGATAAATACGGCAGTGAAGTGATCGCCTGCGTGATGCTGTCTGAGCCCTTTTACCGCGAGCAAATGCCACGTTTTAAAAGTCACTTTGAAGATGGGCTTATCACTATTCCAAGGGACGATGACACCAGTACTGATCTGCGGGCCTTGAGCATTAACCGTCGAGGTACGCCATGCCTTGGCGATGTGCGAACAGGTCAAGAAAAAGAACGCCACGGTGATGCCGCAATCAGCCTGTTCTTGATGGTATACGCCTCCACCTTAGACGGTGCACCCATAGAGTTCACCCCCATTCCTAGGAGTGATCACCGTAATCCGAATGCCCATGCAAATGCAAATGCCCATGAGGATGATGATCATCAAACGCAGCGAGGTTGCTGGTAATGCAAGAAAAAACAACTGAATCACGTATTTTGGACGCCAGTGGTCGGCCGTTTAAGCAGCGTGAAGCCAAAGCGCTGCAGACCGACGATGTGCGTTTAATTGGTCTGCAACGCACCTTTAGCCAGCACCCCAGTAGTGGCTTAACGCCCGCCAGTGCAGCCAATATTTTGCAGGCCGCCGAGCAAGGCGATCTCATTGCCCAATGTGAACTGGCCGAAGATATCGAAGAGAAAGACGGCCACCTATATGCCGAGTTAGACAAGCGCAAACGGGCGCTGATCGGCGTGGATTACTATTTAATACCGCCCCGTAACCCGACGCCACAGGAAAAGGCCGACACTGAATATCTGCAAGAAATGCTCGAAGAAGGTAACTGGATAAAGGCGCTCATTAAGTCAATGAGCGATGCTATTCTCAAGGGCTTTAGCATGCACGAGTTAGCCTGGACGCGAGAGCTAGGGGAATGGTTTATTGAAGTGCCAGAGTATCGCGATCCGTCTTGGTTTATGACTCACCCTGAGCGGCGTAACGAACTGCGGCTGCGTGATGCCACGGTCAATGGCGCTGAGCTGTGGCCCTTTGGTTGGATCAAACATATTCATCCAGCCAAGTCGGGCTATGTTAGCCGCAGTGGTTTAGTGCGGCAGTTAATCTGGCCGTTCATTTTTAAAAACTACAGTGTGCGCGACTTAGCCGAGTTCCTTGAGATCTACGGTTTGCCGCTGCGTATTGGTCAGTATCCAGCGGGTGCCAGCGATGAGGAAAAGCGCGCCCTGTTAAATGCAGTGATGAGCATTGGCCATAACGCGGGTGGCATTATGCCCAAGGGCATGGTGATGGATTTTGAGAGTGCCGCCACAGGCCAAGCCGATCCCTTTGATTTGATGATTAGCTGGGCTGAAAAGACCATGAGCAAGGTGATTTTAGGCGGCACCTTGACCAGCCAAGCCGATGGTAAAAGCTCAACCAATGCGCTCGGTAACGTGCATAACGAAGTGCGCCAAGAGCTGCGTGATGCTGACCTTACCCTGATTGCCGAAACCTTAACCCGCGACTTAGTGGCCCCTTTATATGCCCTCAACTGCAAGAGTTATCAAAGCCATCGTCGTCATCCACGTTTAGTCTTTGATACCACAGAAGCCGAAGACTTACGGGCCTTAGCGTATCCGCTGCGTGCGTTCGTCAGCATGGGCATGCAGATCCCACAAAACTGGCTGCATGAAAAGACCCGTATCCCTAAGCCCGCTAATGGTGAAGCCGTGCTGGTGATCCAGCAAGAAGACCCCAATGCCAGCGCTGCTAACCAGACGGCCTTGGCTGCGCTCTCTGCGCAAGAGGGGGCCGCTAAGCAGTCAGATGCCCCGTTGAGTGAACCGAGCCAAACCGCCTTAGATAAAGCCTTGGATGCACTCACTCAAGGGCAAATGAGCGAAGCCTATATGGCGATGGTAGAGCCATTACTGGCACAACTGCAGAGCGAGCCGGAGCAGCTGCGGGCGCAACTGGAACAGGACTATCCCGCCATGGATACCGAGCAGCTTACCGAAACCTTAGCGCGGTTAATGTTTGTGGCCGAACTGTGGGGCATGGCCAATGCCTAAACCAAGAGTGCCTAAAACCGTTGATTTAAGCATTGTCATTAACCAAGCCCCCGCCGATGCGGTGGCTTATTTTCGTGCCAAAGGCTTTGCCATCAGTGACGATTGGCAAGACGTGTGGACCCGCGCCCACGCCCGTGCCTTTACGGTGGCCAAGGCGGCACAGATGGATGTGCTCACGGCGATCCGTAATCAAGTGGATGCAGCCCTAAGCCAAGGGTTAACCGCTAAGCAGTTTCAGGCAAACCTTAAACCTCAACTCGAAAAGCTCGGATGGTGGGGTAAAAAGGAAGTCGATGGCCGCGAGGTACAGCTGGGGAGTCCCTACCGCTTAAACACTATCTATCGTCAAAACCTGCAAACCGCTTACATGGCTGGGCGCTATCGGCGCATGTTATCGCGTACTAAAACCCACCCCTATTGGCAGTATGTGGCGATAGATGACGGCCAAACGCGGCCAGCCCATGCGCGGCTTAGGGGTAAAGTGTTCCGCTTTGACGATCCAATATGGGACATCATTTATCCTCCCAATGGCTGGGGCTGTCGTTGCCGCGTTCGGGCGCTCACCGAGGCGCAAGTGAAGGCGATGGGGATCACTGTGGAAAATGGCGAAGGTTATATCCAGCGCTTTGACACTGAGACAGTCGCGCGCGGAACGGGTGAAGTGTTAACCGTGCCCCATGCGCGTATCGATCTGCCCGATGGCAGCAGCATGAGCCCCGATTTAGGCTGGGCCTATAGTCCAGGCGAAGCCGCCTTTGGTACCGACGTGGCCGTTGCTAAAAAGCTGGGCACTATTCAATCCCTCGATACCCGCGCGCAGTTTATTCAAGCACTCAATAATAGCCCACTGCGCCACGCCCAGTTTGCCCAATGGACGGATGAAGTACTTGCCGCCAATCCAGGGCAGAAACGAAGACCAGGCTTAGGCGTACAGGCTTTAGGTTTTATGACGCCCTCGATTCAAACCGCAGTGACAGTGCGTTTAGGGCGAGAGCCCAGCGCCTTACTTGCGATAAGGGCGCGTGAGCTGACAGCAAAAAGCGGGCTTCAATCTAGTGTGGTAAAGCGATTACCTTTGATGTTGACAACACCTGAGGCAGTAATATGGGACAGCGAAAATCAACACTTGCTGTATGTGTATGCAGCTGTTGATGGCATCGAGGGCAATGGCAGCAAGAATAAAGTAATCATCAATAGCGCATGGCAGCTAACGCACCAGCCTAATGAGGGTGAAGTGCAACTACTGACATTATCGCTAACACAATTACAGCAAGCCCAATACCAAGTGCTTGAAGGTCAGTTAAAAGGGTAGGGATGCACTATGAATAAAGTGGATATTCAGTTTACCAACGGCACTGTATTGCAGGTGCTTGATAGCTTGCTGATTAAGCTCGATGACTTAAGCGAACCCATGAACGATATTGCCGCTGTGCTAGAGTCCGCCACCGAATCAGCCTTTGAAGCAGAGGCCGATCCCGTAACAGGTCAAGCCTGGGCATCTTTAAGTGATGCCTACCTTAAGGCCAACCCTAAACGCCAGGGCGGTAAGATATTACAAGCCAGTGCTGGCGGGCTAGCTGCCAGCGTAGCTGCCGACAGCGGCGACTTTTGGGCGGCCATTGGTAGCAATAAAATCTATGCCGCCATTCATCAGTTCGGCGGCACCGATGATATGCCCGCAGGCCCAGCGGGTATTCCAGCACGCCCATATCTAGGTGTGAGCACTGAGGATGAGCAATCTATATTAGGGATTTTGGGAGGATATTTATTATAAAGTTAAGATTTGTCAGTGTTTGAAACTTTAGCCACATCCATGTATTCAGCTAAAAGAGAAGCAATTGTAGTGATTCTGTCTTGAGTTATTTCATCTGGATAAATTCGGCTTATTATTTGCAGCATATCGTAAGAATCAAACATATAAGCCCTTGCAAACTCTTCACTTTCATTAATTGAATAGTATTTAAGTGCCAAGTCAGAAATGAGTATCGTCTCACGCCTTAATCTATTTAAATGGCTTGTTACATCTTCGTTTTTTGTTACAGCAAGTGCAAATTTAGGGTAGTAATGGGGATCAACATGTAACAGTGTATTATTTAGAAATGAATGATATGTATCATTAAGCATTTGAGTCGATTGGGGGCTTGTTTGGACTGATTTCACTGGGAACGGTTGACCAATAATCACTTCATATTTTTTTTGAGAAAGGTCTAATAGTCTTGTCAATTCGTTTAGCTTTGCTTCATTTTTGATGTGATTGACTTGTTCTTCCATTGCTTTACGACTGAGAGCCGTTTCTTCTTTGGTTTCAGCAAGTTCTTGGCGAGTTAGAGCAAGTTCCTGTCGTGAAAGAGCCAGTTCATCCATCTGGTACTTTAATGACCAGACTAGAAGGCTAACAGTAGCAAAACCAAGGATTGGGTTTAGCACGCCACCAAAGTAATCCCCAAAGGCACCAAAGTCACCTTTATCCCCGATACCCCCGCGGAAGTTTAAAAAGTAAAAAGCAAGCAAACAGCCTGCAACAATGGCCAGTAAAATAATGAGCCATTTAAAAGATTTTTCAGCTCGAGGAGTTTGTGCCTGCTTGGCTTGGAGTTGCTTAGGGGGATTGGTGGTCATACGCCGTCCTTGGAGGTCAAAGTAATGACAGTATTCTAAGGTGACAAGCTCCGAAGCGTAAAGCTTTCAAACGCGATTTAAGCGCTTTAACTCTCAACTTGGTGTAACGGCTTATCGCTAAACCACTTAAACGCTTTACAAAGGATTTAAACGGGTTTTAAAGTAGGGTATGATTGGTCTGCTCGTTTTTATTGAACATAACTAAGATAAAAAATACTGCATCGCAATCATTTTTGTTGTTTAACATTTAAAAAATGATGTGATTTATAAAAGTAAAGTGAATTATGACTTTGGAGCTAGGGATGGATGAAGTTAAAAGAAATATAATTATTAACTCTTTAGAAAAAAGAGTGTCATGGGGTGTTTTTAGAGTTTTAGGTACTAATGCCAAGCTCGATTTTGCTAGAGGGCTTGCCGCTACAGCTAATAAATGGCGTGAGTACGAGATGAATGATATTGTTAGGGACTCTTTTTTAAAATTAGATGAGTTCTACAAAAACCACTTCTTGTACTTTAATAAAACGGTATCTGTAGATGAAGTAGATCATAAGGCCTTCCTTTTCATATATAGGAATGCAACCATGGTAAAACCATCAATTGATGCTGTTGCAATAAATTATCCTTACATTGATGAAAGTACTGACTTACTGTTGAGTGAACTTCCTTGTTTAACACATGTTTCAGAAGATGCTGATGGTATTAACTTTGTATATGCATCTGTAAAAAGCATGGTAGAAACATTTCCAATCAGCGTCTCTAGTTTAAAAAATACTGATGTCTTTGATTCATTGGATGGTGTTTTTGAAATAAGAGCAAAAAGACGAATAACTAGACGTTATTATGATTCAGTCTATTTGAGGAAATCCGATTCTACTATTGAACTAAAATTAGATACTGCAGCTTATTTATCTAAGGACGACACTGATAATTCATTTAATTTACTAAGAGACGTATTTTATAAAGACCTGAGAACAGTAGTTGAGTTAGATGCTAAAAATTTCGCTAGATTAAATTTTTTCACTTTAATCCCTGCAATTTACCATAACCATCAAGATCGTGCATGTGAGCTTGGTTTTTGTGTAGGTGATGTAATTCATCATGAGCGATTGAGATTGGGTCATCATGATCTTAGGCAACAGTTGTTTCATAAAGCCGGAGTTGAGAAGGTTTCTGATATTCAATTATTTAGAATAGCCGTAAAAAAAGTTAATAAAATTGGAAGTGAACAATATAATTCTGAATTATATTTCCCAGGAGTTTCCAGAATGACTGGTGATGCATCACCATATCTAAGTTATGTGGTATTATCAGAGTGCTGTTCTAAAAGTGATTACGATTATTTTATTCAATCGATAAAGGATTGTAAGTCATCATATTTTGGAAGTCATGTGTAGATGTACTTTAGTCAGATAGAAGCATTGATAAAAAATGACTGGAGAGGTGATAACTCTCTAAAAATTGTCTTGCTTGTTTTTGAGTATTTCAAAAAACGTGCGTTAAGAAATGATTATAGCAACATAGGTTTTCATCAGATTTATCATGAAGCAATAAAAAACGGTGTAGTTCAACTAGGATGTGAGGATGAAGTTAAAATAATAATAAACTACCTACTTGATAAACACATTGAATTTTTAAAGGTAAATTATTTTCTTGTGGATGATGGTTTGTGGCACCCATTGAGCGTAGAAGAATTGTTAGATGCTAAATTACATGGTTCAATTGTACATCCAAATACAGGCGAGTTAATTTATGACTATGAGAGTAAGGTTTGCATCTTGTTTTCTCTTAATAGATTTCATCAGTTAGATGTTGAGGTGAAATAGCATGAATGGCCTTGAACAAATGACGTTGGAACAAGTGGAAAATGGTAGCTTAAACCATTGGCTTCCAAATTGTACTTTAGGACTTCAGCGAGATTTATATGGAAGGGATTATGATTCATTCATAAGTTGTATATATGAAACATTAGACTTGATAATAAGTAGAATTGATATGCACCCCCACTTAAGAGCTCGTGACTCAGAAGATAGAACTACATTAGAAATGGTTAATGCATTTCGGTTTACTGGTATTCTTGCCGAGCAAGATGCATATTATAATGGGAATTGTGATTTCTCGATAAATTTTAGAGATAATTTCGTTTGGCTGGGAGAAGCTAAGTTAGATAATAGTAATACACATATTATGGAAGGCTTTAGGCAACTTGTTGATAGGTATGTAACAGGCTCCAAAGTACAGAAAGAAGGTGCATTACTTATATATTGTCGCTTGTCTAATCCCACTGAAGTACTGCAAAAATGGAGAGATTATCTTCTACAAAAGGAGATTGAAGAATCTGAATACAGTATAAGGTTTCTCGAAGACCCGCTAGAAAAAGGTGCACGATACTTCTACACAGTTCATAGACATAAGAGTTCTGGGCAGCTATTCAAAGTTAAGCATTTGACTGTATCACTTCATGATGTTGCTTCTGATAAAAGTGCAAAAACAAGAAAAAATTGTAGCCACAGTTGTCTTAAATGCTGTAAATGAAGTTAAATAAGTCTAATCCCGAAACCTTTCCAATCCGCTAGCGAGCAGAGCGAGATCATCATAGGCACTCCAATGTTATTGAGAGTGCCTTTTTTATGTCTGCAACCAACACCGCTTTGGGTTTTGCCGCCTTAAGCAGCCAGTTAAACGTCAATTCAGAAGCAACCTTTGTGGTTGGTGAAGATGGCTACATTCAGGCGCTGCCTGATGGCCACTTTGCCGCCGTAGATGGTCGCCCTGATGATGTGGCTGGTGGCAAGTGGTTGATGGATAGCGTTGCGTTCGCGGCCCTGCAAGCAAACACCCCCCATAAAGCCGGTGATCTGGTTATTGACTACGAACACCAAACCCTCAACAAAGAGAAGAATGGCCTGCCTGCACCCGCTGCGGGTTGGTTCAACATCGATGACGTGCAATATCGACAAGGGCAGGGCTTGTTTATTAAGCCGCGCTTTACCGATAACGCCATCGCTTACCTCACCGCCAAAGAATACAAGTACTTCAGCCTAGTGTTCGGTTATGACACCAGCACTGGCCGCCCGCAATTTATCCACTCAGCCGCGTTAACTAACCGCCCTGGTGTCGATGGCATGCTGCCACTCGCATCGTTGGCCGCATTGGCTGCTCTTAATACAAGCCTCAATCCACACGAACCTATCCAATCCACCGACACGGAGGAACTCCATGTGAACCCATTACTGAGAAAAATCTTAGCCGCCCTTGGGGTAGATGTGCCCGAGGATGCAACGGCCTTAACGGCAGAGCAAGAGGTCGCGGCGCTATCTGCACTTAATACGCTAACCACGGCAGCAAATAGCGTTGATGGCTTAAAGCAACAGCTTACCGCGCTGAGTGCTACATCGCCCTCGGTTGATCTAAGCCAGTACGTTCCAGCGGCAACTGTCGCTGCCCTGCGCGCGCAACTTGTTGCACTCACTGCTGAAAACGGTGTGCTTACCGTTGAGCAGACCGTGAAGGCGGCGATAGATGAAGGCAAAGCCTTTGAGTGTGAACGTGATTACCTAACCAAGTTAGGCCAGCAATCCATGGCGGCGCTTACAGCCAACCTGGGTGAGCGTGTGGCTATTGCCGCATTAACGGCCAAGCAAACCACCACAGTTCCCGATCCTATCAAGGACAAGGACACCAAACTCGCGGCACTGACTGCCGACCAAATCAAAATGGCCGATTCTTGGGGCATGTCACAAGCTGACTTTGCTAAAGCTATCGCCGCTGATCAGGAGCACAAATAATGGCTGCTATTAACGCCCCAGTATTACAAGCTCTGCGCACTATGGTGCGTAGCGAGTTTCAAAATGCTTTAGCTAAGACTGAGCCACTGTATTTAAAAATTGCCTCAGTCGTGCCAAGCAATACTAAGTCCAATACCTACGGCTGGTTAGGTTCAATGCCGACCATGCGCGAATGGATTGGTGCGCGGGTGATCAACTCCATCAAAGAGCATGGTTATTCAATCACTAACCGTACCTTTGAAACCACGATTGGTATTAGTCGTGATGATGTTGAAGATGACACTTTAGGGATTTACAAACCTATGGTGCAGGCATTGGCGCAGGAAGGTGAAGAGTTTCCCGACGATCTAGTGTTCGAGCTATTAGCCGAAGGCTTTGGCACTTTGTGTTATGACGGGCAGAACTTTTTTGACACTGACCATCCCGTTAACGAGAAGCACGATGGAACGGGTGCTGACGTATCGGTGGCCAACATGGTGGTTGATGGCGCTTATACGGGGGAACCTTGGTTTTTGCTCGATACCACGCGCCCATTAAAGCCACTCATCTTCCAAGAGCGTCGCAAGCTGGATTTAAACACCCTGTTTAATCCAACTGACCCTGCAGTTTGGACCAATAACGAGTTCCAGTTCGGCACCGATATGCGCTGTGAAGCGGGCTTTGGCTTCTGGCAAATGGCCTTCGCCAACAAGCGTACTCTCAATGCCACCAACCTATGGAGTGCTTACAAAGCCATGCAAGCTTTTACCAGCGATGGCGGTAAGAAGCTCAAGATACGCCCCAATTTGTTGGTGATCCCAGCTTCTCTTGAAGACGTCGCACTCAAGTTAATGACCCGTGAGCGCATTGATGAAGGTGGCGTGACCGTGGATAACGAACTGAAAGGCAAGTTCGAGATCCTTGTGGTGCCACAGTTTTAGGTGTTCACCCCTTAAGTTTGAGCAGCGAATCGCAGGCACAAGGATGCGCCCGCACCCCAACATCGAGTGAGGTAACAATGAAATGGCGAATCCTTCTAAGAACATTCAAGTCCTGTTGGTTATCTGTCTTGCGCACACTGGCTACCGCCGTGCGGGCATGGCGCTTTCCAAAGGCGAAAACCTTATACCGCTGGCCGAGCTGTCGGATGAGCAAGTTGCAGCGTTTGAAGCTGACCAGCGCCTTAAAGTATCCGTGCGTGATATGGCACCAGCGTCGGGGAGTGTGGACATTCCAGACGGTGATCAGACATTAGGCACCGATATCACAGGCAAGCTGACTGGCGTGAAAGAGCCTAGCGGTGAAGAGAAAGTCTTAAACCAACTGACAGTAGATGAACTGTTAGACCAGCTCACGGTAAAAGATCTTAAGGCGTTAGCAAAAGACTTGGAGATCATCGGCTTTAACTCGATGAATAAACCTGACTTAGTCAATGCTATTCGGGCGGTAAGAGTCACAGTGCCAGGTGCGAGTGAAACGGCTACCCCAAGCGCTGAAACGCCAAGCACTGAAACATCGTGCACCGTCACCAACGAAGCAGGTGAATAGCCATGGCCGACTTAGCCATCACAAGAGCCATGTACGCCACCCCTGACAACATGCTCAGTCGCTTTGGTGCACAGGACTTAATGCTGCTCACCGAGCGTGAAGACAGTGTGCCAGGGGAAATAAATACCGTCGTGCTTGAGCAAGCGCTGAGTGATGCGTCGGCCGAGATTGATGGCTATATCGTGGGCCGTTACACCTTGCCGTTAACCACTGTTCCCGCCGTATTGGAGCGTAACTGCTGCGATATCGCCCGTTACTTCTTGTATGGCGATAAAGCCCCTGAACAAGTCGAGAAACGCTATACCGCTGTGGTGAAGTTTTTAACCGCTGTGAGCAAAGGCGATATCAGTTTGGGGCTAGCTGATACGGGTGAAGTCGCTAGCCAAAGTGAGCTAGTAGTCAGTATCGAAAGTGCAGGCAGCGTGTTTGGCCGTGCATCGTCTAAGGGGTTTATCTGATGTTTGAAATTAAAGATAACTACCTTGCTGCAGGTGATGCGCTGACTCAAATACTTGAGCCATTAGTGACGAGCCAGAAGCTGAAAAAGGTCTATCAAGCCAATGAGCTAAGCGAAGTGGATGAGCGCAGCCAAATCACCCCCGCCGCCCATGTGCTGTATATGGGCGATACGCTGGCGGATACCGCACAAGGCGGCAACACCAGCCAAATTAAGCAGACTTGGCTTGTGGTATTGGCTTGCCGTTTATCTATCCACGAAGGCCAAGCAGGTGAGCTATTAGTCAGCCTGTTAAACGCGATTGTGGGTAAGTCCATTGCGGTGGATGGTCAGATGCTTGGCCCCTTTGTGCGCGTTAACAGTCCCGTTAAACCCCGTTTCACTAAAAGCCACGGTTATTACCCCGTGGCGTTAAGTGTGATTTTGAGATTCAAACCTTAACAACCTAAGAGGAACTCACCATGAGTGGATTATTAGTCGCAGGCAACTTCTTTGTTGACCGTCTAAATGCCCAAGGGCAATCAACGGGGATCATTGGTCCCATCAACACCACTAAGCTCGCCATTAAAACCGACGCCGATGAAAAGGTACGTCCAAGTAAAAAGAAAGACAGCTACGGCCAAGCCTTAAGCGTGGTGAAAATTGCAAAACCTGTTGAGGTGGAATGGTCCTTCGACGATCAACCTGCCGAACTGATTGCTATGGCACTGCTGGGTGATACCCAAGTGCTGAACACGGGCAGCGGCACCTTAACCGATGAAGCTGTGACCTTACCAACCAATCAACGTTGGATACAGCTACCTGAAAGTAACTTTGCCGCCCTCGGTTTTGTGGTGAAGAAAGACGCTACCACCTTAGTGCTGGGCACTGACTATGAGGTGAACTATGCCCTAGGGCTAGTGCGTGCCGTAAAAGGCGGCGCAATTGAAGCGGGCGGCGCGGTGACGGTGACAGGCCAACATAACGCCATTTCCGGCACGCTAGTTCGTGGTGGCATTAGTGCTCAAACCCGAGCGCGGCTCTTCGGTGAAGGTAAAAACCTCGAAACAGGCAAGCCGATTAAGCTCGAAATTTTCGACGCCAGCTTATCGCCTACGGCTGCGCTCGATTTTGCCGCCAGCGAGTTTGTGAGCGCCACCCTTGCAGGTAAAGCCCAGTTAGTCGCGGGTAAGGATCATCCGTTCGAGTACCTAGAGCTGGATGCGTAAGCGGTTTTGCTTAACCCAAAGGCATGGCCGTACTCAATTGCCATGCCCTTTAATCCCCATTTAACCGCCGTTTAAACACCGATTATTTAGATACTAATGAGAGCATTAACGAGATAGCCATGGCTGATAAAACCTTAGAACTCGCCCTGCGGATCGTGGCAGAAGCCACGGGCAAGCAACACATAGCGGCTTTAGTCGATGAGCTTAAGCGCATCGGCACTGAGTCGGATGCGGCGAATCCTAAGACGCAGGCGCTCGCTGATGAACTTGATGGCGTGAGTGATGCCAGCCAAGCGGGTGCTAACCAAGTTGATGAACTCAAAAATAGCCTTGATCCGTTAAGCGACCAGTTAGACCAAGTGGCCCAAAGCGGCCGTAATACCAGCAACCAAACAGAGCAGTTTACTAATGATCTCAAGCCTTTAGCAACTGGGCTTGATGACGTAGGCGATAGCAGCCAATCGACCAGCCAAAAAGCCAATACCTTAGCCAATAAGCTCGATGAACTGGCTAACCAGCAAGACCTGATCAACACCTTTAAGCGGTCACGTAATGAGCTTGAACAACAAGAGCTTGCTGTCACTGCCGCCGCCTTAGCACTGCAGGACTTAAAGCAACGTGCCAGCCAAACGGATGCGCCTTTTGTGCAGCTGGCACGCTCTATTGATGTGGCTGAAAAAGAGCTGGAGCAAATGCAGCGCGAGTTAGCGCAGCAATCATCCAGCCACACTAAGCTGCAAAATGCCCTGTCAAAATCGGGCATTGATTACAACAACCTGACCACAGCGCAGCGCAAGCTAAGTGCCGAATTTGACGGCACTGGCCGCAATGTCGATAAGTTTGCGAATCAGTTAGATAAGGGCAATGCCAGCGCCCGTGATCAAGCCAGTTCCCTGCGTGGCGTGATCGGCCAAGTGACCGCTTTAGCGGGTGCCTATTTGGGCTTTGACCGCGTGGCCCAAGCGTTGAAGGATATTTTTGCCACGGGCGATCAATTTGAACGTCTTGGCGTGCAAATGAATGCCGTGATGGGCGGTTTTGAATCTGGCAAACAAGCCACCGCTTGGGTAAAGCAATTCGCCATCGATGTGCCACTGCAACTGAACGAAGTCAACCAAGCGTTTGTGAAGGCCAAAGCCTTTGGCCTTGATCCTATGAACGGCACCATGAAGGCGATTGTGGATCAAGCCTTTAAACTCGGTGGCGGTTTTCAAGAAGTCGAAGGGATCACCTTGGCACTCGGCCAAGCCTGGGCAAAACAAAAGCTACAGGGCGAAGAGATCCTGCAGTTGATTGAGCGCGGCGTGCCCGTATGGGACATGCTAGCTAAGGTCACGGGAAAGAACACCTTAGAGCTGCAAAAGCTCAGTGAGCAAGGCAAGCTTGGCCGCGATGTGATTCAAGGCTTGATTGATGAAATGGGCCGAGCCGCTAATGGCAGCGCAGCAGCGCAGATGGCGTTGCTCAGTGGCCAAGTATCAAACCTCAAAGACAACCTTTCATCCTTCTATGATCTCGTGGCTCAGTCCGGTGCACTTGATTGGCTTAAGGGCCAGATCAGTGAGTTGAATCTTGAGTTTGCCGCCATGGCCGCCGATGGCCGTTTAAAGGAATGGGCGCAGCAAGTCAGCGACACGATCGTGAGCATAGGCTCAGCGGTGCAAGATGGCGCGGCTATGCTTTACCACTTCCGTGATGAAATTGGTTTTGTGGCTAAGGCATTTCTCGCGTTAAAAGTCGGTAGCTATTTTAGTGATGTGATTACTGGAGCCAATGCCGCTATCGGCGTGATGCGTCTTTACACTGGCGCGATTATGGGTACCACTGCGGCGAGTGAGGGCGCGGCCTTAGCTGCTGGTAAACTTAAAACCGCCTTGGCAGCAGCGGCTAAAGCGGGTTTGTACTTAGCGCTGATTAGCGAGTTGATCGAGGTCGCTCGGGTATACCAAGAGTTATTGATTGCTGAAGAAGCACTGGAAAAATCTAAACGCGCTGCCGCGTCTAGCGCCAAACAATTGGAGTACTCACTTAAGGATCTCAGTGAGCAAACGGGCGTAGCCTTTACCACTATGGCCGAGTTCAACAAGGCGGTAGACGAAGGCAAACTGATTTATGACGACGCCACTGGTAAGTGGAAAAACGCCGCTAAAGCCATGGAAGAAGTCAAACAGGCCGCCGTTGACGTCGTTGAGCCGATTAAATTAACGGTTGAAGAAGCGCTGCGCCTGACCTTTACCTTAAGCGAACAAACTAAATCGCTCGATGGCGTTAAGGGTGGTATGGGCGGTTTTATTCGCCAAATTGATGCCGCCTTAGTGCCGTTAAAGGCGGCGGGGGAGCAATACGAAGGCCACGTTAAGTTACTCACAATACTGCGCGCCAAGTTTGAAGAGCAGCAAACTTATCTTGATGCTACTGCTAAGGGCACCGAGGCATTGGAGCAAGCCTATAAGGACTTAGGGCTGACCAGTAGCCATGCCTTAGAGCAGGTGAATACGAAAGCCGAAGCGGCCTTTAATCTGATTAAGAATAACCGTGAACCGATTGAGCAACAAAAGGATGCGTTTTTAGCCTGGGCTAAAGCGGCATTAACGGCCGCCGAAGCGACGGGCGCTGCGGTACCCGAAACCTTGAAAGCGCAAGCTGCTACCCTTGGGCTAACCAAGGAACTGAGCGAGCTGACTGCAAAGCAATACGGCTATACAGACAGCGTGAAGGAACTTTCACCCGAGCAAGCCAAGCTAAGCCGCGCAGTGGCAGAAACTGAAGCCCGTTTGAAGCAATGCCGTGATGTGATGAACAGCTCGACGGTATCGAGTAAAGCCAAAGCAAAAGCCCAACAAGATCTGATTAGTTTACAGGGCAAGTTAAGTGACCAAACTAAGCAGCTCAGTGAGGTTCAGGCACTCGAAGCTGCTAATTATGAACAGATAAAAAGCAAGTATGCCGCTGTATCTGATGAGATGTTGAGGCTCGAACAAGCCTATAAAGACGGCGGCATCACGGCGGAAGAATACCTGCGACAAAAAGAGCGCTTAGTTGAAGTGCTCAGAATATTGCAACGCTTAATGGGCGGTTTGGAAGATGGTGAGCAAGAGACTGACGAACAGGTAAAAAAGACCACTAAAACCTTAATTGAGCAACGCGAAGAACTTGAACAATTAGAGGAAACCACTGGCCGCGCCACTGAGTATGTCAACCTATTTGCGGGTGCCTATGCCCACTTAAATAAACAGTTCAACTTTAACGAAGATAGCACCGAAAAACTCAACGCCCGCGTCGATGAGCTGACTAAAAGCATCATGAACAATATGCGGGTGAATACGGGCTTTTGGGGTGTGCTGGCGCAGCTCAGTAACCAAGCTTTTATCCGCGAAAAGCAGATCATCAATGAAACCTTACTGACCCGCAAATGGACTGAAGAACTCGAAAGCTCAAGCATTAGCCTCGATCGCGTTAATCAAATTAGCCGTGAGGCAAAGTGGAATATACGCGAGCTAGGTGACGAAGATCTTAAGCCACTGCAAGTGGCCATTGATGCTACCCGCGATCGTATTCTCGGCCTGCGTGACGATATCAACGCGACCTTGGGCAGTCTCAAAGATGAGATGGATCAGCTCAACAATAACCAAGCCGCTATCGAGAAGCGCCGCTATGAACAGCAACAAGCTGAGCTTAAGGTGCAGCTCGATGCAGCCCGCACGGCTCAGGATAAAGAGTCCATTGCCAGTGCCCAAGAAGCACTGCAACTGAGTCAGCAAATCTACGCCACCAAACTAAAACAAATCGAAGCAGAGGCGGTAGAACGTAACGCGCAGGCGATCGAGCGTGCATCAAGCAGTGCAAGCACCGCGACGAATTCCACTCGCAGTACTACAAGCCAAACCACTTCGCCATCGGTGAGTAATCAGAACACAGGCGGCAGTGTACAAATTTATCGGTTAGAGCTGGCAATGCCATCGGGCAATGTGGTGAAAGCCGATTTGCTTGATGAGTTTAAGCAGCTGTTTTTGCGCGAACTAGAACAGATTAAGGCCACCTCATGATCACCTTAGACACGCTTCAATTACCGCATTTTATTTGGCTTAACCGCTTTGGGTATACGCCCTTTGTGAGTAGCACTGAGTTTGCGCTCGATGGCTCGCAGCATGTTGAAGTCGCGGCTAAACAGGCAGGGCGTTCCATTATGCTCTTTAGTGATGGCGAATCTTTAAGTCTGTTTGAAGCCCTTGAAAGCCACGCCAATACAAAAGGGGCTGCTAGTTTCAATCTGGATATTAACGGCACTGTTTTTAGCGTGATTTGGGATTACCGCGATCAACCGATTAGCGGTGCACCAGACATTAACTACAGCGATAGCGCCCCCGATGCTGTCGATGCCATCACCCTCAAGTTAATCACTGTTTAAAGGCTGTTTAATATGGCAACTTCTCCGACTCCGATTTCTCGCGACAGCTTAAAAATCTTCAAGCCTGAACTATTAGGTTCAAGCAATGAGGCTGGCGGCCAGCGCACGAACAACGTAGTGCAATCAGGGCAGATTAATGAACTGTTTGATGCTATCTCTGATATTGATCATGCTCAATCGAGTATCGATATCGTTAAGTGCTTCCCCACGCTTTATACAAATGACACTAACAAACTTAAGCAAGCCCATGTGTTTGTGAGTGAGCCACCAGTCGATCCGTTGGTGAATGTGTTTATGATTGAATCGCCTGCGCTGGATGATGAGTCTCGCATGACGGATATGAAGGAGATCATTGAGTCGTCTGTCACTGCAGGGGAATTAATCCGCGAAGGTGGCCCAGGGTTCCTTGTTAATCAAAATTCGTTTTCCTCAGATTACTTGCAATCGACTTATCGCTTTAATGATCGCGATTACTGGAAAACGACCTATTTGGTTGTGGGCCAAGTGATTTGTATTACTGTGGAATATACTGGGGTGGAAAATGCCGATTGGCCGCGCAAAACTCACTTTTGCAAAGTAACCAAGACCAATAATGTTAATGGTCAAGTCGGTACCGTCACTTTCGATCCACCCATTCCTTTTGCCACTCCATGGCCATCATTAATTGTTAATGGACAAAGTAAGTGTACTAAGCTGCGCTTATCTAATACCGCATCACCCCTTAAGTTTCATGGCGTAACCAAATTAACGGCTGTGGCCAATGGCGTTAATTTAGCCGTGGGGGCGACGCAGTTGTCATTACTGCCATCCATTACCACTGTGTTACCCAAGCCAGGCAATACCATTGTCGGCGGCAGTGAAAACGGGGATGCCACTGTAAGCCAAGTGATCCGCAAAGTGATCACCCAACCTTCAAGTGCAGGCACCTATAGCTATACTTTTACCACCACGGATTTATTAACCGATGAAAACGGATTAGTTGCCGTTTCAACGTTACCCACGGCCACGTTCGGCGGTTATACCAGCTACATTCAATCCGTGACAATTGGCTCAGGTAATATCACGGTAACGCTCACCTCAAGTACAAGATTTAATGATGCGTCAACCGTGAGCCTATTTTATGTTTCATCCTATAAATACAGCATCTATTCAAGCGCCAACCCGTTCCCCACCAACAAGCAACTGACAGTGGGAAGTATTAAAGGCCGAGCTGTTTTTGCTGATACAAACTATGCTGCCCAAGATGTGTATGAGAGAGTGAGTGCCGAGGGCACTACAGGCAAGCTATATGATGGTACAGAACACCTCGCAACGATTAACTACTTAACAGGTGCGGTGACTAAGCAAGTCGTTAGCCGTGGCGAGTTTACGTTTACCTTTGCCGGATTAGTCGAATCGAGCGCGGCGGCTGCTGCAGGTGATACGGTCGCTAAGTTCACCTTGTCCGTGCCAAATCCCTTATTAGAAAGCTTTTATGTGCAGGTTGAACGTATCTCTGACCGAGCGCTGATTAGTGCCTCTGCCAATGCTCAAGGGGGGGTTGCTGGCACTGGCATTAACGGCAGCATTAGCAGTGGCATTGTGGAACTGACCTTTGGTGCCCCAGTGGATTTAACCACGTTGCGCTATGACATTAGCGATCAAGTGCGCCAACTACCACCCGCTGAGATTTATGGCCTTAACCCGCTGCGTATCCCTTATGATGGCATTGTGAATATGTTCCGCCAGTGGGGCACTGTGGCGCTGTCACACTCACAAGTGCAGCAAGTCACCGCCACGGCTGGTACCGTGTATAACATTCGTCAAAACGCAGCATTTAGCGATATTACAGATGCGAATGGCGCCAGCCTATGGACCAGCGAAAACACCCATTTCACCATGAATAAAGCGGCAGGCACTGTCACCATTAATAGCGCCTTTACTGGTTTTGTGCCGCCCTTTGTGCTGACCGATGTCATTAGCGAGCTTGCGTTAGTTTCAAGCTTTACCCCAAGCAGCATAGTGCTGGCAAAACCTTTATCACGCGAATACCCGATTGGGGCAACTGTGGCCAGTGTGCAGATTTTAGGTGATTTGCAGGCGCGTGTTGGCCAAGTACGGGATATGACCGCCTGGTCAAATAACTGGGATGTTGATGGCACTCAAGCCACGGGTAATTTTAACGCCGTTGACTATCCGGTAGAGGTTAAAAATAACACTGCAGTAAACGAAGATTGGGTGATGATCATGACCAGTGAAACCGCATTTCGCTGCGTCGGTCGCCGCCTCGGACAAATTGCGACTGGTGATACCCTCAATGATTTTGCCCCTATCAACCCCGTGACAAATACCCCTTATTTTGTGCTCAGAAAAGGCGCATGGGGTGGCGGCTGGCAAACGGGTGAGGCGGTGCGCTTTGCCACTTTTGCGTCATCAAAACCCATCATGTTGCTGCGCAATGTGCAGGTTGGCCACAGCCAAATTACCATAGATAAAGCCGTATTGTCATTGTTTGGCAATGAGTCGTAAGCGAAATTTAAAGGAGTCATTATTATGGGTTTTACACCAACAGTATATCGCTGGGATGATGCGGGTGCGCCTTCGATTGGAACTCGAAAGCCTTCTGAAATTATCAATATTTTGAAGAAATGCCTTGTTGATGGATATGGCTCTAAGCCTGGAGCTGGGTGGACTGCACCATTTCAGGATGCTGCCGCTAACAGTATTGTATTTAGAAATTCGACCGAACATGGTTCAGGCGGTTTTGTTAAAATATGGGCTAAGACCTCCGGTGATGTTAGTAATGATGTATTGTTTACACAAAATGCACCATTCATTAGCTCGTTAAATCCTGATTGGTCAACGGTAGCAGGTGCCAGCTATCGTGATTATTTTGTGACTTGTTCAAACATTCATACTCGATGGGTGGTATATGCAACCCCAAAATCTTTTTACATTTTAATTTACGGTAGCACAGCGCAAACAGGGGGAAATGTTGCTGGTACAACAAGCACTATGCCGTTGTTGTTTGTCGGTGATTTTCAAAGTTTCGTACCAGGTGATGTTCATACATTTATTACAATATCATCACCAGTTCAAGCCGATGTGTCATTGACGGGTAACGGAGGCGGTAGCCTGTTATATGCGTACAATGCTAACAATGATTGTTTAAAATTATATGAGACAGCTAGCTTGGTAAGTCCTAAAAGGGGCGTATTGCTACAAACCAATTTGCCCCTTTCGACAGGTTATGGAACATCACCAGTAACAGCCACGCCTCCGCCAAGTTTCAATATGACATTCATGCCTTTGGTCATAGGATTGCAGTCTAGTCAGATTTCAGACTCCGGTAACTCATCGTCATACGTTGATAGTCAAGGCGTTAATCACTTACGGAGCATGCTACAACCTGTTATAAGGGGCATGTTGCCGGGATTGCATTTATCAACCTTTCTTGGTTGTGCAATTGAACCCAATATTTATAAGTGGATAGCAGACGGTATTGAGTGGCACCTAATGCCTCAATACCACTTTGGTGGATCAAGAGTATGGCTTTCAACGGGAGAATGGTATGCCTAGTGTTACATTGCCATCCCCAACGATTTCTAAAGGTGTATACCTTCTTGGGCAACTCTCGATAACCAATCAAGATAAGTTTGCTGAACGATACGCCGTGATTGATAGAGCGACTTTTTACACCTTAAGGCTTGGCGACTTCCCGCCTAGTGGTGTAGTCAAGTTACTGTTACCACCAACTCAAGCTACAGACGGCGTGATTGTGGTCATTATGGATGATGACAAAAACTTTAATGCTGAAATAGTTGATGGTGTTACCAGTGAATTAGTTGATGCTAACCGTGTGAATCTATAGCTATGACTGCTATCACGATTAATTTTAGCGGCCAATGGCTAAACGCCCATTCACCGCTCACCATTAATTTTGGTGATGAACCCACGCCAGAGATACCAGAGGTACCCATTAGCGCGGGTACCATTGGTATTATGTGCGGCATAGGTATTTCGATTGCGCCGAGCGTTGCACAGCAGCTAACCATTAAAGAAGCCACCCAAAGCCATGCCACACAATTAACGTCACAATGGCAAGTTGGCCATGTGACGCAAATCGTGACGGCCAAGTGGCAAGCTAAAACATTACTGGGTATTACCGCCTCAGTGGTTTGGCGCTGGAATAACCTAGTGCCATGTAAAGCTGATTTGCTTTGGTTGGTGCCGCAGTTACATAGTGTGCAAGCTTCTAGCCTATGGCTATTGCCTGACTTAGTGCCATCACGGGTTGAAATGCTATGGCGGCAGCCAGAGGCTACCACGCAGATTATCGCACTGGGTTTTAGGCAAAGTGAGTTAGTCGCGACTGAGGTTAAGCTTGCCCACTCGAATATTCGTGCTGCAGGCGATATGAAAGGAATAGCATGGGGGCCACATGCGGCGCGGTGGGTGTGTTCGAGCAAATACCGACCACCCAAAGGCAAGATCACCATTAACTTTAGTGACCCTTGGGGAAATGCCGCAAGCCCGATTGTGCTCAACTTTACCCCTTCACCCAATGTTTGTTACTGGGACGATGGCGGCGGCCTGATAGGCACAAATCCATCTTTACCCACCATTGATTTTAAGATCCCCATCGAACCGCAAATCAGAAGGAGTTACCTCATGCAGCCTCAAATCAGTTGTGTTCGTGTGAGTGACGGCGTTGCTGTGGTGCTCAAATCAGTATCTATTTCTCAGTCCCGTTCGCAATGGGCCAGTAGCGGAAGCTTAGCGTTTTCATCCCGTATTGATGCCGAGCGTGCCGCTAATGAATTACTGAAAATAAGCATTAATGGCTATGACTTTTACCTGCTTTGTGAGTCTCCCAGCGAATCTAAAGCCTTTGGCAAAACCAGTTATAGCGCGACAGGTCGAGGCCGTTTAGCAACTCTCGCCAGCCCGAACCGAAAGGCCATCAACTATGTGAACGTAGTAGCCCGCAGCTTTATTGGTTTGATGGCCGATATTGTGGCCAATACTGGGTGGACTGTCGCCAGTAAAATTAGTGATTACCCTGTACCCGCAAACGCCTTTAGTTATGCCGCTAAAACTCCCGCTGAAGCCATTAACATGATGGCAAATAGCATTGGGGCCATGCTCGATGTGAATGATGAAACTCAGACTATAACGGTGATCCCTCAGTGGCCAGTCGTGCCTTGGAATACCGCAAGCGCAATTCCCGATGTGATTTTGCATGACGGAGTGATCCTCGAATTTAACGAGCGTATTGATATTCGTCCCGATGCTAATGCGGTGTTTGTGCGTGGTGAGCAACAAGGCGTGGCGGCGAAAGTGAAACGTTTCGGGACCGCTGGTGACAACTTTGCTGCTGATATAGTGGATAAGTTAATCACTGATAATCAAGCCGCAAGAATGCGCGCAACGGCCGAATTAGCCAACGCAGGTAATAAGGTGCAAAACAGCATTCGCGCTAAGGTCATGGCGGATTTACCACCCATGCGCCTAGGCATGTTAATTGGGGTTCGTAAAGGTGCCGAGGTGTTTAAGTCAGTGTGTGAAAGCTTCAGCATTAGTGGCAGCGTTAATGAGTCAACGGGGATGGTTACAGTGAATCAAACCGTGACGCTATTGCGTAATGAGGTGGCAGCATGAGCAACATCTATCAACGCTTAGCGAACTTAAACCCCAAGCCCCAGCGCAGTGTTGCCACTGTGATTAACGTGACAAATGGCACTACAACAGTACAGCACGCCGATGGCAGTTATCAGACTGTTTTGGGTGACTCAGTTGCAAGCGGGAAAGTGTATATCGTCGATGGTCAGATCCAAGGCCAAGCCGCCGACCTGACGTATGTTGAATTAGAGATTTGATAAAAGAGAGCGGTCTAGCAATGCTACCAACACTGCTAGACCGTCAACACACAGGATAACTCCCTGTGAGCCAACCAAGGCTCCCTCACCGCGTCGACACGGCGAACCGAGCCTAGCATAAAAAATCCTAAAAAAGGAGGCTCACATGCCAAAACCGATTATCCCTTGGATGGGTGGTAAGCGTAGATTAGTTAAGCAGATTTTACCGATATTCCCTGAGCATCATACCTATGTCGAACCCTTCTGCGGCGGTGCAGCAATGTTCTTCAGCAAGGACGAGGCAAGGGTGGAAGTGGTCAACGATATGAATGGCGACTTGGTGAATCTTTATCGAGTCATTAAACATCATTTAGAGGAGTTTATAAGGCACTTTAAATGGGCTTTAATTAGCCGTGAAGAGTTTTTATGGCAGAAGAATACTAACCCTGAAACACTAACCGATATTCAGCGAGCGAGTCGCTTCTACTATCTTCAAAAGCTGGCGTTTGGCGGGAAAGTATCAGGTCAGAATTTTGGGTGTTCAGCGTCTCGACCCGCTGGTTTGAACTTGTTAAGGATTGAGGAAGATCTCAGCGTTGCTCACCTACGCTTGGCAAGAACCTATATCGAGCGGTTGGACTGGGCTGAGTGCGTAAGGCGATACGATAAGCCAGAAACCTTGTTCTATTTAGACCCGCCTTACTGGAGTACGGCAGGCTATGGTGTAGAGTTTGGACTAGAGCAATATGCCTTGATGGCCGAGCTTGCGAAGACGATCAAAGGCAAGATGGTGATCAGTGTGAATGACATACCAGAGATGCGCGAGGCATTCGCTGGACTACAAATGAAGACTCTGGGAATACGTTACACGGTAGGAGGCTCAAAACGCTCTGGAGAGCAGCAAGAACTGCTCATTTGGAACTGGTAGAGCAACGTATTAACTAAGTAGAAAAGACTCAATAGCCCTCGATTTAGGGGGCTTATTGAGAAGTTTATCAAATTGAGTGAACCCATATTTATCAAACTAAGTGAACCAACGAGTAATTGATTAATCACTAATTTTCAATTTAGGTGAATTCGTTTATCAAATCTCGTGGCGCGCTACACAAGTAGCAACATTTATCAAATGTAATTAAATTACTAAATGCCGAGAGACGGTTGTTAAGACACATGACAGCCTCCAATCCCGCGTGGTTTCTAGGTTATTTCGACTTATCAACAAAATCTGTGGATAACCCTGTGAGTTGTCCTGAAAAATGGCCGCCAAAGCCTTGGGGTATGGGCGGCGGACTTAAAATGCACTATTTTGGGGTTCAAAAATAAATTTAAGCATTATCAAATGCATACTAAAAGCAAGTGGTTTTTATTGAGGGTAAAAACAAGGTTGCAATTTTGTAATCGAACGAAATTGATTTCTTGTGTATTAAATTGGCATTTTTGCTTAGTTTGCGGGTGTTTTGTGAGCAAAAAACGCTGAAAACGCCTTAGTTTAAAAGTTTCATGTTTCTTCCTTTAAATTGTCATCTTGCGGTTTTAGATCGTATTGATATGACGACAGGAAGGATAACTGTGGAGCTTAGTCGGTGACTTGATTAGAATGGGGCGACTCACTAAAAGGATATGTGCGCGTGTCAGAATCTGTTTTTCAGCTTGAATCGCAATTCGCCCCCGCAGGCGACCAACCTACAGCGATTGCCAAATTAGTCGATGGACTCGAAGCGGGTCTGGCCTGCCAAACCTTACTCGGGGTGACGGGCTCAGGTAAAACCTTCACGATTGCCAATGTGATCCAAAAGTTAGGCCGACCCACGATTATCATGGCGCCTAATAAAACCTTGGCGGCGCAGCTTTATGGCGAGATGAAAGAGTTCTTTCCCCATAATGCGGTCGAGTATTTCGTTTCTTACTACGATTACTATCAGCCAGAAGCCTATGTACCTGCGTCAAATACCTTTATCGAAAAGGACGCTTCGGTTAATGCTCACATTGAGCAGATGCGCTTATCCGCCACTAAGGCGCTGTTAGAACGTAAAGATGTGGTGCTGATTGCTTCGGTGTCGGCTATTTATGGCTTGGGCGATCCCGATTCCTATTTAAAAATGTTGCTGCATTTACGCCAAGGCGATGTGATGGGGCAGCGTGACATCTTAATTCGTCTCAGTGAATTGCAGTACAAGCGCAATGATATTGAGCTACAACGTGGTACTTATCGTGTGCGCGGTGAAGTGATTGATATTTTCCCTGCCGATTCTGAGCGTAATGCCATTCGAGTCGAGTTGTTCGACGATGAGATTGAACGCTTAAGTGAGTTTGACCCGTTAACGGGCCATATTATTAAACGTATCGCCCGTACGACGGTTTACCCTAAAACACACTATGTCACGCCGCGGGAAAAAATTATCGCTGCCACTGAGTTTATTAAAGAAGAACTGCGTGAGCGTAAACAATATCTACTCGATAACAACAAGTTAATTGAAGCCCAGCGTATCCATGAGCGGGTGCAATACGATGTGGAAATGATGGTGGAGTTGGGTTACTGCTCTGGCATCGAAAACTACTCGCGCTATTTGTCTGGCCGCGCACCGGGGGAAGGGCCACCAACCTTGCTCGACTATTTGCCTGCCGACGGCTTATTAATTATCGATGAATCCCATGTGACTGTGCCGCAAATCGGCGCTATGTACAAAGGTGACCGTTCCCGTAAAACCACACTTGTGGAATACGGTTTCCGCTTACCGTCCGCCTTGGATAACCGGCCGCTCAAGTTTGAAGAGTTTGAGCAATTGATGCCGCAAACTATCTATGTGTCGGCAACACCGAGTGCCTACGAGCTGGAAAAGAGCGAAGGCGAGATTGCTGAGCAGGTTGTGCGGCCAACGGGATTGCTCGATCCTGAATTAGAAGTGCGCCCTGTTGGGACCCAAGTGGACGATTTATTGTCTGAAATCGCCAAGCGAGTGGCCGTCAATGAGCGGGTGTTAGTGACGACGTTGACTAAGCGTATGTCGGAGGATTTGACTGAATACCTCGACGAACATGGCGTAAAAGTGCGTTATCTGCATTCGGACATAGACACAGTCGAACGGGTCGAGATCATCCGCGATCTGCGTTTAGGTAAGTTTGATGTGCTGGTTGGGATCAACTTATTGCGCGAAGGCTTAGATATGCCTGAAGTGTCATTGGTGTGTATTTTAGATGCCGATAAAGAGGGCTTCTTGCGCTCTGAACGCTCGCTCATCCAAACGATTGGCCGCGCGGCGCGTAACGTCAATGGTAAAGTGATCCTCTATGCCGATCGCATCACCAATTCGATGGAGAAAGCGATAGGTGAAACTGACCGACGTCGTGAACGTCAGCGGGCGCACAACTTAAAACACGGTATCACGCCTAAGGGCGTCGTTAAACGGATCACCGATGTGATGGATGTGGATGATGGCCGCGACAGTAAAGCTGTGTATGGCAAAGTGGCTGAGCCTAAGTCCCATTACCATAAAGCCGATGCGGCAGAGTTGAGCCATCAAATCGATCAGCTTGAGAAGAAGATGCATGAACATGCGCGCAACTTAGAGTTTGAACAAGCGGCGGCAATGCGTGATGAAGTCAAGCACCTGCGGGACCTGTTGATCAAAGCCTAGATTTATTCTTGCGCTCAGCATTAAAAAAGCCGTCCAGCAATCATGCAGCGACGGCTTTTTAATATCTTGACTTGGATTAAGCAGGGACTTTTGATTGGCTCATTTTTAGCTTGATAAACACCGCTAAAGTGCAAATCAGCCCGCAGATTAAGCCGACCAAATGCGCCTCGGTTGCCACGCGCGCACCTATCATGGCGGTGACATCACTGCTGGCACCATAAAGCTGTTCGTAACCGACCTTGATGATAACGCCAACGAGCAGCAGATAGCCTGAGCGCAGCTTACGGACAATATCCTGCACTGCGCCGTAGGCGAACAAACCATGCAACATACCGCTTAAGCCGACATAACCGAGCAATTGCGGATAGCCTAAATACAAGCCTATACCTTCAAGTAAACATAACACGAAAAATAGTGCACTTAAGCCTTTGAGATGATAATGAAAATGGTGCAAAAATAGCACCACCCACAGCCCTGCAAGGTTCATCAATAGATGCCATTGATTCGTGTGCAGTAAATTTCCACTGATTAATCGCCACCATTCACCCTCACTAATTGCACTGCGGCGATAGGCGAGTAAGTTATCGACATCGGGGCTTGCTAAGCCTGCGGCATACAAACCCGCACAGATCAGACTCACCATCAGCGCGACCCAATAGGGACTGCGTGTCATGCTTTTGGCTCGCTGGCGTCAAGCTCAGCCATAACCGCCGCTTTATTCTGTAGATAATCATCTAATCCACGTTTGCGAAGATGACAGGCAGGGCAATCACCACAGCCATCGCCAATCACACCGTTATAACAGGTGAGAGTATGGTGGCGAACCAGATCGAGTTGCTGATATTTATCCGCCAGTGCCCAGGTTTGTGCCTTATTGAGCCACATTAAAGGCGTGATGATTTTTAGTTGTTTATCCATGCCTTGAACTAAGGCGGATTCCATCGCTTTGACAAAATCGTTACGACAATCAGGGTAGCCTGAAAAATCGGTTTCACACACGCCTGTGATAATCGCTTGCGCCCCTAATTGATAGGCATAAATACCTGCAAGCGTTAAAAATAAAATATTACGGCCGGGCACGAAGGTATTGGGTAAGCCATTTTCCATCAACTCGTGTGAAACGGGTATCGCATCACGGGTGAGGGCTGAAATAGCTAACTCATTGAGTAAGGTGACATCCATGACTTTATGACTGGTGATCTTCAAGCGTTTTGCTAAGGATTTGGCAACTTCAATTTCTTCGCGGTGGCGTTGACCGTAGTCAAAAGTGATCCCATGTACTTCATCGTACTGGGTTAGGGCTTGAATAAGGCAAGTTGTTGAGTCTTGTCCGCCACTGAATACCACCACTGCTTTGGACGCTAAGGGTTTTGACACTAAGCTCGTTGACATAAAAGATTTCACTTAACCGTAGAACAGGTATAAATAGGCCGTTAGTGTAACTCAGGCCATAGTCCTTGCAAACTCTGGCGATCTAGATCAAATAGGCTTTCTCGGCGCAAAAACTTGCAGCTCAAGCTAAAATCCACTATAAATGCCGCCCCAGAAAAGTGGAACGCCAGCATGAACTACCCAGTCAACGAAGTATTTGAAACCATTCAAGGTGAAGGTGTCTTTACCGGAGTACCCGCCATATTTGTCCGCCTACAAGGTTGTCCCGTGGGATGTGCTTGGTGCGATACGAAACAGACATGGGATGTGCTTGAAGCCAATAAGGTCTCGCCAGAGCAAGTGATTACCGTGGACGGCACCATTGGTCGCTGGGCTGATCATACGGCGCAAAGTCTTATCGCTGCTTTTCATGCTAAAGCTTTCACTGCGCGCCATATAGTTATCACCGGCGGTGAGCCTTGTATGTACGATTTACGCGAATTAACCGAGACCTTGCACAGCCAAGGCTTTGCGACTCAAATCGAAACCAGTGGCACCTTCGAAATCAACTGTGCCGATGACACTTGGGTGACAGTATCACCCAAGGTGAACATGAAAGGGGGGTATCAGGTATTAGCACAGGCGCTGAATCGCGCCAATGAGATTAAGCATCCTATCGCCACTGAAAATCACATCGATGAACTTGACGAGTTACTGCAAGACATCGATATTTCAGCTAAAACGATTTGCCTGCAGCCGATTAGTCAAAAGCCTAGAGCGACAGAACTGGCGATGAAAGTGTGTATCGCCCGTAATTGGCGCTTATCGATCCAGACCCATAAGTATTTGAATATTGATTAATGCTAATTTGCAAAGCATAAAAAACGCCTCACAGTTGTGGGGCGTTTTTTATGGTGGATGTTTTGTGGATTCTAAACCTAACGACTTAATACAGTCGCTTAATCAAGCTCACTTAACTGGCCGAAATGATTAAATGCTGCAAGTTGGCGCTGATAGGGCGCAATATCGCCGATGTTAGCTGTAATCCAATCTGTATCGTAATAAGTATCAAGGTAACGCTCACCCGAGTCACAAATGAGGGTCACTATTGAGCCTTGCTCTCCGCGCGATTGCATTTGTACTGCAAGTTGCAATGCACCGTACAGGTTGGTTCCTGTGGATGCGCCGGTTTTGCGGCCAATTAATTGTTCTAACCAATGAATCGTCGCCACCGATGCGGCGTCGGGAATTTGCTGCATAGTATCGACAACTCCAGGAATAAACGATGGCTCGACTCTCGGTCGACCTATGCCTTCAATCTTACTGCCATTGCAACAGGTTAAGCTGGCATCGCCGCTCTGATAGAAATCAAAAAAAACGGAGTTTTGCGGGTCGACCACGCAAAGTTGTGTTGCCAACCTCTGATAGCGAATGTAGCGGCCTATGGTCGCCGATGTGCCGCCAGTGCCTGGGCTCATCACTATCCACCGCGGGATAGTGTGTGGCTCGCGCTCCATCTGATTGAAAATCGAGTTAGCGATATTGTTATTACCGCGCCAGTCGGTTGCACGCTCGGCGTAGGTGAATTGATCCATATAATGGCCGCCTAGCTCTGCGGCAAGGCGCGCCGATTCGGCGTAAATCTCACTGGAATGATCGACAAAATGACATTGACCGCCATAGAAAGTGATCTGCTCAATCTTCTTTTTAGCTGTGCTTTTGGGCATTACGGCAATAAAAGGTAAACCGAGTAAGCGGGCAAAGTAGGCTTCAGAAATCGCCGTACTGCCCGATGAGGATTCTATAATTGGCGTGCCTTGCTTAATCCAGCCGTTACACAGGGCATAGAGGAAGAGTGAGCGGGCGAGGCGATGCTTCAAACTCCCTGTCGGGTGGGTACTTTCATCTTTAAGATAAATATCTATGCCATCGAGCATAGGTAATTCAAGCTTAATCAAGTGGGTATCGGCGCTGCGCTGAAAATCCGCTTCAATCTTGCCTATCGCATGGGCTTCCCATGTTGGGCAGAGTCTGTGAGCGCTGTGAGAATCCACTGGTGGTTGAATCGTGTTAGAAATCATAGTAGTCACATCGAAAGGGATCATTTTCAGAGCATATCACAGGGACGGGCAAAGCGGTTTTATTGGATGAGCTTGAAGTCATTCGCTTAAAGTAGAGCACGACGTAATTGAAATCAAAAACCAATGTCGCTCACCGAGAGGTTTACTTAATATAGAAATGCCAAGAATTTAATTAGATTAAGCTGGAACAGTCAGATTAAGTTGGAACAGACTAAGCGGAAGTGGAACAAGAAGAATATGCGAGGGTGAAAGAAATGGTGGAGGGAGAAGGATTCGAACCTTCGAAGGCTGAGCCGTCAGATTTACAGTCTGATCCCTTTGGCCACTCGGGAACCCCTCCACAAACTTTCTTTTTAGCTTTACAACTGACTTTTAAAATTGCCTTTCAAAACATCATCAATAACAGACTTGTTTATCAAGACAAAACTAAACATTGGCCATGTTTAGTCTTTGAAAATGATTATCTGCGTTAGAGATAAAGATGGTGGAGGGAGAAGGATTCGAACCTTCGAAGGCTGAGCCGTCAGATTTACAGTCTGATCCCTTTGGCCACTCGGGAACCCCTCCACGAATACCTTTAACGCTTTTGTAAAACTCTACATCATTTTCGAACAACACAATAAAACTTGCAGTGCAAATGGTGGAGGGAGAAGGATTCGAACCTTCGAAGGCTGAGCCGTCAGATTTACAGTCTGATCCCTTTGGCCACTCGGGAACCCCTCCTCAATTGCGGCCGCCATAGTAGTCAGAAACCTTTTCCATGTAAATACCCAATTTAAAAATATTCCTAAAGTTATGTATCAAATGGTCGATTAACTAACAACGAATTGTTTTGACGATGTTTTTTTATGCAAATTGATGTTCCTTTAGTCAACGAAGCCCAAATTGGCACCCGCTTAAACGCGGCGATAGAAAACGACAGACGGGGCGAATTCGCCCTGTTGCTGTCGTTACTGTCGGTTGACGCTCGGGACATGGCGCAATTCCAATGGCAAAATGAACTTGATATGGCGCAAAAATTACAACGTCAGTTCGAATTGCCACCGCAGCAAAGTTTAATGGCGGATTTATCGTCTGCTGAACCAGTGGTTGATAACAGCAGTATTTTTATGGCTCAAGGTCCACGTGCGTTTCAATTACAACAAGCATTGCGACCGGAAGCCTTAGTCATCCGTGGCGGCGAGTCAGTCGCAATGGCAGAAGCGTTAAGTAACTGTGACCATGTGACTCAGCTGAGGCAAAGGGGCCAACTAACCGCGCCCAAAGTCGAGATCATGCACTTTGCTGATCAATTGGCAATCCAACGTAATCTTGTGTCTTTGCTCGCTTCAGCCTAAGGCCGTCTTCCCGCAAGTGGTCTTCAATACCCATCAAGTCAATCTGATCCATTTCGATAAATAAGCGTGAGCTAAAGCCAGTTATCTTGAAGCTTAATTACCTATAATTCGTATTAACCTATCGAGTTAAAATTTACCGCGTTAAAAATTTAACGAGCATATTTTAGTGATGCCGTTAATCAGTCGCTCTATACATTAAGGAATACAGATGAAAGGCATAATAGAAGCACAGAGCCCGACAGTGAATGACACTTGCACCGATTGCGGCAGCTTTGTCGATATCGGCGCCGTTATTGATGAACACGATACGTTATTGACGTTAAATTTTGTTGGCGATAGCGCTCAAGCGGATGCCGAAA
Organism: Shewanella sp. SM71; assembly: GCF_025653905.1. Taxonomy (NCBI): domain Bacteria; kingdom Pseudomonadati; phylum Pseudomonadota; class Gammaproteobacteria; order Alteromonadales; family Shewanellaceae; genus Shewanella; species Shewanella sp. SM71. Next base: position 101,780 of record NZ_JAKKRW010000012.1, read on the forward strand.
GCATGGCAACACGCGCTCAAACTCGATTTGCTGAAGTGCAAACTGAATTTGTGACTAAGACTGAAGGCGTCGACTTACTGCTGACCTTCAATGTCAGCGCGGAAAAAATGATTTTTCAATTGGAAAACGGCCTGTAATTTTTAAAGCAGCACTTTAGTTTTTAGTCGGTTATGGATATCCGGAAATCGCGCTAATTGCCTAAAAATGCTGCTATTGTTAACCAAATTGTAATAAATTGTGCCACATGTTGCTGTGCTTACAACAGTTAGTGTAATCTGCCTCCAAATAAGAATAATTCAATCAGCTTAATTCTAAATTTCAAGGTAAGTTTGCTAACAGCAAAGACCTTTAGCCCAACACGAAGTTTTGTAGGGAACCAGCGTGAAGCGACGTCAGCATCAGCATTTATTGGAGTCTTTGGTACAGTCAACTGCAAAACAGCAGGGCGATTTCACAAAGACGGCAGAGTTAACCACAGAGTTGTTGTGCCAGAATTTAGCGGTTTCTTTGGTATCAGTGTGGACTTTTTCATCTGATCAACAAACCCAATCACTCGTCGCACAATTTGGTTCTATGATGTTGCAAGACATTCATAGACCTAAGTTATTACAAGATTGCCCCCGGTATGTACACGAGCTCAAAACTCTGCGCCATATCGATGCAGGCAATGCCCTCACCGATCCACGTTTAAGTGAATTGGCTGAGTGCTATTTTATCCCGAGGCAAATCAACTCGAGTCTTGACATCGCTATTCGTATCAATGGCCGTCTCGAAGGTGTGCTCTGCATCGAACGGGCACAATTGACTCCCCACTGGCATGACAGTGAAATTCACCTCGCGTGCCAGATGGCTGACCAATTAGCCCTGACCTTAGCGACAAAACACAGCTACGATAAAGAAGAAAGCTTGAGTTTATTTCGCTGTGCCACTGAACAATCGCGACAAATCAGTATGTTAATTAATCTGCATACTGAAAAAGTCGAGTATGTGAATCAGGCGCACAGTGAAATCACCGGCATGCCTCGTGAGCAGATTATCGGCGCGAATATCCGTGAGTTGGCTTTTTTCAAGCAGCATGCCCAATTAGCCGAGCAAACTCTAGCGCAAATCTTTAGGGGCGAAATTGCCAAAGGCGAAGTGCAGTTTAGTCGTGCCGATGGCAGTCGTTATTGGCTGACATACGTGCTGAGTCAGTTCATTACCGATCGCGGCAATCATTATGCCTTGGTCTCGTGTGAAGAAAATACCGACGAGCATAACTATAAGTCAGAGCTTGAACGGCTTGCTTGGCGTTGTGGATTAACGGGACTACATAACCGTACTCATTTTAATCGAGTCCTTGAACGTACCACGAAGGGACTGTTGTTATTAGTTGATTTAGTGGGATTTAAGCGTTTTAACGATACCTATGGTCATGAAAATGGCGATAGTTTGTTGATAGAAATTGCCCGCCGTTTGAAACATTTTTCTGAGATTAATAAGGCCACCGAAATTGCCCGCGTCGGCAGCGATGAATTTGCCGTGCTATTGACCGATGATAATGCGGTTTACGATCTCGATTATTTTAGTACGCGCCTGTATCAACATCTTGCTATGCCTATTTTAATCGGCCGTGAGCAAGTCGAACCAAAGCCTGCTTTAGCTGTGGTTGATATTGCCTCTGTGGCGAGTTTGTTTGCCCCATTAACCTGTGCCGATATTGCAGTGCAGTATGCTAAAAAGAAAAAAGGCACTGCAATCCAAGTATTTAACAGCACGTTATTGAGTGCATTTAAAGAGGATGCGCAGATAGAACGTGATTTACACAGTGCGATCCGTGGTCGTCAGTTTGAGCTTTATTATCAGCCTCTGAGGGATCTTGAGCAGAATACCTATATTGGCGCCGAAGCCTTAATCCGTTGGCACCACCCTAAAAGAGGCGTGTTATTTCCAGCTTCCTTTATTGATATTGCTGAGCAGTCGGGGATGATTAATTCTATCGGCAGCTGGGTTTTAGAGGCCGCATGTCGACAGTTAAACCTATGGCAGCATCATAATGCCGATATGACAATGCATGTGAATGTGTCGGCCCGCCAGTTCTTCAGTGGTAATTTATTCGAGCAAGTGTGGCAGTTGTTGACACGTTATCGCTTGAAACCTAAGACGTTAATCTTAGAGATCACAGAGACTGAATTGATGGGTGATATTCGCCACGCGACCTTGTTATGCCAAGAATTAGCGGAATTAGGCGTAGGGCTCGCGATTGACGATTTTGGGACGGGTTACTGCTCTATGCGTTATTTGAAGCAGTTTCCGATCAGTAAACTTAAGATTGATCGTTCGTTTATTTCAGATCTTACCGTCAGCCGCGAAAGTCGCGAAATTGTGTCAGCCATTATCGCCATGGCGAATGCATTAAATATATCTCTGACGGCAGAAGGGGTTGAAACCCTTGAGCAAGAAGCATTTTTAGCGAAAAGTTTTTGTCATCAGGCACAGGGTTATCTCTATAGTCCTGCATTACGGGAGCCTGAGTTTGCACAATTTATCTTGTCGGCTAAAAGCGCTTCGGTCATAACTCACTAAAGTTACACATAACCCACTAAGTCACAATTATTTCAAATGTGCTGCTCACGATAAAATAAAGGCAACCTAGGTTTGTAATCTAGGTTGCCTTTATTATTCATCTCTGTGCTTGTTCAATTAGCACTATAAACCTTCATCGTAATTTTCCAGTGCAGTTCAGCACTGTATACCTATCGAGATTTTAAGCAGCATTGTTTGAATTTTTTGCCACTATGGCAAATACAGAGATCATTTCTACTGGGTAATTTAGCCGTCATTTGCTGGCCTTGGCTGTAATACCAGCGACTTGCTTGGTAGATGAATTCTGATCGCTCATAGATAGCATCAATTTCACCATCGAGCTTATACCAAGCTTTAAAAGTAATAGTGCCATGTCGTTGTTCAACTATCGCCGCTTGAGCATTGTGGCTTGGTGTTTCAGTACTGCTCTGTACATCTAATCCTAACCAATGTGGATGAGGATCAGCATTGAGGCTCGTGAGAGTAAGGCCATTTAGATAGTCTGGATGATGTGTTTTTAAAATGTAATCAAAATTTTTCAATACAAATGCGCAGTAGCGTGAGCGCATAAGCTGTTCAGGTGTACGGGCAATCACTTGCCCAGAGTCTACATGCGTATGCAGTGGACCACAGCAATCTTGATAGCTTATCCCACTGCCACAGGGGCAGGCTTGCTTAGTTGTAGTCATGTTTTCTAAGTCTTTAATTTAATTGTATTTGTTTAAATTTGTTCGATTTCTATCTAAATACATTAGATGTGAGATAGTCCATTTAAACGTAATAGGCATTAACATTAGGGTAATTTTTTACCCGCAGGTAAAGGCGGAAATTGGCGACCATAATACAAGTTAGGCACTGGTTTCGCATTCAGATAATAGCTAGGTTCTGCGCGGTTATTGGTATCTAAGCTCACTTTCCATTGGGTGGATGAGACTTTTTCTGTACCAATAGCAAATTTGCCAGCAAATTCACTCACAGGTTCGCCAGTTTCTTGTGCTGGGTAAAATCGAACCAAATAATAGCCTGTATCTATGGCACCATTACCGATAATTTTGCGTTTAGTAATGCGAAAATCCACGTCGATAGAGGCTTTTTTGGCGCGGATTTTATCGAAAAACTTCTTGTAAATGGCGACAATATTGTCTCGTCCATAGTAAATTTCTTTACTTTGACTTTCAGATAAGTAGCTAGCGTCATCAGCGTAAATCTCACGAGTCACGTCAGGGGACAATTGATTAAAAGCGCTAATAAACAAAGGGTAATTAGCATTGATCAATTGATCATCAGTGGATTTTGTATGAGTTTTAGCTGGATTGGCTAAGCTTGGCAGTGACAATAAGCACATCAGGACTAGCGGCAAAAATTTCATTACTTTATTCTAATCTGGCAATCATGGCGTCACTATAATGGAGGCGCCCGCTGAACTAAAGCCTTGAATGTTTACAAAGTGTGTTTCTGTACAAGAGTGTGAAGTAAAGGAGCTTGCCATGCTGGATGATGAATCAGCACTGTTTTTTGAGGAAATGGCTGGAGTCGTACCACTAAAAGGCGATATGCCAGTGGTAAATTTAGCACCGAAAGCGTTGACGGCTGAGCAAATACACAGACGCGATGCTTTAGAACGGGAAGCCTTCCTAGCGTGTATGCCACTGGATTTAAAAGCGTTTCCACAGCAAGCGCCAGATGACATTGTGAGCTTTAAGCGTGAGGGAGTACAAAGCGGTGTTTTTAAACGACTCCGAATGGGGCAATACAGCATCAAGATGGAGCTTGATGTGCATGCTTATCGGTTAAACCAAGCTCGTGATGCCGTCCTTAACTATTTACTGGCAGCGCAGGCACATGGTGAACGCTGTGTCATGTTGATCCACGGTAAAGGCTATCAGAGTCAACCCTTTGCGGGATTGCTCAAATCCGCTGTGTGCTATTGGTTATCACAACTCGATATGGTGCTTGCCTATCATTCGGCGAAAACCGAGCAGGGCGGTGCTGGGGCACTTTATGTGATGTTAACTAAGTCTGAACAGCTCAAGCTTGAAAACCGTGAAGCCAATCGCAAAGGCATGGGATGGCGTTAGATTAAACAGATAAGGATTGAATAAAAATGCCCAATTTTATTGGGCATTTTGTTTTATGTTATTGGGTGATAATTTAATGACCCCTTACCAACCACACTGGCGGTTTGCGGTGGTATTTTGCTCATCTAACCATGTTTTAAGTGGGGCGAAGTAATCGAGCACCGCTTTTGCGTCCATCGTTTCTTTGCCGGTGACTTCTTTCAATGCTTCTGGCCAAGGTTTACTTAAGCCTAACTCGAGCATCTTATTGAGTTTCTCTCCCGCGGCTTGATTGCCATAAATACTGCATCTGTGTACCGGACCTTTATCGCCTGCAGTTTCACACAGCGCTTGATGGAATTGGAATTGCAAAATATGCGCTAGGAAGTAACGGGTGTAGGGTACATTGCCTGGTACATGGTATTTAGCACCCGGATCAAAATCTGCTTCACTACGTTCAGTCGGTGCTTTTACGCCTTGGTATTTTTCCCTCAGATCCCACCAAGCTTGGTTATATTGGGCAGGCGTGATTTCGCCGCTAAACACTTTCCAGCGCCACTGATCTATCATCAGGCCAAAGGGCAAGAAAGCAATTTTGTCTAAGGCTTGTTTTAGTAAGAGGCCGATATCCTTAGATGCATCAGGCACTTCTTCTAATAAGCCGATCTGCTTTAAATAGCTTGGCGTAATAGATAGGGCAATCGTGTCACCAATGGCTTCATGGAAACCGTCGTTAGCGCTGTTTTTAAACAGGAATGGTTGTTGCTTATAAGCGCGTTGATAGAAGTTATGCCCAAGTTCGTGGTGGATAACGCTAAAATCTTCGGCAGTTTTTTGGATACACATTTTAATGCGGATATCGTCGAGATTATCGAGATCCCACGCCGAAGCGTGACAAACCACATCACGGTCCTTTGGCTGAACGAATAAAGAACGTGCCCAAAAACTTTCTGGCAATGGTGCGAACCCTAATGATGTGAAGAAGCCTTCGGCTTGTTTCACCATTTTATGCTCGTCATAGCCTTTCTTTGCGAGTAACTCAGTGACATCGTAACCCGGATCGGCATTGTCAGGGGCGACGAGATCATACACATTACCCCATTGCTGGGCCCACATGTTGCCAAGTAAGTGTGCCGGGATGGGTCCAGTGGTCGGTGCGACGCTATCGCCGTACTCTTTATTCAATTCTCCCCGTACGTAGCAGTGCAAGGACTCATAAAGTGGCTTAACTTGGCCCCAAAGACGGTCGAGTTCCTGTGAAAAGTCATCGGGCTTCATATCATATTGACTGCGCCATAGTTCAGACAGGTTGGCATAACCGAGATCCTTTGCGCCTTCATTGGCCAGTTCAACTTCGCGTTGAAACAAGGGGCGCATGGGTTTAGCTATTTCACGCCAGCCTTTCCACGCTTCCAGTAATTTTACGGGATCACGTGATTCGGCCATTAAGCTCGATAGCTCAGGCTGAGTCATACACTTGCCGTCGGCAAAACAGTATTTTCCTTTGCCGTACAAGCCATTTAATTCTGAACTAATTTGCGCCAGCTCGGTATTTTTCGCAGGATCGAGCGGCGCGGGTAACACTAACGCACTGCGCAGGATATTGAGCTTGCGGGCATTAATGGGATCGAGTTCCACATTGGCGTACTTAGCCGCCTCTGTTGCAAATTTTACCGACGCTGCACTGACCTTTTCGCCGACTGCGGCAGAAAGGGCCGCGGTATCATCAGTAATAAAGTTGCTGTAAATCCACTCGGCGCGATTAGATTCAATCGATAATTCGGCCATCTTGGCTTCAGCATCATTAATAAAAGCAATGGCTTGTGCTTTATCTGGGGCGGTATTGATGACAGCTGCTTCTGCAGTAGCTGTCTTGTCTGTTTTACTTTGTGGATCATTACAGGCCGTTAATCCCAGCGAGAGTGCCACTGTGAGCGCGATTTTACTGCGACGATTCAATGAAATAACCATGTCTAGTTGTCCTTGTTGTTTTTGTGTTACACAGTTTACCTAAACCACAGGGTTATTGCACAAGGGTTAATTGACTTGTTTTTAACACTTATTCGGACATGTATGACATACCACTTGTATCACAGACTAGAAAGCGGTGAATTTGTCCAATTTTAGTTTGACATCCGTGGTGCCAATGTTTAATTTAAACGAGTGTTTTAAATTAATTCAAGGTCACGGAATGGCAAGTCGATCCGATACAAAAACTAGAATACTTGATGCCGCAGAAAAACTGTTCGCCGAACGGGGCTTTTCTGAGACTTCCTTGCGACTCATTACCAGCAAAGCTGAGGTGAATTTAGCATCGGTCAATTATCACTTTGGTTCTAAAAAAGAGCTGATCCGTGCAGTGTTAGCCCGCTATTTAGACGTATTTATGCCTGCTGCTTCAAGCCAAATTCACCGTTTAAATGCCGCTCCAGCACAAGCTAAACTCGAAGAGATCCTGTCTTCTTTGGTCGATCCTTTATTGGATTTAAACGCGCTACGTACCGAAGGTACCACGATCTTCCTGCAGCTTTTAGGCCGTGGCTATATCGAAAGCCAAGGGCATTTACGTTGGTTTATTACTACCCATTACGGCCAGCATCTCGATGCTTTTGTTAAAGCCGTGTCGGCCAGTGCACCACATATTCCACCCGCTGAAATGTTTTGGCGCTTACACTTTACCTTAGGCACTATCGTGTTCACTATGGCGTCCGCTGATGCCCTAAATGACATTGCTGCTGCTGAGTTTGGTGAGCATAACGACATCGAAGCCGTGATCCGTAAAGTGATCCCCTACATGGCGGCTGGCGTATCAGTCCCCGTTTCTTCTTAATTAAAAGGTCTTGATAATGTTGACGATTATAATTCTTGCCCTGATAGCCATTGTCGTGTTGTTTGCGGTGAAAAATATCCGGATGCAGTTTATTACCCGCCCAGTTTTTAGTTTTTTCAAGAAGGTCTTGCCGCCACTTTCAGATACCGAGCGTGAAGCGATGGAAGCGGGTGATGTCTGGTGGGAAGGGGAGTTATTTCGCGGAAATCCTAACTGGAATACCTTGCATAGCTATGGCAAACCCACGCTAACTGCAGAAGAAAAAGACTTTATTGATAATCAAGTAATGACAGCACTGACGATGATCGATGATTTCGACATAGTGCATAACCGCAAGGATTTACCGCCAGAGCTGTGGGAATACTTTAAGAAAGAAGGTTTCTTCGCACTGATTATTCCGAAGAAATTTGGTGGTAAAGCTTTCTCTGCCTATGCAAACTCGACCATTGTCAGCAAATTAGCCAGCCGTAGCGTAAGCGCCGCCGTGACCGTAATGGTGCCTAACTCTTTAGGCCCTGGTGAGTTGCTAACCCATTATGGTACGAATGAGCAGAAAGAACGTTGGTTACCTGCTTTAGCTAAAGGCGATGAAATTCCTTGTTTTGCATTAACTGGTCCAGAAGCGGGCAGTGATGCCGGCGCTATCCCCGATGTAGGTATTGTGTGTCGTGATACTTTCAACGGCGAAGAAATGCTTGGGCTTAAACTTACCTGGGATAAGCGTTATATCACGCTGGCGCCTGTAGCAACAGTTCTGGGTTTAGCGTTCCAAATGCGCGATCCTGAAGGTCTGCTTGGCGATAAGAAAAACTTAGGCATTACCTGTGCGTTGATCCCAACGGATCATCCTGGTGTGGTGATTGGTCGTCGTCATAATCCGCTGGGAATGGCGTTTATGAACGGTACTACTCAAGGTAAAGAAGTGTTTATTCCGCTCGATTGGATTATCGGTGGCCCTGAGTTTGCCGGTAAAGGCTGGCGTATGCTGGTTGAGTGTTTGTCAGCGGGCCGCGGTATTTCATTGCCAGCATTGGCAACGGCTTCTGGTCACATGGCGACGAAGACGACAACGGCTTACAGCTATGTGCGTCACCAGTTTGGTATGGCAATTGGCCAGTTTGAAGGGGTGCAAGAAGCGCTGGCACGTGTTATTGCCAACACTTATCAGTTAGAAGCTGCGCGTCGTTTAACAACCACGGGTATCGATCTAAAAGTCAAACCTTCGGTCGTGACCGCGATAGCTAAGTACCACATGACTGAATTAGGCCGTTCAGTGATGAACGATGCCATGGATATTCAATCGGGTAAGGGCATTCAATTAGGACCTAAAAACTATTTAGGCCACCCTTATATGTCGAATCCAATTTCGATCACTGTGGAAGGCGCGAACATTCTAACCCGCTCCTTGATGATTTTTGGTCAAGGTGCGACTCGCTGCCATCCTTACGTACTTGCCGAAATGGAAGCCGCAGCGATGGAAAACCAACATGAAGCCTTAGAGCGTTTTGATGCGTTATTAATGGGTCACATGGGTTATGCCACGCGTAATGCTTTCAGTGCTTTGTTTAGCGCGTTAAGCGGTAGCCGTTTTGGCAGTGCGCCAGTGAGCGGTGAAACTAAGCAGTACTATAAAGATATGTCGCGTATTTCGTCTGCATTAGCCTTAATGACAGATTTATCAATGCTGATCATGGGCGGCGATTTAAAACGCAAAGAAATGCTCTCAGCACGTATGGGTGATGTGCTCAGCCAGTTATATTTAGGCTCAGCAACCTTGAAGTTGTTTGAAGATAATGGCCGTCAACAGGACGATTTGCCTGCGGTACGTTATGTAATGGCTAATCGTTTGCACTTGGCGGCTAAAGCGTTGGAAGACACGATTCGTAACTTCCCGAGCCGTCCTGTGGCATGGTTACTGCGTGGCTTAATTTTTCCACTGGGTAATCACTTCACTGCACCGAGCGACAAAATGGCGACCGATTTAGTTAGCGGCATGTTGAAGCCTGGCCCTGCTCGTGAACGTATTACTTTCTTATGCCCTGAATTTGAAGGGGATAAGGGCGGTATTGCTGAAGTTGAGCAAGCATTTATCGCGCAATATGCCTGTAAAGATATCTATAAAAAACTGAAGAAAGCGCAGCGTGCCGGTGATTTGCCTGCAAAAGTGCCGAATATAGTTTTGTTTGCAAAAGCACTCGAGACTGGCGTTATTACTGCCGACGAAGATCAAAAGTTACAGCATGCTGATAAGCTGCGCTTAGCGGCAATTAATGTGAATGATTTCGAAGCGTTATAGTGATTGTTAGTGTTTGATGTTAGCGTTTAATGTTAGTGCAGTTTGGTCTAAGCGGTGTTAAGTTCGATGGCTACGCCGCTTGGGCCGCTTGGATTTAGCTCTGCAATGAGAGACCAATAAATTTTCACCAACAGAAATCTGCACTTACAGATAACAGTCAATATAAAAAACCACCTTCATGAGGTGGTTTTTTATTGGCTTTTTTCTAACGAGCTTGAGTTGTTAGAAGAAGCTTAAGCAACTTAAGCTACGATCAACACTTTACAGGTGTTAGTGCCGCCGATGGTTTCCATTGCATCGCCTTTGGTCATCAGCACCATATCACCGCTATTCAAATAACCAGCCGCAGTTAATGCTTCTAACGCTTTTTGCGCTAGCTCATCGGCTGGGTGGATCGTTGAATCGAAGTAGATTGGCAACACGCCGCGGTACAACGCCATTTTGGCTAAGGTTGTTGCGTGACGTGATAAACCCAAGATTGGCAGTGAAGAACTGATACGAGACATCAACTGTGGTGTTGCACCTGATTCAGTCAGAGCGATAATCGCCTTAACGCCTTCTAGGTGGTTTGCTGCATACATAGTTGATAGTGCAATGGTCTCTTCAACTGAAGTGAAACGCACATCTAATCTATGCTTAGACACAATCACACTTGGGTGAGATTCAGCGCCAACACACACGTTTGCCATTGCCTTAACGGTTTCTTCTGGGAAGTCACCGGCAGCAGTTTCAGCAGATAACATCACAGCATCGGTACCATCAAGTACAGCGTTCGCCACGTCCATCACTTCGGCGCGGGTTGGCATTGGGCTTGAAATCATCGATTCCATCATCTGAGTGGCAGTGATGACGACTTTATTCAGTTGGCGTGAACGGGCGATTAACTTCTTCTGCACGGCAACGAGTGCAGCATCACCAATTTCAACACCTAAGTCACCACGGGCAACCATAACAACGTCAGACGCTAAGATAACATCATCCATAGCGGCATCGGTCGCAACCGCTTCAGCACGTTCAACTTTAGCAACGATCAACGCATTACAACCTGCTTGACGGGCAAGATCGCGTGCATAGTCCAAGTCAGCACCACTGCGCGGGAAAGACACGGCTAAATAATCCACTTGGATCATTGCTGCAGTCAAAATGTCAGCTTTGTCTTTTTCGGTTAGCGCAGCAGCAGAAAGTCCGCCGCCTTGCTTGTTAATACCTTTGTTGTTAGATAAAGGGCCCGCCACAGTCACTGTGGTATGCACTTTACGGCCTTCAACACGCTCAACGCGTAATTGAACACGGCCATCATCTAACATCAGGATATCACCAACAGTCACATCGTCTGGCAATTGCTTGTAATCGATACCCACTTGGGTCTCGTCGCCTTCACCTTTGGCTAACTCGGCATCAAGTACATAGGCTTGACCTAATACGAGTTGTACTTTCTTATTGTCTTTGAAAGTAGAAACGCGGATTTTAGGGCCTTGTAAGTCACCAAGAATGGCCACATGAACGCCTAACTCTTTAGCGATTTCGCGCGCTTGAGTTGCTCGTTTTAGATGATCTTCAGGGGAACCGTGGGAGAAATTAAGACGTACAACGTTTGCACCTGCCGCGATGATGCGGCGTAGATTATCATCACGATCGGTAGCGGGACCTAGAGTGGTGACGATTTTGGTTCTGCGGAACATAAGGATACTCCGTTAAAGTTAAAAAAATCTTGGGACTATATTACCATGCAATTCCAAATTTTGTAGTAAAGTTACAATCAAATTGATCTAAAGTTATGTATGAAAATTGTGAGGTATCGCTGATATTTGCACGATAAATGGCTAGGTTAAGGATCAACACTAGCCATTTTTAGAAAAGGAAGTGAGTTACAGTATCGGATCTTTATTGATGCGAGACTCTTTTAACACTTCTTTCACTCGTTTCAAATTATCGCGGAAACGTGGGCCTCTACGTAAGGTAAAACCCGTTGCCAATACATCTATAGTGACTAATTGGGCTAAACGCGAGGCCATAGGTAAATACATGTCTGTATCTTCTGGCACTTCCATTGTCACGGGCAGTGTACATTCCATTGACAAAGGCGAGTTGCGGGCGGTAATACCAATCACAGCTGCACCATTTTCTCTCGCTAAACGCGCTATTTCAATCAATGACTTAGTGCGGCCAGTGTGGGAAATCAATACCACCACATCGCCCTCATTACTGTTAATACAGCTCATGCGTTGCATTAGAACATCGTCAAAACAGATGACAGGGACATTAAAGCGGAAGAATTTATTTTGCGCGTCATGGGCAACTGAAGCGGATGCGCCTAGGCCAAAAAAGGAAATAGTCTTAGCTTGAGTGAGAATATCAACGGCTTTATTAATGGCTGAAATGTCTAGGCTTTGACGTGCGGTATCGAGCGAAGCCATTGAAGATTCAAATATTTTTGTCGTATAAGACTCAGTCGAATCATCTTCTTCAACGTGGCGGCTCACATAAGGTGTACCGTTCGCAAGACTTTGCGCTAGATGTAACTTAAAATCAGGGAAACCTTTAGTATCTAAGCGGCGGCAGAAACGATTCACAGTAGGTTCACTGACATCTGCCATCTTAGCCAGTGTGGCGATGCTAGAATGTATAGCTGTTTGTGGTGATGCTAAGATCACCTCTGCAACTTTGCGTTCTGATTTACTAAAATGGGTGAGGCTTTTTTGAACCTTTTCTAGGGTATTCATACGCGTATGTCCGCTAAATTGAGAATGTAATTTTATTTATTTTTATTTCGTGGGAGCAGATCAAGACTGGCAGCCCACTAATAGACTCTATGTAGTAACTTTTCAGTACAATTTTGAAATAAGACTTTACTACCTTCAGTAATTTAAGCACAAAAAGCATATCAGATTTATGCAGCAAGTGACTAGTTAGCAAGAATGTTAATATTTATAAAAATAGATGCATTTAACAAATTCTGTTGTTATATTACAACAAAAGTGTGGATTTCTTCATCGACATGAAGGGACACGACATACAAAGGAGATCGTAACGCAATGGGCAAAACAACATCAGGCGCCAAAGCTTGTGACTTCGTACTCTTTGGTACTAAAGGCGATTTGGCACGACGCAAGTTGTTACCTTCTTTATACCAGCTAGATAAAGCTGAACTTCTCGATAAAGATACGAAAGTGATCGGTGTCGCGAAAGACGAGTTTACTCAAGATGAGTTTATCGAATTAGTCACGCTTGCATTAAACACCTTCGTGAAAGAGCCTTTGTGCGAAGAGACTCTCCAACGTTTTCTGTCCCGCTGCCACTATATAGGCACTAACTTTACCGATTCAGCGGGCTACAGTGCCTTCCATGATCTGCTCAAACCAGAAGAGCGCGTTATGGTCAGTTACTTTGCTACGCCACCTGCAATATTCGGCGACATTTGCCGTTGTTTGCATGAACAAGATCTTATCCACCCAGATTCACGCGTGGTGCTCGAAAAGCCCATCGGCTCAGATTTAGACTCTTCTCGCGTTATCAATGACCAAGTTTCCGCTTACTTCAAAGAACGTCAGGTTTACCGTATCGACCATTACTTAGGTAAAGAAACCGTACAGAACTTGATTGCACTGCGTTTTGCTAACTCTTTATTTGCCTCTAAGTGGGACAACCGTACGATTGACCACGTCCAGATCACAGTCGCAGAAGAAGTGGGCATCGAAGGCCGTTGGGGTTACTTCGACAAAGCGGGTCAAATGCGTGACATGATCCAGAACCATTTGCTGCAAGTGTTAACGCTCGTTGCTATGGATCCACCCGTTAACTTAGACGCTGACAGCATCCGTGATGAAAAAGTCAAAGTGCTCAAATCACTGCGTCCGATTAATTCTGACAATGTGTATGAAAATACCGTACGCGGTCAGTACAGTGCGGGCTTCTTAAAGGGCAGCCCAGTCCCGGGTTATTTAGAAGAAGAAGGCGCCAACCTTCAATCACACACAGAAACCTTCGTGGCTATTCGTGTGGATATCGACAACTGGCGTTGGGCGGGCGTGCCTTTCTATTTACGTAGCGGTAAACGTATGCCGTTTAAGAGCTCTGAAATTGTGGTGTATTTCAAAAACCCACCGCATAACTTGTATCGCTCAAGCTACCGTAATCTGCCACCCAACAAGCTGACTATTCGTCTGCAACCCCATGAAGGGGTTGAAATCCAGATGATGAACAAAGTGCCAGGTTTGGAGCAAAAACAACGTCTACAAACCACTAAACTCGATTTGAGCTTCTCCGATACCTTCAAAAATGAACGTATCGCCGATGCCTACGAGCGTCTGTTACTCGAAGCTATGCTCGGTAATCAAGCGCTGTTCGTGCGCCGCGACGAAGTCGAGCAGGCATGGACTTGGGTGGATGGTATTATCCAATCGTGGGAACAAAGCAACGAAAAACCAAAACCTTATCCTGCGGGTACTTGGGGTCCAGTTGCGTCAGTTGCTTTGATCACCAAAGATGGCCGTTCGTGGGACGAGTAGGAGACTTTGATGATTAAAGAAACCGTATTCAAATCTTTCGATACGCCAAGTGCGTTAGAACAACAGCTTGCGAATAGAATTGCGAGCCAGTTGCAGGAAGCCGTCGATGCCCGCGGAAAAGCGAGCTTAGTGGTTTCCGGTGGTTCGACGCCGCTTAAGTTATTTCAACTATTGAGCATGAAATCCATCGATTGGAGTGATGTTTATATCACGCTTGCCGATGAGCGCTGGGTTGAAGCCGACGCCGATGCTTCTAATGAGCGTCTCGTGCGTGAACATTTATTACAAAACCGTGCGGCGAATGCCAAATTCCGCGGTTTAAAAAACATGTTTTCGACCGCAGAAGCGGGCGCCGATATGGCCGCAGAGTCCTTGTCTAACTTCCCACGTCCTTTTGATGTGGTGGTGTTAGGTATGGGTAACGATGGTCATACCTGCTCTTGGTTTCCCTGCAGTGCTGAGCTTGAAAATGCGCTCACAACCCAAGCCCTGTGTGTGGCGACGAACCCCACCACAGCGCCCCATGGCAGAATTACGCTCTCTAAGAGTGCGATTTTGAACAGCAGACAAATTTATCTGCACTTGGTCGGGGAACAGAAATTATCCGTATATCGTCAAGCGTTAGAAAGTGATGATGTCCATGCTATGCCTATCAGAGCCGTATTAGCGCAGCGTAAAACGCCCGTTGATGTGTTCTGGAGCGCTTAAGGAGTCACTATGCACTCAGTAGAAATACACTCAGTAGTTCAAGCTGTTACCGACAGAATTATTGCCCGTAGCAAAGCGTCACGTGAAGGTTATCTCGCCGCATTGAATGATGCCCGTAACCATGGTGTACACCGTAGCTCATTGAGCTGTGGCAACTTAGCCCATGGTTTTGCCGCCTGTAATCCAGACGACAAAAATGCATTGCGTCAATTGAATAAGGCGAACATCGGCATAGTGACGGCATTTAACGATATGTTATCTGCGCACCAACCCTATGAAAGCTATCCTGAATTGCTTAAAAAAGCCTGTCAGGAAGTCGGCAGTGTTGCACAAGTGGCAGGCGGTGTTCCGGCCATGTGTGATGGTGTGACTCAAGGTCAACCCGGTATGGAATTGAGCTTACTGAGTCGTGAAGTGATTGCGATGGCAACGGCTGTGGGTTTGTCTCACAACATGTTCGATGGCGCTTTACTGCTCGGTATTTGCGATAAAATTGTTCCAGGCTTACTCATAGGCGCCTTAAGTTTTGGTCACTTGCCTATGTTATTCGTGCCTGCTGGGCCGATGAAATCAGGTATCCCGAACAAAGAAAAAGCCCGTATTCGTCAGCAATTTGCCCAAGGTAAAGTGGATCGCGCGCAACTGTTAGAAGCTGAAGCCCAGTCTTACCACAGTGCAGGAACCTGTACTTTCTACGGCACGGCAAACTCGAATCAGTTGATGCTTGAAGTGATGGGCCTGCAGTTACCTGGCTCGTCATTTGTGAATCCTGATGATCCACTGCGCGAAGCGTTAAATAAGATGGCAGCTAAGCAAGTGTGTCGTTTAACCGAAATGGGCACCCAATATACCCCAATCGGTGAAGTGGTCAGCGAAAAATCTGTGGTTAACGGCATTGTGGCACTTTTGGCTACTGGCGGTTCTACTAACTTGACGATGCACATTGTCGCCGCGGCTCGTGCTGCCGGTATTATTGTGAACTGGGATGATTTTTCTGAATTATCCGATGCTGTACCATTAGTGGCGCGCGTGTATCCAAACGGTCATGCCGATATTAATCATTTCCATGCAGCCGGTGGCATGGCGTACTTAATCAAAGAATTGCTCGATGCGGGGCTATTGCATGAAGATGTGGATACCGTTGCGGGTTTTGGTTTACGCCGTTATACCCAAGAGCCAAGGCTGCTCGACGGTGAACTGCGCTGGGTCGATGGTCCAACGACTAGCTTAGATACTGAAGTGTTAACGTCAGTCGCATCACCTTTCCAAGGCAACGGTGGCTTAAAATTACTCAAAGGTAACTTAGGCCGCGCTGTGATCAAAGTGTCAGCAGTACAAGAACAACATCGTGTCGTTGAAGCGCCCGCAGTGGTGATTGACGATCAAAACAAACTCGATGCCTTGTTCCAAGCCGGTGCTTTGGATAGAGATTGTGTTGTGGTGGTTAAAGGTCAAGGCCCGAAAGCTAACGGTATGCCAGAACTGCACAAGTTAACCCCATTATTGGGAACGCTTCAGGACAAAGGCTTTAAAGTCGCGCTGCTGACCGACGGTCGCATGTCTGGTGCGTCGGGTAAAGTCCCTGCGGCCATTCATTTAACGCCAGAAGCCTTAGATGGCGGTTTAATTGCCAAAGTCCAAGATGGCGACTTGATCCGTGTCGATGCGTTAACAGGCGAACTGAGCCTGCTTGTCTCTGAAGCTGAACTTGCCACCAGAGCCGCGGGAATTGTGGATTTACATCGCTCACGTTATGGCATGGGCCGCGAGTTATTTAGTGCGCTACGTTCAAATCTAAGTAGTCCAGAAACTGGTGCGCGTTGTACTAATGCCATCGATGAACTTTATTAATACAAAGGAAGAATAACGCAATGCTTGAGAATAACTGGTCACTACAGCCACAAGATATTTTTAAACGCAGCCCTATTGTTCCTGTTATGGTGATTAACAAGATTGAACATGCGGTGCCATTAGCGCGAGCACTGGTTGCCGGTGGCATTAGCGTGTTAGAAGTGACTTTGCGTACGCCTTGTGCACTCGAAGCTATCACTAAAATCGCCAAAGAAGTGCCTGAGGCCTTAGTGGGCGCAGGGACTATCCTAAACGAAGCTCAGCTTGATCTTGCGATTGCCGCTGGCGCGCAGTTTATTATTACCCCAGGTGCAACGGTTGAACTACTTAAAGCGGGTATGCATGGTCCAATCCCTTTAATTCCAGGGGTTGCGAGCATTTCAGAAGTGATGACGGGGATGGCGCTCGGTTACACCCACTTTAAATTCTTCCCAGCCGAAGCTTCGGGTGGTGTTGATGCGCTGAAAGCCTTCTCGGGTCCGCTAGCGGATATTCGCTTCTGCCCAACAGGTGGCATTACGCCTAGTAGCTATAAAGATTATTTAGCGCTGAAAAACGTCGATTGTATTGGTGGTAGTTGGATTGCGCCAACGGATGCAATGGAACACGGCGATTGGGATCGTATTACTCAACTTTGTAAAGATGCCATCGGCGCTTTATAAATCGAGCTTGAAATAGTGACAAAATAAAAAACCACCGCGAGGTGGTTTTTTGTCTTTTATCTTTCGCATTTTGATAGAGAACGGCTGCGATAGCTGACTCTGTAGAAAGTCTGGTTTTTACAGTAACACGAGCATTTACAAACAGTCTGGCTTTATAGCAAGTCGGGCCGCGCAATGCCTGCTTGCCTACATTTCCTTGCTCAGTTCTACATTTGAGCCGGCTTTTGGGCTAAACAACTGCTGATATAGTCTGCCTGCAAACTCATCAGTCATTCCTGAAATATAGTCCGCCAACACTCTGTGACTGTTTAAGCCTTGTTGCTCACTTTCGCGCCAGCGCTCTTGGGTGTTCAGTGGTAGTAAACGCTCTGGATCGGAAGCGAAGGCTTCAAATAATCCCATCACAATTTGCTGGCCTTTATATTCGAGCATTTGGATCTCAGGTTTACGGATCACGTATTTATAAACCAGTTGCTTGAGCACATTGAGCGCAATGGCAAATTCTGGCTCTAACGTCGCATTAAAGCGCAATAATGGCTCTTCGAACACGTCATCTTCTGAGATAACAATAGCGGTGACAAAGCCATTAACGAGTGTGCCTATGGCATCTTTACGCAGGTGATGCTCATGGGAAAACAGCTTGTTGCCAATATCTGCCAGCTCTTGTTTTATCCACGCATCACTGCTGTTGGTCAGTGTCGGCGCCACATCTTGATGCCACTGGGACGCTGTGACTATGCCCATCACAATCGCATCTTCGAGATCGTGTACCGCATAGGCGATGTCATCAGCCAGTTCCATAATCGAGCAATCGAAGGATTTAAACTGGGTTCGCAGATGCGGATAGTGGTGCAGGGCGGGGTGTGAACCTTGCTGAGTTGATGTAAAACGACGGCTATCCGCCTCAGACAAAGGCTCAAGCACCCAAGCGAAGATGTCGTTATCATCGTCGAAAATGCCCTTAACCGGCGGCCATTGTGACGGTTTTAACTGTCTGTGGTTTGTGATTTCACTATGCTCGCCCGCGACAAACAGCTTCGAGTGCGGCGCGGGGTATTTTAAAATCCCGAGCATGGTACGCCGACACAAGTTCATCCCAAAATCTAATGTATAGGGCTCAAGCTTAGATAAAATGCGAAAAGTTTGGCCGTTACCTTCAAAACCACCATGGTCGCGCATCATGTAATTTAATGCCACTTCGCCACCGTGGCCGAAGGGAGGATGACCAATATCGTGGGCCAAGCACAGGGACTCTAATAAGCTCATAGAGCAAAGCAGCTGCTTATGTTGTGGATATTTGCGTCTGAGCTGCGCGGCTATGCCAGTGCCAATTTGCGAGACTTCGAGTGAGTGGGTTAATCGGGTGCGATAGAAGTCATTCATGCCAACACCGAGCACTTGGGTCTTGGCCTGAAGGCGGCGAAAGGCGGCCGAGTGGAGAATACGCGCCCTGTCTCTTTGGTAGGGGCTGCGGTGATCAAAGCGCCGTTGTTTATCTTCACCATGACGGCGTTCTTGCCAAACACTTGAAGTCATATGCATTCCTAGCGAGAGTGGAAAATCAAAGCATCTTGTTAATTTCGTCTAAATTCAAAGTGAAACTGGGTACAAAGCAGTTCATAAAATACTGTACTGCGGGATCAGGATTCGTCGACAGCATGTCTTCGAGACGCTTACGGGCGGTATTGAATTCACTGTTGCCCGCGCGGTTTTCCTCAAGGCATTTAAGATAGGCACACAGAGTATCTGCGGATTTCACTATGGTCTTGTAAACGGGATCGGCGTAATCGCTGATGAACAGACTGCGATAATCTTCTTTAAATTCCTCAGGTACCATATCTAACATGCGCTGCTCGGCAATCGCCTCAATCTTTTTATACTCGGCTTCAATTTCTTTATTGAAGTATTTTACCGGCGTCGGTAAGTCACCCGTGAGAATTTCACTGGCATCGTGAAAAATCGCCAGACTCGTGGCTTGATGGGGATCGAGCGTTGTGCCGAACTTTTTATTACTGATGATCACCAGTGCATGGGCCACCATGGCAACTTGCAGCGAGTGTTCTTGAACATTTTCAGTGCGAACGTTGTACATCAAAGGCCAGCGTTGGATAAGTTTCATGCGAGCTAAATGCGCAAATAAATGACTCATAGTTTTCCTGCTAAAGAGTGAAATCGGTAGGCGACAAGCTGCAATGGAAGACATGAAACGAGTGAATAGGCAGTATTGACGCTAGTGAAGTCTTAGATTATCACAGCCTTGGATGACACGTGAGCATGAGCGTAGAGGATTTAAAGAAATAGCTAAAAATAAAGCGACCACTAGGATCGCTTTATGACTCAAACTGTTAACTGAGGATAAACTTACTGCCGATAGTTTTCGAGGAAGGCGCCAAACTCGGTAAATGCTTTTTTCAGATCTTCTTTATAGGGCAAGAAAACCACTCGCAAATGGTCAGGCTCAGGCCAATTAAAGGCGCTGCCATGGACTAACAGGATTTTCTTTTCTCTGAGCAAATCCAGCACTAAACGCTCATCATCCCGCAGATTGAATTTTTTCATATCCAGTTTCGGAAAGGCATAGAGTGCGCCCTTTGGTTTTTTAACGCTCACACCTGGAATTTGGTTAAGTAATTCGTAACAGGCATCCCTTTGGACTGTGAGGCGGCCATTAGGCAAAATAAGCTCGTTAATACTCTGATAACCGCCGAGCGCGGTTTGAATCGCATGTTGATTGGGCACGTTTGCACAGAGGCGCATCGAGGAGAGCATCTCTAAACCTTCGATATAGCTCTTCGCGGCTTTAAGATTGCCAGACAACATCATCCAACCGACGCGAAAGCCCGCTGCGCGATAAGCCTTTGATAGACCATTGAAGGTAACAGTTAAAATATCGTCCGACAGGCCAGCCGCAGGAACATGCTTGGCTTCGTCATACAAAATTTTGTCGTAAATTTCATCGGCAAATAAAATCAAACTGTGTTCACGGCAAAGCTCAACCACTTGCAGCAGTAATTCTCTGCTGTATACCGCTCCGGTTGGGTTGTTCGGGTTAATCAGCACTATGCCGCGAGTACGTGATGAAATTTTACTTTTAATGTCGTTGAGATCGGGGAACCAGTCCGCTTCTTCATCACAGCGATAATGTACAGCCTTGCCGCCCGCGAGATTCGCCGCAGCCGTCCACAGGGGATAGTCTGGTGAGGGGATTAAGATCTCATCATCGGTATTCAGCAGGCCTTGCATCGCCATCATAATGAGTTCTGAAACGCCGTTACCTATATAGATATCTTCGATATCGACACCAAAAATACCTTGGGCTTGATAATGCTGCACTATGGCCTTACGGGCAGAGAATAATCCTTTTGACTCACAGTAGCCTTGGGCACTGGGTAAATTGAGGATCACATCGCGCACAATTTCTTCAGGCGCTTCGAAACCAAAGGGGGCCGGATTACCAATGTTGAGTTTGAGGATTCGATGCCCCTCGTCTTCTAAACGTCTGGCTTCCTTGTGCACTGGGCCGCGGATGTCATAGCAAACGGTATCCAGCTTGTTGGATTTGATGATAGGGCGCATTTACACCTCGGAACATGCATAAAGTTTTGGCTTAAGTTAGCGCACCATAACGAAATTTCATTGCAGATGAAAGGGGGGATAAGCACAGAATTGCGCTTTTTTTATAAATATCCCTCAGTTAAATATGCTTTAACAGTCGATTAAAGAAATCTGAACAAGTTTTATGTTCTGATATTGGCATGATTTTAAGATTGTTTATCTATTGGGTTGGTAGGGGAATCTTGTTTATGTTTTTTCATTTCGAAAGATGAAAATGCGTTTTCATTAGCTGACTCATATTTGATTTCTCTATATTAGCCATATTAATCGTGACAGAAGAAAATGTATTTTAGCTGATACTTAATGGTTGATTTTTAATCACAGATTTTTGATAAGGTAAACTTATGCAAGCGGCATTTTATCTTGTGATAATTAGGCATATTTATTGAATGCTTATTAAGCTAAGAAGATCATAAATGTTTAAGTTGCGATGGCGTTAAAAGTCTTCTAAATTATATGGTTATGTAAAATTGTCTCGCGGGAATTAAATTTATTTTCTATCAAGTTAAATTTATAGTTGACTCAATATTCGATGCGCTTTATTTTCTGCGCGATGTTTTTGGCAAGGCACCTTAGATAGCAAGCAATTCGCGGGTTTTATCTTCAGGGTTAGTCATCATGAAGCAGCTGTGTTGACGTTCTAAATCGTGTTGATTTCAGACGTTATTCTAAAACCATTTGCCTTTTAGGCGATTTATTTAGAGGACCTAAGTGCATGTCTGAACCGACAGCGTTAAGTCTCATTCCACCTTTGGTGGTATTGGTGTTAGCTATTTGGTTACGCCGTCCTATTTTATCTTTGATCATAGGTGCGGTAACCGGTTTCCTGTTACTCGATCCCAGTCAAGTCTTAAACAATTTTGCTAGTGTGTCATTGAAGGTTATGGCCGATGAAACCATAGGTTGGTTGATTCTGGTGTGTGGTGGTTTTGGTGCGCTCATCGCACTTTTAGTACGAACTGGCGGCGCATTAGCGTTTGGCCGCAATGCACTTAAATTGGCGAAAGGACCTAAATCTTCCCTATTAATGACATTTATCCTTGGGATCGTGATTTTTATCGATGACTATCTCAATGCGTTGACCGTGGGTGAAACCATGAAGCGTGTAACGGATAAATTTAAAGTGTCCCGTGAAATGCTCGCCTATGTCGTGGACTCCACCGCCGCGCCCGTGTGCGTGTTAGTGCCATTATCGACTTGGGCGGTATTTTTTGGTGGATTACTGGTGGATAACGGTGTGGCAGCCGAAGGTCAAGGCATTGCAGTTTATATGCAAGCCATTCCTTACATGCTTTATGCTTGGTTAGCTGTGGCTATGGTGCTACTTGTCGCATTAGGTATTGTGCCCGCCATTGGTCCAATGAAGACTGCGCAGCTGCGCGCTGCCCAAGGTGAACCCGCGGAAGCGCAAGTGGATTTCGACCAAGTTCAAACTTCGGATGAATATGCGGTTAAAGCCATAGAAGAGGAATTTAAGCACGCCGATAATCAGGGCAAACTGCATAACTTTTTAGTGCCTATTGGTTTGTTAGTTGCCTTTACCGTGTACTTTGATATCGACGTGTGGAAAGGCTTGCTGGCGACCTTAGTTATCACGATTCCTTATTATGCAGTGCAGCGTTTGATGCCATTTTCAGAGATGATGGACCAAATGATCGATGGCTTTAAAAGCATGCTACCAGCCATTAGCACTGTAATTGCGGCGTTTGTGTTTAAGGATGTGTGCGATCAGTTATTACTGCCGCAGTATGTTATTGAATCATTAAGCCCATTTATGACACCTAAATTGCTGCCTGCGGTAGTGTTCTTATCTATGGCTATACTCGCATTTGCCACAGGTTCGAGCTGGGGTATATTTGCCGTGACGATTCCTATCGTGATGCCATTAGCGCAAGCGGTTGGGGCGGACATCCCATTAGTCATTGGGGCCTTATTGTCTGCATCATCATTTGGTAGCCAAGCGTGCTTCTACTCAGATTCAACCGTATTGGCCGCCCAAGGCTCAGGTTGTAACTTAGTGAGCCATGCTGTGACTCAGTTACCTTATGCACTTATCGCAGCAGTAATAGCATTTATCGGCTTTATTGTGATTGCATAACTTCTGTCACGATTAATATAAGAAACCAGCTACGGCTGGTTTTTTTATGTCTGCCGTAATGGGGTTAGGCGGCTAGAATGAGTAAAAGGTGAGTAAAGAGTGAGGAGGCTTGAACTAGGATAAACACGATTACACTGTTAAATGAAGATTTTCAACTGATGTCAAATTATATTTTACGAAATTGTCATTTATATTTTACATATTTCATCGTCGCCATGTAGCTTTTCAAATCAAAGCCTGATTATACTTTGCATCCTTCAGGGCATTATTTTCAACATTAGTGGCAAACGAATCAAATGGACTCAACTCTTCTTACTGCGTTTTTCGAGCACGGCACAATACGTGATGTCGAGTGTTTATTCCCTGATATTTCAGGCTATCCAAGGGGAAAGCTTATGCCAGCCCGAAGTTTTGCTCAGGGTGCTGAATTACGTATTGCCCAAGCGATTTCGATGCAAGCGATTACCGGTGAGTATTCCTACGATCCTGTTTTCCCTGATGCTGATCCTGATCTTTTACTCGTCCCCGATTACAGCACTCTCAAGATGATCCCATGGAGCACAGTGCCGCGCGCATTTGCCATCCATGACTGCGTATTACTGGATGGTAATTTATGTCCATTTGCGCCGCGCTCTATGTTAAAAAATGTGCTGGCTCGTTACCAAGCCTTGGGGTTAACCCCTGTGGTGGCACCCGAGATTGAATTTTATCTTACGGAGGCGAATACCGATCCGAGTGTTCCGTATCAGGCGCCCATTTCAAAAAGTGGCCGAGTTGAAAATGGTCAATCCGCGTTTAGCATGAATATGCTCAATGAACTCGCACCATTTTGGGATGAGTTTAATGCCGCCATCGATGCGATTGGGATTAAAGGTGATACTTGGATCCATGAAATGGGGCTATCACAATATGAAATTAACTTAGTGCATGGTGATCCGTTGGCTCTTGCAGATCAAGCCTTTATGTTCAAATATGCCGCGAAAGAAATCGCCATAAAACATGGTTTGAATGCGATTTTTATGGCAAAACCCATAGCGGGTCAACCCGGCAGTTCTATGCATTTACATCAAAGTGTCGTCGATGAGAAAGGTCATAATATTTTCAGCCATGCAGATGGTAGCGACACTGACCGTTTTCACCACTACATCGGCGGATTACAAAAGTATCTACCTGATTTAATGTTGTTATTCGCACCCAATATCAATTCATTTAGACGTTACATTTCCGGCAGTCAAGCGCCGATTAATTTAAGTTGGGGCGTTGATAATCGCACCACTGGCTTACGTGTGCCATTGAGTGCTCCGGTGGCGAGACGGGTAGAGAATCGCATTGCGGGCGCCGATGCTAATCCGTACCTGATGATTGCCGCATCTTTGGCAGCGGGCCTTGCCGGAATAGAAGAAAAATTATCGCCAAGTGCACCAGAAACCGGGAGCGCCTACGATAGCAGCCATGACCTAGCGCAGACATTTTTAGCTGCGTTAACGCAAATGCGCCAAAGTGATTCGGCACGACGCTTACTCGGGGACGATTTTGTCACTGGCTTTGTATCGGTGAAGGAAATTGAATTCCAAAGTTATTTGAGTGAGATAGGGGCTTGGGAGCGACGTTTCTTAGGGCCGCAATGCTAACGCTTTTATGAATAAGGGAATTATTACTTATAAAAGTTTTACCCCTTCAATGACTTAAGAGTCTTAAAAATGTTCAACTAAAAAATAGCAACAAAAAAAGCCAGTGCAAGCACTGGCTTTTCTTTGTCTGGAAACGAGAAGGGCGATTAAACGCGCTTCTTGAATTCACCAGTACGAGTGTCGATTTCAATTTTGTCGCCTACTTTCACGAAGTCAGCAACACTTACTGTGCCACCGCCAGTGATAGTCGCTGGCTTCATTACTTTACCTGAAGTATCGCCACGAGCTGAAGGCTCAGTGTAGATCACTTCACGGACGATAGTGGTTGGCATTTCAACAGAGATAGCTTTGCCATCATAGAAAGTCACTTGGCAAGTTTCTTCCATACCGTCAACGATATAAGCCGCTGCATCACCTAGGTTTTCAGCTTCTACGTCGTATTGGTTGTATTCTGCATCCATGAATACAAACATAGGATCTGCAAAGTAAGAATATGTGCAGTCAAGACGATCTAAGATGATGTCTTCTAACTTATCTTCACCTTTGAAAGTCGTTTCAGTACCAGAGTTAAGCAGTAAGTTTTTCAACTTTAACTTAACGATAGCAGCGTTACGGCCAGAACGAGTTGTTTCAGTTTTCTGCACAACCCATGGGCTGCCATCTAACATGATCACGTTACCAGGACGGATTTCATGAGCAGTTTTCATTACACTATTTCCTATATTTAGATTTTTCTGTTTTCGCGCAGTATCTTAGCTGTTTTTAACGAACTGAACTAGTCGAGTAGCGAGATCTGCAGCATTTAATGCATTAATTGGCCATTGTTTAGCATGGTGATGCAACAAGGGCAAATTAACAGGATTAAGGTTTTGCCAGTGAAGGCTCACGGCTGATTGCTGTGCTTGGTTGAACGCGAGATTCAATTCAGACCAATAACAAGCAATTTTAGGTGGCAGATTATCGCAGTAAAGTTTGAGAAAAGCTTCTAATTTTACGAGGTGATAATCATCTTCTTGGGGATAAATGTGCCAAATGAAGGGTTTTGCGGCCCATTGGGCACGTAAAAAGGAATCTTCACCGCGCACGATATTAAAATCACTGCTCCAGAGCAGGCGATCAAACCCCTGTTGGTCTGTCATGGGTAAAATGTGCAGGGTTAAATTGCCATGATTTATCTGTTGACCCGGCACTAGAGCAGCAATTTCACAGGGTAGTAAATGCGTCAGACTGTTTAAGCTACGCCCCTTGGGGACCAGCGCATGGATTTTTTCTACCGATTGCTGCCATAACTCACATAATGCGGGTAGCGCCTCGGTCTCATAGCTAAAAACGCTAATAACAGTGTCTTGTGCCTGAATGTCCTTAAGACCTAGATCAGTAAAAAGCTGCAATTTATTGGCAGTATCAGCTTGCCAAGCATCACGCTCTGCAAACAAATTTTGCTCGCAAATGAGTCCACCCGTTTTGGCGCTAAAACCGGGAAAGTAGAAATACTTCTTCAAACCATTGGCTTGTAACGATGGCAAACCATGGCAGCCTTCAACCCAATCCTCAGCACTTAAATACTCTAAATTCAGCCAGACAGGTACAGATTTTGGGGCGTTCTGATGTAAATAAACCAGCTGCGCTTTTACCTGTTCGGGTAATTCACAGGCAAAGGCTTCGATGAGCACAGCTCCTGCAACAAACTTTATAGGCAAAGGCTCTTTCCAATGAATAATATTCACACCATTGAAGGTTTGAGTGGCTTTTAGTGGATCGAGTGTCGGTAAGATATGCGAGAAGCTTGCGAGGTCGTCGACCCATAAATTAACGGGAATGTGGTACTCATTAGCCATTTGTTTGGCTAAACGCCAAGTGACGCCAATATCGCCGTAGTTATCAACGACGGTGCAAAAAATATCCCAGTGATTAGAGCGGGCTGTGTTGGTCATGAGTGTGGTATGTCGTTATTCTTAGTTACAAAAAGTAGATAGTTGCAACAAGTCAGAAATATATGCATAAAAAAAGCGGCGTTAAGCCGCTTTAATCAAATGGTTAACAGAATTAATCTTCTAATTCAGCTAAACACATTTCTTCGTAAATTTGCTTAACCCAAGCATCAACACGTTCTTCAGTCAGCTCTGGCTGGCGATCTTCATCGATACCTAAACCAATAAAGTGGTCGTCATCGACTTGACCTTTAGAGGCTTCAAAATTGTAGCTTGCAGTTGGCCAATGGCCGATGATGATACCACCACGGGCCTGAACAATATCGCCAACCATGCCCATGGCATCAAGGAAGTACTCAGCGTAGTCTTCTTGATCACCACAACCAAAAATAGCGACAAGTTTGTCAGTAAAATCAATTTGCTCTAATTCAGGGAAGAAATCATCCCAGTCACATTGCGCTTCACCGTAATACCAGGTCGGGATGCCGAACAGCAGCAAGTCATACTCTGCAATCTGTTCTTTGGTACTTTTGGCGATATCTTTCACCTCAACCATTTTTTTACCCAGTTTTTTCTGGATCATCTTGGCTACAGCTTCGGTGTTACCTGTGTCGCTACCGAAAAAAAGACCTACAGTTGCCATTGTCTATCCTTTAATGTCTAGTTCACTTATTAGGTTAATCTTGCTGGTACTCGTTCAGCACTCAACTTGTTGCTGAAGAATTAATTCGATTAACTGGCTACGGCTGATGTTACTGGCCAATGCCTGCTCATTCAAGGCGTCATACAAATCTTGTGACACCTTTAACTCTATTCGCTTTAATCCGTTGGCTTTATCGCGCTGGATTTGATTGCGTTTGTTGACCTTAAGCTGTTGGCTACGGGACAAAGGATTACTTCTTGGGCGGCCCCGGCGCTTTTCATTGGCAAAAAGGTCAATGGTGGTTCTGTCTGTCGCTTCTTTTGCCATGTTCTTATTGTTAACCGATCCCTGAGCCTTCCCAAGTGATCTGGATAATACCTTTTACAATAAACCCGGCGCAGCCGAGAAATAACACTAACCAAACAATAAATCGACCAAATTTTGGCACGTTACCTTGTTTAAGCACATCGTGGATGGCCATGCCGATAAAGAAAAATATCGAGGCAAAAAACAGGTTCAGGCCGATGGTTTCAATTTGTTCCATGTACTGAGATAACATACTTTCTTAGTCCTTGAGAGTGTTCTAAGGCCAAAAGAGGCGCGAATATATCACAACAAGATGGCGGCTGCCATATGCTTTCGGTCGAGTTTGCTGCTGATTTACATTGAATGTTTGTCAATAAATTCAGACACGATCCGGTTAAAAATGACGGGTTTTTGCGCATGCAACCAATGACCACATCCTTCAAGTGTTTTTGCCTGTGCCGCGGGGAATTGCGCCATGATAGCGCTTCTGTGCTCACTAGTGACATAATTTGAGTCGCCGCCGCGAATAAACAGAGTTGGTCCAGCATAGCTTTGTACTGGATTTGGCGTCTGATTTTGCCAGCCAATAATATTAGGATAACAAGCCTTTAGGCCACTTAAGTTCATTTTCCAACGAAAGCCAGTATCAGTGCGTTGTAGATTTTTGAGTAAAAATTGTGCCGTCGCTTCGTCAATACCATTGTCAATTAAGTGGTTTAGGGCAAAGCGTCTGTCGGTATGGCCTTCTAAGGGCAGGCTTTCTAATGCCGCAAACACTGTGTCGTGTCTTGGCTCATAGGCGACGGGTGCGATATCGGCTGCCACCATGCTGATAATGCGCTCTGGAAAGGCTAACGCCGTCGCCATGGCGATTTTACCGCCCATAGAGTGACCCACAATATGGGCGCGTTCAATAGCCAATTCGTCGAGCAAGCTGATCATTGAAGTGGCCAGGTGAGGGTAGTCCATTTGATCCCAATGTTCACTTAAACCATGATTGGGCACATCGACACGAATAACTTGATACTGGCTTTCTAATACTTGCCCTAGGCCTTTGAGGTTATCTAGATTACCGAACAAGCCGTGGATCAAGAGAACTGCGGGTCCTTGGCCTGTGGAAACAAAGTTCATGGTGATTCCTGTTGGAGATTTTTAGCTTAGCGTGACGCGAATTGTGCCCTTAATGCCGTTGGCTTGACAAGTCAGTTGCCATTTCTATAGTGGGGGCGGCCAGTAACTTGTGTGCTTTTTCGGCAATTGTCGATTAACTGCTAGTTTGCTGTGCTATTTCCCGCACTTTTAGAATAATGGCGCTTTATCAGATTGATAGAGATAGATACACTGGTAACAGATCGCAATGATCTGCCCCGATCGCTGTGGTACACTTTTTTCGGTTAAGCCTGTCGAATAACAAAGGATAATTAAGGTTATGAAATATATCGAAGTAGATGAAGAGCTCTATCGTCATATTGCCAGCAAAACAGAACGAATTGGTGAGAGCGCCTCTGACATTCTTCGTCGATTACTCGGCCTGTCCGTCGATGCGGTCGAACAACCCCAGCCTTTGGCGATTAGCCAACCGAGCCTTGAAGCTGAACCTATTCAGCCCATCGCGGCGCAAACAGTGCCAGCAGTGAATGATTTTAGTCGCTTAGTCGATGAACATCAGTTATCGCAGCAAAAAGGCGCAGTAGGGCGTTTTCTGTTTTTGCTCGAAAGTTTGTATCAATTAGCCCCAGAGCAATTCTCACAAATTTTGCAGATCCAAGGACGCGATCGTTTGTATTTTGCTCGCTCTAAGGAGCAACTGCTCGAAGCGAGTGCTTCGGCTAACCCAAAAGAAATTGGGGCAAGTGGTTTCTGGGTAACGAGTAACAACAATACCGCCAAGAAACGCACTATTTTATCGGAAGTTTTAGTGCAATTTGGTTGTGATGCGACAGTAGCAGCGGGCATCGCTGAGCGCGTTTAATCCGCGGATGAGCCAAGTTAGTACGACATTTTTCTACTTTTTCTAATTGTAATTGAGTGCAGGAGAGCCATAGGTGGCAATACATCAAAGGGCAGGACAAATCGCTAATCAGACGGATCTGGTCAATATTCCAAAACTGATGAGCCATTATTACAGCATCACGCCAAATATGGATGACGTACAACAATGCGTCACCTTTGGCACTTCTGGGCACAGAGGCTGCGCCTTCAATGGCAGTTTTAACCAACAACACATTTGGGCGATTACCCAAGCTGTGGTGGATTATCGCCAATCGGTGAATATCAATGGGCCGTTGATCCTCGGGATTGACACTCATGCGTTATCCTATGCGGCCTATTTGTCGGCAATTGAAGTGCTTGCGGCAAATAAAGTCACAGTGAAAATCCAACAGAACGATGGATTTACGCCTACGCCAGTGGTTTCCCATGGGGTGATTTGCGCCAATCGCGAAGCCAATATTACGGGTGCTGCATTGTCCGATGGTTTGATCATTACGCCTTCCCACAATCCGCCTCAAGATGGTGGGATTAAATACAATCCACCCCATGGTGGACCGGCCGAAGGTAATATCACTGCTTGGATTGAATCGCGGGCCAATGATTACTTGCGCCAAGCGTTAGCTGGCGTGCAAAAATTAGCGTATGCCGAAGCGCTGGCATCAGGCTATGTCAACGCCATTGATTTGATCACGCCTTATGTGGCTGATTTAGAAAATGTTATCGACATGCAGGCGATTGCCAACGCTAAGCTGCGTATCGGTGTTGATCCACTCGGTGGTTCGGGTATTTTCTACTGGGCACCGATTGCCGCGCGTTATGGGCTCGATATCACGTTAGTTAATGATAAAGTTGACCCAAGCTTTAGCTTTATGCCGCTGGATAAAGACGGCAAAATCCGCATGGATTGCTCGTCTCCCTATGCGATGGCAGGTTTACTCGCCCATAAAGAATCCTTTGATTTATGCCTTGGTAATGATCCCGATTATGACCGTCACGGCATAGTTTGCCCTGGTACGGGTTTGATGGATCCGAATCATTATCTTGCGGTCGCTATCGATTATTTACTGACACACAGACCAGATTGGAGTGATACCTTAGCCATAGGTAAAACCTTAGTATCGAGTGCGCTTATCGATAAAATCTGTGCTTTCCACGGCAAAAAGTTACTCGAAGTGCCAGTGGGCTTTAAGTGGTTTGTCGACGGTTTAGCCGAAGCCACAATCGCCTTTGGCGGTGAAGAGAGTGCTGGCGCGGCATTTTTACGCCGTGATGGCAGTACATGGTGCACAGATAAAGACGGCTTCATTTTAGGGTTACTTGCCGCAGAGATCCTTGCGGTGACAGGTAAAACCCCAGGTCAACGCCATCAAGAGCTAGTAAAACAATTTGGCCAAAGTTTCTATAAGCGTATCGATAGCCCAATCAGCCTTGAAAACAAAGCCAAGTTTGCTTTGCTCAATGCCGATACTTTAAATGCCACTGTGCTTGCAGGTGAGACAATCGAAAACGTGTTAACCCATGCGCCAGGCAATAATGCGGCGATTGGCGGCATCAAAGTTACCACAGCTAATGGGTGGTTTGCGGCGCGTCCATCGGGCACTGAAGCGTTATTTAAAATCTACGGCGAAAGTTTTATCAGTGAGCAGCATTTGGCTGAGATCATCAAAGATGCGCAGGCATTAATTGATAAGGCGCTAAACGCTTAATGCAGTAGTAGGTTTAGCTAACGTCTCAAAATAAAAAACGCACTCAGATTTGAGTGCGTTTTTGTTTGTGTCTAATTCAGCTGTGAGTAGTTGATCTAATACTGATTTGACCGTATTTAGTACTCGATATGACAACTCGGTAAGTTATTCTTATCGATGTAATTTTGATGATATTCCTCAGCCACATGGAACTGTTGAAGTGGCACTATTTCAGTAACGATATGGCGTAATCCCCAACGGCCCGAGCGGGCAAAAGCTAACTTTGAGGCTTCTGCGGCCGCTTTTTGCTCACGGTCGTGGAAGAAAATGGTACTGCGATATTGAGTGCCAATATCTCCGCCTTGCATGTTCAGACTCGTTGGATTGTGGTTTTTCCAAAATACATCGAGCAAGTCTTCATAACTGACAAGGGCGGGATCGAATTCCACTTGCACCACTTCGGCATGGCCCGTTTTGCCTTTTTTGACTTCTTCATAGGTTGTCGCCGCATTATTGCCGCCCATATAGCCGCAGGTGGCATTCGATACGCCGTTCACTTGTCTAAAAAAATACTCTACGCCCCAGAAACAGCCGGCACCAAAGGTTGCTAACGCCATAATTAAATCCAATAGAAGTCTAGATGGCTAAGGATTGTGATAAAACTTGAGTGCAAAAGCAAGCCTCAAGCTGGAATATTTATCATGGGAAATTCTTAGGGAATGTCCTGAGAATTTAACAATCAGCTTAGTTGAATGTCATTCCGCTTAAAACTGGGTCCTACGGCAATAAATGTCTGAGAACAGCACTAAAAACATGTGTTAGTATTGAAGCCGTTTTTTAGGTGCGAGTGAGACTAACCGCGGTGAGAAAAATGCTTAAGAGGTTATTTACTGCCAGCACTTATGTTATTGCGCCAATACTGTTACACACCATTATAAGGAGAATTCTGTGTTACAAGCTCTGTTAGATTCAAAGGATTTTTTAGCGCTCACCTTAGCCCATCCTGAACAGTTCGATGGCGAATTTTCATTTAACTTAGGCGATCATACTCAAGTGGAAGTGTGGGATACCGGTGTTATTGTTTTCGAACCAATACAGAATGAAGGAAAAGATATTGTGCTTTCCTGCGGTGTTCACGGTAACGAGACCGCGCCCATTGAACTCTGCAATAGCTTAATTAAACAACTTCTACAGCAAAAGATCATCGCAAAGCAGTGCACTTTATTTCTCATTGGTAACCCATTAGCGATTAATAACGGCACGCGGATTATTGACGAAAACATGAATCGTCTCTTTAGTGGTGAGCATTCCAATCCACCAGGGTTAGTGAACCCTGAGCGAGTACGCGCAAAAAAACTCGAAGCCTATGTCGATCGTTTTTATACTACGGTTGCCGATGGACGTCAGCGCATCCATTATGATTTGCACACGGCGATGCGCGCCTCGAAGCATGAAAAGTTCGCTATCTATCCCTACCGTCCAGGGCGCGCCTTTAGCGGCGAGCAAATTATGTTTTTAGCCGCAAGCGGCGTCGATACAGTACTTTTCCACCACGAACCGACCACGACCTTCAGTTATTTTTCCTCTGAACGCTACGGTGCCGATGCCTTTACCATTGAGCTTGGCAAAGTGTATCCCATGGGGCAGAACGACATGACGCGTTTTATCGCGACCCATGAAATGTTCATGCGCTTGATCACCGCTAAGCCGTTGGAGCTGGATGCATTTGATGCCGATAAGGTTAACTTGTACCAAGTGTGCCGCGTCATCAATAAACATTTCGATGATTTTGAATTTACCTTCGCAACTGATGTCGAAAACTTCAGATCTTTCCCGAAGGGCTTTGTTTTAGCGCGGGAAGGTGGGCAAGAAATTAAAGTGGAACATGAGTTTGAGTCTGTCGTGTTCCCTAATGCCAAAGTGCCTATTGGCAATCGCACTGTGATTTGCCTGATCCCTGCGGTGAATGCGGACGTGCGTTAGGCTTGTAAAGCAATATATACATGCGTGGCAGGGATAACTTGTGGTTTGAGCTATGCCAATGGTTGATAGGTAGTTTACGTTAACGTAATGTTCGTCGGGCATATTCGTATAAACAGACGCATCAAAACGCTTTGATGCGTAATGAGATAACAAGAGCACAATATGAGCAAAGCAACACTCAACACTGATACAGTGCACCGTGTCGGCTTCTTGGATAAGGCATCGCTACACATTCCTATCCTTCGAATTCTACAAGCCGACGGCACCACTTATGAAACCGCGGTTTTGCCTGTGATAGATGAAACCTTAGCCACTAAAATTTACGATACCTGTGTATTCACTCGGGTACTTGATGAACGTATGCTTGGTGCCCAGCGCCAAGGGCGCATCAGCTTCTACATGACCTGTACGGGTGAAGAAGCAGCGATTGTCGGCAGTGTGGCCGCACTCGATCAAGAAGATGTGATCCTCGCGCAATATCGCGAGCATGCGGCGCTGCGTTATCGCGGCTTTACCACTGAACAGTTTATGAATCAGATGTTCAGTAACGAGAAAGATCTTGGTAAAGGTCGCCAAATGCCAATCCATTACGGCAGTGCGGCATTGCATTATCAAACGATTTCTTCACCGTTAGCCACGCAAATCCCGCAGGCGACCGGTGTGGGCTACAGCTTAAAAATGCAAGGTAAGCGCAAAGTCGCGGTTTGTTATTTTGGCGAAGGCGCTGCATCGGAAGGGGATTTTCATGCTGGCCTAAACATGGCCGCGGTACTGAAATGCCCAGTGATTTTCTTCTGTCGTAACAATGGCTACGCCATTTCAACGCCCACCGAAGAGCAGTTTGCCGGTAACGGTATTGCCAGCCGTGGTGTCGGTTATGGCATGCACACCATTCGTGTTGATGGTAATGACATGTTGGCCGTGTTAGCGGCAACCCAGCAAGCCCGCGCCTATGCGATTGAGCATAATGCGCCTGTGCTGATTGAAGCCATGACTTACCGTCTCGGCGCACACTCTTCTTCAGACGATCCCTCTGGTTATCGCTCGAAAGATGAAGAAGCCAAGTGGCAGCAACACGATCCGGTTAAACGCTTCAAATTATGGCTTATCAACAAAGGTTGGTTGGCTGAAGCGGATGATGTGAAACTGCATGAGAAATATCGTGAAGAAGTATTGGCTGCGGTAAAAGTGGCTGAAAAAATTCCTGTGCCTATGCTGGATGAAATTATTGAAGATGTGTACGACAAGCCGACGCCAGTACTGAGAAAGCAACTCGCCGATCTTAAAGAACATATCAAAAAATATCCGCAAGCCTATCCAAAAAGTGCAGGGAGACTATAAGCCGTGGCTGAAATGAATATGTTACAGGCCGTCAATGAGGCCTTGTCGATTGCCATGCAAGCCGATGAACGCATGGTCGTTTTTGGTGAAGATGTGGGCCACTTTGGCGGGGTATTTCGCGCCACCTCCGGTCTTCAAGAAAAATTCGGTCGCGCTCGCTGCTTTAATACGCCGCTGACAGAGCAAGGTATTGCCGGTTTTGCCAATGGTTTAGCCTCAAATGGCATGACTGCCGTGGCTGAAATCCAATTCGCCGATTATATCTTTCCGGCGTTCGATCAAATCGTCAACGAGTCGGCTAAGTTCCGCTACCGCAGCGGTAATGAGTTCGATGTCGGTGGATTAGTGTTCCGTACGCCCTATGGCGGCGGTATCGCGGGCGGACATTATCACTCGCAATCACCCGAAGCCTATTTTACCCAGACGCCGGGGTTAAAAGTCGTGGTACCACGCAACCCTGAGCAAGCCAAAGGACTGCTGTTGGCGTCAATCCGTGACAAAAACCCGGTGATCTTCTTTGAGCCTAAGCGTTTATATCGCGCATCGGTTGGCGAAGTGCCAGCGGGCGATTATGAAATCGAACTGGGCAAGGCTGAAGTGGTTCGCGAAGGTAAAGACATCACCTTAGTGGCGTGGGGCGCGCAAATGGAAATCCTTGAAAAAGCCGCCGACATGGCCGCTAAAGAAGGGATCTCCTGCGAAGTTATCGATTTACGCACCTTGTCACCCTGGGATATCGATACCGTTGCCGATTCTGTCAAAAAGACCGGACGTTTATTGGTTAACCATGAAGCGCCATTAACCGGTGGTTTTGCCGGTGAAATTGCGGCGACGATTCAGCAAGAATGCTTCTTGTATCTAGAGTCGCCCATTAGCCGCGTTTGTGGTTTAGATACCCCGTATCCACTCGTCCATGAAAAAGAATATATGCCCGATGCGCTTAAGACCTTTGAAGCCATCAAAGCATCAGTGACCTTCTAGGAGTCCGGTATGATTAAAGATTTTATTTTGCCGGATATTGGCGAAGGTGTTGTGGAGTGTGAGTTGGTTGAATGGCTGGTCAAAGAAGGCGACACAGTCGTTGAAGACCAACCTATTGCCGATGTGATGACAGACAAAGCACTTGTTCAAATCCCAGCGCCTTTTGCGGGCGTAGTCACTAAGCTGTATTACGCCAAGGGCGATATTGCGAAAGTGCATGCGCCGCTCTATGCCGTAAAAATTGAAGATGCCGTTGAAATCGCAGGCGAATCTGTTACGGCTGAACCTGCTGCGACGACTGCAAAAGTGACTGAGCCAGTGGCAGTCACAAACGCGACCACGTCATCCCATTCATCAGTCAGCATTGAAGAGTTTTTACTCCCAGATATTGGCGAAGGCATTGTTGAATGTGAGCTAGTCGAATGGTTGGTAAGTGAAGGTGATTGGGTTGAGGAAGATCAACCGATTGCCGACGTGATGACAGATAAAGCGCTGGTGCAAATTCCTGCCATTAAAGCGGGTAAAATTGCCAAACTGCATTATCGCAAAGGTCAGCTAGCTAAAGTACATGCGCCTTTATTTGCCATTGAAGTTGAACAGGCGGCTTTTGCACCTGCAGCGACAACAAATACAGATACAGTGGCCAATGCGGCACCTGCAGCGCAGGCTGTGAATGCAGAGCCTGCTCGTCAAGGTAAAGCCTTAGCCAGCCCCGCAGTTCGTCGTATGGCGCGGTCGTTAGATATCGATTTGAGCCAAGTACCTGGCACAGGAAAGCACGGCCGTGTGTATAAGGAAGACATATCTCGCTTCCAACAAGGCGCGAGCAATGTTTCTGCTCCAAGTGTGGCTCAGGTAAAAGAGGCGCCAGTTCATGCGACTCAAGCATCTCAAACCCAAGTTCCAACATCCATAGTGACTCAACGCGCTGACACGGTTGAGCCTATTCGCGGCGTAAAAGCTGTGATGGCACGCATGATGGTGGAATCTGTGTCGAGCATTCCGCACTTTACCTATTGCGAAGAGTTTGATTTAACAGACTTAGTTGCATTGCGTGAAAGCATGAAAGTGAAGTATTCGTCTGATGAAGTGAAGCTGACCATGATGCCTTTCTTCATGAAGTCAATGTCGCTCGCGTTAGGTCAGTTCCCTGTGATGAACAGTCAAGTGAATGCTGATTGCACTGAACTAACTTACAAGGCACGTCACAATATCGGCATGGCAGTGGATTCTAAAGTCGGTCTCTTGGTGCCCAACATCAAAGATGTGCAGGATAAGAGCATTTTAGAAGTGGCGGCAGAAATCACCCGCCTGACCCAAGCTGCCCGCAGCGGCCGCGTGGCGCCAGCGGATCTGAAAGACGGCACTATATCTATTTCTAACATTGGCGCTCTAGGTGGCACAGTGGCGACGCCTATCATCAACAAACCTGAGGTGGCGATTGTGGCCTTAGGTAAGTTGCAAACCCTACCACGCTTTAACGCGAAAGGGGAAGTCGAAGCCCGCCAAATCATGCAAGTGAGCTGGTCAGGTGACCATAGAGTGATCGATGGCGGTACGATTGCTCGCTTCTGTAATCTGTGGAAACAGTATCTTGAGCAGCCTCAAGAGATGTTATTAGCGATGCGCTAAGCCACTGGCACGAATAACTGACACTAAAAGGACGCTAAAAGCGTCCTTTTTTATTTGCTTTGCACAAATGGGTTAATCTTTTGATCCCGATTACGTATAATTCCCGAACGTAGTTATCCTGATGGATGTGTTATGAGTCAGTTAGCCCCCAGCCCATTTGCTCCAACAATAGAAACCATTGATTACCCGTTTCCGCCTAAACCAGTGCCTTTGTCCGATGCGCAAAAAGCCGATTACAAGGCGCGTATCAAACAACTGCTCATTGAAAAAGATGCCGTTCTGGTTGCCCACTATTATACCGATCCTGAAATCCAAGCCCTTGCCGAAGAGACTGGCGGCTGCGTTTCAGACTCCTTAGAAATGGCGCGTTTTGGCCGCGATCACCCAGCAAAAACCTTAATCGTTGCTGGGGTCAAGTTTATGGGCGAAACCGCCAAGATTTTAAGCCCAGAAAAAAACATTTTAATGCCGACCTTAGAAGCCACTTGTTCATTGGACTTAGGTTGTCCAATCGATAAGTTCAGTGCTTTCTGCGACGCGCACCCAGATCATACTGTGGTGGTTTACGCCAATACCTCGGCTGCGGTTAAAGCGCGCGCCGATTGGGTGGTGACCTCCAGTATTGCCCTTGAAATCGTTGAGCACTTAGACAGCGAAGGCAAAAAGATCATTTGGGGACCAGATCGTCATTTAGGCAGCTATATTGCCAAGCAGACGGGCGCCGACATGTTGATGTGGCAGGGCGATTGTATCGTTCACGACGAGTTTAAATCGAACGCGTTGCGCGATATGAAAAGCGTTTACCCAGATGCGGCGATTCTTGTGCACCCTGAGTCGCCAGCCAGTGTGGTGGCAATGGCCGATGCGGTTGGCTCAACCAGTCAGCTGATCAAAGCGGCGCAGACAATGCCAAATGAGCGCTTTATCGTGGCAACCGATCGCGGCATTTTTTATAAAATGCAGCAGGCGGCGCCAGGTAAAATTTTAATTGAAGCGCCAACGGGCGGAAATGGCGCAACCTGTAAGAGCTGTGCCCACTGTCCTTGGATGGCGATGAACGGTTTGCCGGCAATTGAAGCGTCACTCGCCGACAGCGATAAAACCACCCATGAGATTTTTGTGGATGAAGACTTAAGAGTTAAGGCGCTTATTCCGCTGACGCGTATGCTGGATTTTGCCAAGACACTGAATATGAAAGTGAAGGGTAATGCCTAAGCGCATTATTTAGCTTTTCTTCAGCCTAATAAAAATCCCTACCATAGCGTGGGGATTTTTTATGTCTGTTGTTTTTATTAAAACTAAGGCAATAAAAAGCCCCGCAAATGCGAGGCTTAATTGAATAACGCGGAATCTAGTGACTAGATTACTTTACGGTTACTTACTTGGCGTTCATCAGTGCAACCGCGTTATCTAACATACGGTTACTGAATCCCCACTCGTTATCATACCAAGACATCACTTTCACTAAACGACCGTTTACACGGGTTTGAGTGGCGTCAAAGTTCGAAGAAAACGCATTGTGGTTAAAGTCGATAGACACCAATGGCTCTTTGTTTACCGCTAACACTTCGCTCAATGGCGCAACGCTGGCAGCACGTTCAATAATGGCATTCACTTCTTCAACTGTAGTGTCACGGGCAGCGATGAAAGATAAATCCACGAGTGATACGTTAACTGTAGGTACACGAACCGCTAAACCGTCGAATTTACCTTGTAATTCAGGTACAACCAAACCTACAGCAGCAGCTGCGCCAGTTTTAGTTGGGATCATTGACAGTGCCGCAGCACGGGCACGACGTAAATCTGTGTGGTACACGTCAGATAAACGTTGATCGTTGGTATAAGCGTGAATGGTGGTCATCAGGCCTGATTCGATACCAATCTCGTCATTTAACGGCTTAGCAAAAGGGGCTAAACAGTTTGTTGTACAAGAAGCATTTGAAATCACTGTCATGTCTGACGTCAGCACGTTGTTGTTCACACCGTAAACAACTGTGGCATCGACGTTTTTGCCTGGAGCAGAAATAATCACTTTCTTCGCGCCAGCGGTTAAATGTGGTTGAACGGTTTCTTTAGAAGTGAAGATACCGGTACATTCGAAAACCACGTCAACCTGTAGCTCTGCCCATGGCAGTTTTGCAGGATCACGTTCTTGGAAAGTGAGGATCTTATCGCCATTCACATAAATGGCTTCTGCATCATGGTCAACCTTGGCATTGAAACGACCATGAACAGAATCGTATTTTGTCAGGTGAGCGTTGATTGAAGCGTCGCCTAAATCATTAATAGCGACAATCTTGATTGGATAAGCTTTTTCGCTTTCGTACAAGGCGCGTAATACGTTTCTACCGATACGGCCATAGCCATTTATTGCTACACGGATAGTCATCTCATATCCCTCTGGTGATTATAAAATTCAACTGGTAGTAAAATTACCAAACTGACAGCTATCGTCAAGTTAAATCGGCATTTTACCGCTGTCTTGATTAACAAATTAGGTATTTTTTTTACATCGGTCGCGAAATCGCCATTTTTTACGCGTTAATTGGGTAAAAAATTACAAGATGGCAAACATTTTGCCATCGATTGCTTAGTTTACTTTTTCGACAGGCGCAGGCGGCACCACCTCAGTTACAGTTGGCGCTTGGGCAACCGCTTGAGGATCAAGCCATTGTCTTACTGGGCTCATAGAATAAGTGCCCTTTTTTAGCGCATCGATAAGGGTTTGGGCTTTTAAATCGAGTTCAGTCGCCAGCGTTTTATTGCCACCGAGCAAGGCTAGCATTTTTTCTTCAGAATACTTCTGCTGCGTAAGTAGTAAATTTGCTTTTGTTAGCATATAGGATTTATCTAAAACCTGTTGCTGGCGATAGGCAGATGCGAGCCCAAGTAACCAGTTAACGTCGAAATCATCGTATTGGATCTCCGCAAAGACTTTAAGATAGAGTTGTTGCGCTTTGATGGCATTTCGATTGCTGTAATAGGTTGCGACTTGGGCAAGTAGAAAGGGGTCAGTCACTTCGCCGGCGTTTTCCTGTTCTAATAATCTATTTAACGCAGCGGTATCGCCAAAGCGAGTCCATTGGTAATAGGACATAAAAGGGTCTTGCCGTTCACGGGTTTGATCTTGTAGTAAACTTAAATTTTGAGTGCTTAGTCTAAAGGCTCTGGCTCTATCTGCTGTGCGATTGGTGTGGATGATATGCTGAACGCCAGAGGCGAGTTCAATGCAACGGCTGTAATCCTCAAGGTAGGTTAATTGTGAGTAGAGCTGCTTACCTGTGAGGTTTTCGTTGTCTTTTAACATGTAGCGGTTTTGGATAAGTTTGGTCTTTTCAGTCAAACACCAGCTATCCTTATGCAAATCGGCACAAATTTCAGGATTATTTTTACAAATTGCTGAGATATTTCGGTCATTATCACAACCGAAAAGACCGAAAAAGCTCATCCCTAAGGTAAATGATGTAATTATTACTAGATTTTGTCTCAAAACACTCTCCAAACGATAATTTTTCTAATAAAATTACAGATTTACAGAAAATATCTTACTGGCAACAAAGCGCGACTTTCATTACAATGGCGCCGACCAAAACAGGGTTTTCCCTAAAACCCGCATTAGATTATTGGTCTTTTCGTCATGTTACTCAAACCTTTCAGTACATTTTATTGAAAAGTGAGATAAAGGATCTGTAAATGAGCGCTGATAAACACCTACAAAGTTGGCAAGAACGTTTTGAAATGGCAGAGGCGATGCAGCCTTTGTTAGGCAAGTTGTACCGTAACCAAGGCGTTGAAGTCGTGGTCTACGGCAAGCCGTTACTCAATGCTTCTACGATTGAAATCATTAAAGCGCACCGTTTAGTTCGTCGTCATGTCGGTGAAAAATTACGTTTACGCGAGAGTTTCCCCTTCGTTCAAGCTTTGAGCAAACTCGCAGTTAAACAATGTAAAGTGGATATTGGTAAACTCGCTGTCAATTACTGGCGCGACCATACTGATGTCAGCGAAATTGAAAGCTATATGGCAAAAGAATTGGCCGATGCTATCGACCATGCCGATGATGTCGCGCCGCGTGACGTCGTGCTTTATGGTTTTGGCCGTATCGGTCGCTTATTGGCACGCTTGCTGATTGAACGCACAGGTCGCAGCAATAAGTTAAGATTACGCGCTATCGTTTTACGTGGCGGCAAGAAAGGTGATTTAGAAAAACGCGCGAGTTTACTGCGTCGTGACTCAGTCCATGGTCCTTTCAATGGTTCTGTTGAAGTTGACGAAGAGAACAACGCCATCATAGCCAACGGCACTTATATCCAAGTGATCTATGCTAATTCACCCGACGAAGTGGATTACACTAAATACGACATCAATGATGCATTGATTGTCGATAATACAGGTATTTGGAAAGATGAAGCGGGTCTTGGTTTACACCTTAAGAGCCCAGGTGCCAGCAAAGTATTACTGACGGCTCCTGCAAAAGGCGCGATTAAGAACATCGTTTACGGTGTGAACGAAGGCGATATTACCCCTGAAGACATTATCGTTTCTGCGGCGAGTTGTACCACCAATGCTATTACGCCAGTACTGAAAGCTGTGAATGATAAATATGGTATCGAGAATGGTCACGTTGAAACGATTCATTCTTATACTAACGATCAAAACCTGATTGATAACTATCATACTGCTGACCGTCGTGGCCGTAGTGCACCATTAAACATGGTGATCACTGAAACGGGTGCAGCAAAAGCGGTTGCTAAAGCTTTACCTGCATTAGCCGGTAAGTTAACAGGTAACGCGATTCGTGTGCCGACGCCTAACGTCTCTATGGCGATCATCAGCATGAACCTGAATGCTGAAACCAGTAAAGATGAGCTTAACGAGTATCTGAAAGATACGGCGCTACAATCACCACTGCAAAATCAAATTGACTACACAGACTCTACTGAGATTGTATCGAGCGATTTAGTGGGTTCTCGCTACGCGGGTGTGGTTGA
This sequence comes from Shewanella sp. SM71, assembly GCF_025653905.1. Classification (NCBI taxonomy): domain Bacteria; kingdom Pseudomonadati; phylum Pseudomonadota; class Gammaproteobacteria; order Alteromonadales; family Shewanellaceae; genus Shewanella; species Shewanella sp. SM71. The sequence continues at coordinate 144,086 of NZ_JAKKRW010000012.1, forward strand.
TTCACAAGCGACTATTGCAGAAGGCAAGCGTGCCATTCTTTATGTATGGTATGACAACGAATTTGGTTACAGTTGCCAAGTGGTTGGCGTAATGCAAACTATGTTAGGTTTAACGACGCTATCACTACCTGCGTAAATTGCCCACGTAGTTTTTGCTTGAGTGATTAATAACTTTGCCTAACCTTTGAATAAAGCGCCCAATAGGGCGCTTTTGTTTTTCTATACTTCTACAATTTTATTGGACTCGACTCCATAACTCACCATGATCCCCTGTTTATCTGCCGCGTTTAATTAGCGGTAGCATCGGCATTAGTATCGGTAAAAAGCCTAAATTGATGAATGAAACATCAACTTTACTGAGGTGTGGCGGTTTATTGGGCAAACGATGCGGCTTAGATCATTTTTTAAAAATTGTTGATTGACTCTGAGGTCTAAATCGGTAGAATGCCAATCCGCAGTCAGGGGAAAGCATGCCGAGCATGAGTTCAAATGATTAAGCGCAATGATAGGCGACATTAGCTCAGTTGGTAGAGCGATACCTTGCCAAGGTATAGGTCATCGGTTCGAACCCGATATGTCGCTCCAAATTTTAATAAATTTGGCAGTTTGGGCGCGATGGCAGAATGGCTATGCTGCGGATTGCAAATCCGTCGATCTCGGTTCGACTCCGGGTCGCGCCTCCATAGATTAAAGTATTAATGACACGATTCCCGTCGTTAATATAAAGAGTTTGCCCGAGTGGTGGAATCGGTAGACACAAGGGATTTAAAATCCCTCGCTGGTAACAGCGTGCCAGTTCAAGTCTGGCCTCGGGTACCAAAAAACAGAAAAGCCCTGACTGATGTCAGGGCTTTTTTGCTTTATAACTTCTACACCCACATTTCATGATTCTTAATCTAGTATCACTACAGCTATAGATTGGTCAGGCCCAAGCCTACTATTTTACTCATTCAGTATTGCGACTTCTGACCAGTTTCTTTTCTACAATACAAAACTGAGTGATTTTGTGATCTAGATGTTGTAAATCGCTTTATTTAAGTAATGTCACTATTGGGCTAATAATTGCGTAATAAAATGTACTTTTTATTATTGAATCGACAATAGTGTAATAATTTCCCTAAGAAGGGACTTAAGTCGCTATTACCCCCTTAAAGACAGTGGTATAAATAAGCCGAAATTTCCCCTACACGCGCATATTAGGATACGTAGTCATGATTTTCTCTCAAGTATTACTCGCACCCGCTGATCCAATTCTTGGTTTAACCGATACCTTTAAAGCTGATCCGCGTCAGGATAAAGTTAATCTTGGTGTTGGCATTTATAAGGATGAGGCAGGACAGACTCCCGTTCTGGCTTCAGTGAAAAAAGCCGAGGCCATTTTACTTGAGCAAGAGAAGACCAAAAACTACTTAGGCATTGAAGGCGTTCAAGCTTATAACCGTGTAGTACAAACATTGTTGTTTGGCGAAGGCAGTGCATTAATTTCTTCTGGCCGTGCTGCCACAGCGCAAGCTCCTGGTGGTACAGGAGCACTGCGTATTGCTGCTGAGTTTTTACTGCGTAATACCGATTCGCACACGATTTGGGTGAGTAATCCAACGTGGGCCAACCATCAGAATATTTTTGAAACGGCGGGTTTAACGGTTAAAGAGTACGGTTATTACAAAGCAGAAGCCCATGACATCGATTTCGATACCATGATGACTGATTTATCTAACGCCAATGCGGGTGATGTCGTGCTGCTACACGGTTGCTGCCATAACCCAACGGGTATCGATTTAACGTTGGCGCAATGGGAACTTGTTGCTCAATTGTGTGCTGATAAGAAACTCGTGCCACTGTTTGACTTTGCTTATCAAGGTTTTGGTGCTGGCATTGAAGAAGATGCGGCAGGTCTGCGTTTAGTCGCGTCTAAAGTGTCTGAGTTGCTGGTCGCTAACTCTTTCTCTAAAAACTTTGGTTTATACAACGAGCGTATTGGCGCCGTGACTGTGGTGGCTGAAGATGCTGATGCTGCCGTACGTGCTTTTAGCCAAGTGAAACGTACCATACGCGCCAACTATTCTAATCCGCCAGCCCACGGCGCACTGATCGTCAGCACGATATTAAATGATGCAGCTCTGAAAGCCATGTGGGTGCAGGAAGTCAAAGAGATGCGTGAACGTATCGCCGAAATGCGTACTCTGTTTGTTGATAGCTTAAAGGCTGAGGGCGTGACTCAGGACTTCAGTTTTATTTCTCGCCAAAATGGCATGTTCAGTTTCTCAGGTTTAAACAAAGCCCAAGTGGCACGTTTGAAAGACGAATTCGGTGTCTATATTGTCGGCTCTGGACGCATTAGCGTTGCAGGCATGACTAAGACGAATATGCCTGTTATCTGTAAAGCCATAGCACAAGTGTTGTAATGGTTATAGCAGCCTTATAGACAGACTAAAGGGACATTCCTTTTAGCTTTACAATATAAAGGACAGCACTTGCTGTCCTTTATTATTTCGATTAAATGATTAACAGGTAAGAACTAGCAGGCAAGCGGTTGTTGAGTGAGATCATTGATCCGCAGCAGGGCGCTTAATGCATCTAATAAATTAGCTTGATCATGTAGATTGGGATTATGGCGATTCTTCAACGGAAAATAGTTAATCAGTGGCCCTAAACGCGTTTGTTCACCGTGGCGAAGTACTTTGTGAATAATGGGCTTGCCAATCACTTGGTGACACCAAGCGATACGTTGCTCAATGCTAAACCGACCTGCGGGTGAGGCCTCTTCGGCAAGGTTATCGATAAAGATCACCTGTGCTTTAGTAGCGGCGAGGCTTTTCGCGAACTTAGGTAACAGCAGCGGCGGCATGATACTGGTTAAGAAACTCCCAGGGCCTAGGATAACTAAATCTGCGTGCCGAACGGCCTCACAGGCTTCAAAGGTGGCATCGACCTGCGGCTCAAGGCAGAGCGCGATAGGAGCCTCATTCATACTGTCGACATTAATTTCCCCAAAGACTTTACTGCCACAGGCTTGCAGGGCCACTAAGTGAGTGGGCTGCTCTGACATGGGAATAAGTTGGGTTTCTATCTTAAGTAAGTTACGGATGAGATTAACTGCTTCTAATGGACGAACGCAGAGTTGATCAAGAGCCAGTAAGATTAAATTACCTAAATTATGGCCACTGAGTTCAGTGGCACCTTGAAAACGGTATTCGAACAATTGCGAGCCAACGGAAGGACGATTAGCTAAATGGGATAAGCAGTTACGTAAATCACCCCAAGCAATGCAGTCTTGTTCGGCTCTCAGTCGACCAGTAGAACCGCCATTATCAGTGGTGGCGACAATCCCTGTAAGGCGGTTGCCTAAAAAATCGAGCGAGGATAATACTCGGCCTAAACCATGGCCTCCGCCAATGGCGACGACACGTTCAAATTGATTTAACATCAAATGCTGCATCTGGGTTTTTCCTTCCTGAATACCCGAAAATTTAATGTCATAGCCATCCATTGTCGCTATAAGCGGGATGGCTCATGAGCCGTTGTGCAATGGTGATAACGCTAAGGAACCTTAGTATAAATACTCAGTCAAATGCTTGCATCTATAAATGACGGCGTAATAGCAAGCTCGACTCGATAATGGTGCCTCAGGCGTAATATTGTACCTGAGTTCGTGATCATGATGATGGGCAAATTTCGTGAAATCTGACAAATAGCTTATAATCCGGCCTTTATTTGCCCAATAAGGGCGTTACACCTAAGGTGAATGATTGAAAACGGGTAGAATCGGTTCGTTTACATTGGCATTAGCCATGGTCATAGTGGCGATTTTTGCATTACGAGTTTGCATCATTCCTCACTCGAATGACTCATCCGCTATTGCGCCCCAATTCGTTAGCGATGTCGATCCTGTTACGCAAGTCCCTGACTTTTCAGCGATCAGCGACATTACCGAAAAGAAGAAAGCTTTTTTTGATTTCCTGCGGCCGATTGTTCAGCAACAGAATGCCATTATCTTGATGGAGCGTGGCTTTATCAATGAGATGCTTGCCTTAGTCGATAATGGTAAGAGTTTATCTGATACTGAATTAGCGCAGATCAATGCGTTATTTGATAAATACCAATATGCGGCGCGTAACGTAGATGCTAAGTCATTAGCAAGCTTACTTAAACGTGTCGATATCGTGCCGGAATCTATGGTGTTAATTCAAGCCGCGAATGAATCGGGTTGGGGGAGTTCACGTTTTGCCAGAGAAGGTTTTAACTTTTTTGGTGAATGGTGTTTTACTTCTGGCTGCGGCATAGTGCCGTCCTCACGTGGTTCGGGTAAAAGTCATGAGGTGAAAGTGTTTTCATCGGTCGATGAATCGGTTTCATCCTATATGCGTAATTTAAATTCTAATACTGCCTATGCGTTATTTCGCTCTATTCGAGCTGATTTACGTTCACAGGAGCTAGAGCCAACAGCGGATCAATTGATTTACGGTTTAGTGAATTATTCTGAAAGACAAGAAGCTTATATTGATGAGCTGCTTGATATGTTACGTCATAATGAAAAATATTTGGTGAATGTCGATGTATAAAAAACTGTTGTTTAGTAGCCTGTTTTTTTTGGCAACTAGCGCCGCTGCAGAAACTGTATCCCTTGAATATAAAGGCTTTTATGATAGGTTAAAACAAGTCAATAAAGGCGGTTATCAACTCGTGGAAGTGGCTTTTAGTGTTCCAATGCAAAAGAATTGTTTGATCCAAAGTGGTTCTATTTCCAGTGAAAAAACCTCAACGCCACTGACGTATACTGATGCTCAGCGGTTATTCATTCCCTTAGATGATGATTTAAAAGATCAGCGAGCCTTGGTTAATCTGAATTTCGCTGGCAGCGCTGAGGGATGTGGTATTGCAATGCAAGTTAGAGCAAAACAGACATTAGCAGAGTACGATAAAACGCGCCTACAACAAATCATGACTGAGATGGACACGCTGCTCGGTGCTATGCAAGGCTTCCCGATGCGTTATTTTAGGGAATCCATTACTGGCTTAAACTTTGAATTCTCACCTGAACAAGAAGTCTATGTACGCCTTAATGGCCGTGAAGAAGCGATAAAAGGCAGTTATAAATTAGCCGCTAATGAGCTTGAAAGCATCACCACGCTAAGCTTCAGTGCCCAGCCATTAGTGTTGAGTCCTTGGGTGAAGTAATCATCTTTGTATCTTGAATAGGTGTCTTGATATAAGCGATTCAGAAGCGCTGGCTCAAAGATAAACTTATTCTGTAGCCATAAAAATGCCCACATTAAGTGGGCATTTTTGTTGTGTTAATTTATCTTGTTTACTTTCGTTGCGTTAACTTCTCTTACTGAATAGGCGCTAAATTCAGTCTAAGTTAGACTTCGTAAGTGTTAACAATATCAATGCGTTTTGCTGCATCCAAATCGATACGACCACTATTGGCGATATCAAGAAAATCGAATGCAGGCAGATTGGCTTCAGCAACATCACCACGCATAGGCGCATCTGGGTCACGTGTTAGAGACACAAAGTCGAACTGTTCACGGTCAACACCCTGTGATGGTGCGGTGTTTTGCATGGCGGTGAAAATCGTTTCAATGCGTCCGGGGTATTGTTTATCCCATTGATTCAGCATGTCTTTGACTGCGGCGCGCTTTAAGTTTTCCTGTGAGCCACACAAGTTGCATGGAATGATTGGAAATTCTTTTAGGCTGGCATATTCTTCGAGATCTTTCTCGCGACAATAGGCTAGGGGACGTATGACGATATTAGCGCCATCATCCGACAGCAGCTTTGGCGGCATTGCTTTCATCTTACCGCCAAAGAACATATTTAAGAACAAGGTCTCGATAATGTCATCCCTGTGATGGCCTAGGGCGATTTTAGTGGCGCCGATACGCTGAGCAAAGCCATAAAGCGTGCCGCGGCGCAGGCGAGAGCACAAGGAGCAGGTGGTTTTACCTTCAGGGATTTTGTCTTTCACTATCGAGTAAGTATCTTTCTCGAGTATGTGATAAGGCACATTGAGCTTATCGAGATAGGCGGGCAATACATGCTCAGGGAAGCCCGGTTGCTTCTGATCTAAATTAACCGCAATGATTTCAAACTGAATGGGCGCACGTTGCTGCAGATTCATCAAAATATCGAGCATGGCGTAGCTGTCTTTACCGCCACTGAGGCAGCACATGATCTTATCGCCATCTTCAATCATATTGTAATCGGCAATCGCGCTACCCACTTCACGACGAAGCCGCTTCTGTAATTTATTCAGACGGGTAGTTTGTTTTTTTGATAATTCTTCCGGCATAGGATTTACCGTAACTTCAGATATAGCTTCAAGCATAAAAAAGCGCCCAGTAACACAGTTTCAGGGCGCGTATTATTCCAGCTATCTTTGGCGGGGTAAAGAGCCGCGTATTGCTTAGGCTTCTTCTAACGGTGATTTATAACCGTCGGGCTTAATAGCCAATAAATCGCAGTTGATGCTATCGATAACATGTTCAGCGGTATTGCCTATCAATGCTGCTGAAAATCCGGTACGACCAACAGTCCCTAAGATCACCAATTCAGCATCAAGTTTTTCAGCCAGCTCAGGGATCACATCCTCTGGTAAACCTTCTTTTACATGGCAATGACTTGGATTAATATCATAAGCGCTCGCAAGATAACTCACGCGCTGCTCATGCTGCATGCGAATGGTTTCGTTGTATGACTGGGCATCAAAGTCAGGAAGCTCGATGGCTAAGTTAACTGGCGTGCCGGGATAACCATTAACTAAATGTACTTCAGCAGAGAACTTTTTCGCCAAATCTTTTGCATGTTCAATAATTTTACCGTTAAGCATTTGATGATCGGTATCTTCGGTTGCCACATTCACAGCACAGAGGATTTTGCCCGCGGCTGGCCAGTCATGGGCTTTCACCATCAACACTGGCACAGGGGCTTTACGCATTAAATGCCAATCAGTTGGAGTGAAGATCACCGCCTTGAGTTTGTCATGGGCATGGGTGCCTTTAACAATCAAATCGTATTGCCCTGAAATAGCATGATTAATAATGCTTTCAAAGGGGCGGTTATGCCAAATGACTTGAGTATCGATGTTGAGTTGCAGATGAGTATAAGCGGCGAGTAAGTCTTGGATCCAAGCAAGCCGTTGATCTATGACACCTTGACGCATGGCTTCGCGTTCTTGATTCGACAGAATCGAAGTCATTTCGTAAGAGAAATCGAAGATAGAAAGAAACACAGTGACTTGAGCGTTGCATTTACTGGCCAAGGCGACCGCTCGTGCAAGAGCAACTTGATTCTCAGTGGTAGGGTCAACCACAACCAGTATTTTTTGATAATCCTTCATGTTTGGTTCCTTTAGTCATAGGCTCAATATCATCATGAGCCTTTGGCAGTGAGCTGTATTGTTCTAGATCAAACTCATTTGAAATTGATTAAAACTCGCTTAAAAATCATGCCTTAATCTGCATGACATGTCTAGCAAGCACAGCTTTTACCATTAAACTGTTATGCTATTGGCGACAATTATTTAGGCTTGACCTCTCACGGTTAATGCTCTTGCGATTGACTATCTCGCGATGCGAGAATTACCCGCTAACAGATTTAGCTCTTGCGAGTCGAGGATAGTGATGTACTTACCCTTAACCTCAATCAAGCCTGACTTTTGGAAGCGTCCAAGTAAGCGGCTGATGGTTTCAACGGTTAAACCGAGATAATTGCCAATGTCACCGCGGGTCATGGTTAAACGGAATTCTTTAGGTGAGAAACCACGACTGCCGAAACGATTTGCTAAATTGCTGATAAACGCTGCTAGACGTTCTTCGGCATTTTTCTTACTGAGCAGCAGGATCATTTCTTGATCGCTCATGATCTCATTACTCATTAGACGCATGATCTGCTGACGTAACTTAGGCATAGTGCCCGAAAGTTCATCGAGGATATTAAAGGGGATTTCACAAACCATAGAGGTTTCGAGGGCCTGTGCAAAACTCTGGTGCAACTGAGCGTGAATACCATCAAAACCAATCACATCACCCGCGAGATGAAAGCCCGTTATCTGCTCATCACCTTGCTCGGTAATAGTGTAACTTTTGATGGTGCCAGAGCGGATCGCAAACAGGGATTTCAACGCATCACCCGATTTAAAAATTTGCTCGCCTTTCTGGATTGGCTTTTTACGCTCAATAATATCATCGAGCTGATCAAGCTCACTTGCATTGAGGGTAAAAGGAATACAAAGGGTACCCATACTGCAATCGTGACAATGGATTGTGCATCCGCTAGCGGCAGGACGACGATTCTTATTTTGTTCAATTGTCATGTTGATTCTCAAGTTTATCCACTGCAACCATGTTAAACCAATTCACTCACTTGGGCTAGTTTAGCTGCGCGAGTGCGATATATAAAGTTTGACCACCAAAGGCGATTAACAGTAAGCCGCTCAATAGTCTAACGGTTTTCTTTTGTACCCATGCAGCAAGGCGTTTTGCCGCCACGCCAGCGCTTAATAGGGCGGGTAAAGTACCCAAGCCAAAGGCTAACATAATTAAGGCGCCTTGGCTGGCAGAGCCAGATGCAACCGACCAAGTTAAGGTGCTATAGACGAGGCCGCAGGGGAGCCAGCCCCAAATGAATCCCGCCATGACTGCTTGGCTCGGATTCTTAATAGGAACAAGGCGCTGTGCTAGCGGTTTTAAATATTGCCATAGCCATTGACCTACACGCTCAATTTGCACGATTCCAACCCAAATTTTAGCGATGTAAAGCCCTGTTGCGATCATCATCAGTCCGGCAATCATGCGCAGGACAATTAGATAAATATCCAGTTCAAATAAGTGACCAAGACCTGCCGACGATGCACCCACTAAGCCGCCCGCTAAGGTGTAACTTAAAATACGGCCTAAATTGTAATTCAGTAAATATTTAAGCTGATGGGCCAGCTGGTTACCTATTTTAGGATGAGGGATTTGGGCGGAAAACGCGCCCACTAAACCGCCACACATACCAAAACAATGTGCAGCTCCCATCAAGCCGACGAGAAAGGCACCAGTGACATTGTACTCAATCACAAAGGCATGCCTTTTTGCTGATTTTTTATCGCTTGCTGCGCTGCGATATCATCATGTTCTGCTGTTGACTGAATGGCAGGGGTGGGTAGATGGCCTGGTTTATCAGTATTTTCATCAAACAATATAGAAACACTTTGACGGTCAAGATCGTCAAATTGCTCAGATTTCACTGCCCAGAAAAATACCATTACCGCAATGGCGACGAAGATCATGGCAATGGGGATAAGCACATAAATAATTTCCATAATGACCTCTTAGTATCTGGTTAAACGTTTTATTATGATCACACTTTTACCCGTAATAATCTCAGGCTATTACCGACCACAATCAAAGAACTCGCCGACATGCCAATCGCGGCAATATAAGGTGCCACATGACCAGTGACGGCTAAAGGCAAGATAAGGGCGTTGTAACCCAGCGCCCAAGCTAAATTTTGTTTAATAATTTGCGTGGTCAGTTTAGCGACCGCGACAGCTTGGGTGAAACGGGATAGATGATCGCCCAGTAAAATCAAATCGGCACTGTTTTTGGCAATCGCACTGCCACTGCCCATGGCGACCGACAAATCAGCCCCCGCAAGTACAGGCGCATCATTGATGCCATCGCCAAACATCGCCACGCGAGTATGCTGTTGTAATTTCGTCACTAGTGCAAGTTTGCCCGCGGGCGTTAATCCGCTGTGCACATCTTCAATTCCCAGCTCTTTGGCTAGTTGATGCACATGTCCGGAGCTATCGCCACTGGCGATACTAATGCGGCAACCTTGTTGCTTTAATATCTCAATCGTGGCCTTACTGTCTTGACGAATATTGTCTTGGATCTCAAAGCTGGCAAGCACTTCAAGCTGCTCATTGGCTGAGCGTGCTAACCAAATCTTTTGGGTTGGGTCCTGAGTATCGACACGTGCGCCAGTAAATACAGCATTACCAATTAAATAGTCAGTCCCCTCGATACGGCCTCGAACACCAAAGCCAACTTCATGGTGAACTTGTTCCGCGACCAAGGCATTATCGGCAAATAGGGCAAATGCAGCCGCAATCGGATGACGAGAGCCCGTTTCCAGCGCTGCGGCAATGGCTAAGGCCTGCGTCTTTGTTAAATCGGCCATGCACTGCGTTTGCCCGATAGAGAGCGTACCACAGGTAAGGGTGCCAGTTTTATCAAAGACCACATGTTTAATCTGCGGCAGTTTTTCAAATACGCCGGCTTTGCGGGTAATGATCCCAAGACGGGTAAAAATGGCGGTTGCACAGGTGACTGCGGTCGGTGTCGCTAGCGCTAAGGCACAAGGACAAGTCGCGACCAGAACCGATAGCGTTACCCAAAAGGCATCCTCTGGGGAAATCTGTTGCCAAACCAAATAGGTCATCGTCGCGATTGTTAGAATCGTACCCGAGAAATAGCGGGATAATTTATCGGCTAATAGGGCTATCGCAGGTTTTGTATTGGATGCCAGTTCCTGCAGTCGAATAATTTCAGCCACGAGTTGGTCTTGCCCCAATGCGGTAACTTTAACTTTTATCGGTTGGTCGACGTTGATAGTACCAGCGTACACTTGCTGATCTTGCTGTTTTTCAATGGGCATTTGCTCACCTGTGAGCATAGCTTCATTGATGTTTGTGTGGCCTTCAATCACCACACCATCGGCCGCAACCATTTCCCCTGGTTTCACAAGGATCACATCATTGAGGCGTAACTTTTTGGCCGGAATTTCTTCTTGACCATTTTCGGTGACTAAGTGTGCAGTGAGCGGCACCAATTTATGTAAATTACTGGAGCTGACCGAGGCCTTTTGTCTTGCCTTTTGCTCGAAGTAACGCCCAAGTAACAAAAAGAAAGTAAACATGGATACGGATTCAAAATACACTTCGCCTGTGCCATTCACTGTGGCAAAACAGCTTGCGATATAGGCACCACCAATGGCAATCGAAACAGACACATCCATATTGAGTTTGCCGCTGAGCAGGGTACGAATGGCGCTAAAATAGAAGGGTTGCGCCGAATAAAGCACCACAGGCGTTGCAAAAATCATGCTAACCCAGCGGAAATAGTCCCGATACTGCACGTCTAAATCGGTGAAGTAGCCAGTATAAAGGGCGAGGGCGAACATCATGACTTGCATAGTCGCAAAGCCAGCTAAGCCTAAACGTAGTAAAAATTTGCGACTATTGAGTTTATTGTTGAGCTCTTGTTCGTCAACTTGGTAGGGCGCGGCTTGATAGCCGATACGACTAATTTGTCCGAGAATATCGCTAAGTTTTACCTTGCGTTTATCCCAACTGATCATGGCGCGTTGGGTGGTTGAGTTGACTAGCACTTGGCTCACGCCCGCGAGTTGTTTGACTTTGTGTTCAATTAACCAAGCACAGGCGGCACAGGTGATACCATCGATGGAGAGTGACACTGATTCGACATTGTCCTCAGAATGCACAAAGTCTTGCTGCACTTCGGGCAAGTCATAGGCACTAAATTGCGTTAAGGCTTCGGGGACGAGGGCGTTCTGTTTACTACCAGGTTCAGTGCGGAACTTGTAGTAACTGAGTAATCCCGCATCCACAATCGCCTGAGAAACCGCCTGACAACCAGGGCAACACATGAGTTCATCACGATCATTAATGCGAGTCACAAACTGCTGGCCCGTCAGCACGGGCTCTTGGCAGTGAAAACAACTTGGATACGTCATAGTGCTACTTATTTAACCACAATCAGTTCAGCCAAAGTTGGACGTGATCTTTTAATTCAACGCGCTGGTGAATGCGCCATTTGCCATCGTAACTTTCAAGACGCACTTCCCAAGGGCCGGTCAGTGTGGCAGGCACGGTAATGCGATACACATTACTGGCATCGGCCGTTGCGGTGAGCTTGATGTCTCTGTCGGCAATCGTGGGATGGTAGAACTCGACTTTTAGGGCAGCTTGAGAAGCGGGGCCACCTTGTTGCGTCAGTAAAATTTCATTATTAGTTTGTTCGAGTAAAAAGCTCATGCCGATTTGTTTGGCATACTTCACTTTACTCAAGTCCATATTAATGGCTTTGCCTTCTTTGTAGTAATCCTCGGCGACTAACGAGTCCGAGTTAGTAAGGGCAATTTTCAGTGTGGTAAAACTTGCGATGACAGCACATAAAGGAAGAATAATTAAAAACCAAGGCCAGAACTGCTTATACCAGGCTTGTTGTTCGTTCATGTCAGATACCCATTCTAAAAAATTTGCGCCATTTTACCGTTAAAAGGTGGTTTTAGCACTTTAAAAAAAAGGCCTCGAAGTCTTCGAGGCCTTAGCGTTACTCATATCTAATTACTTGTTTGACAAGCTATAAACATAAGCTGCGATTACGTGAACTTTCTCTTCACCGAGAACGTCTTTCCACGCCGGCATCACACCTGCGCGACCATGTTTAATGGTTTCTTCGATCACGCCGCGGCTACCGCCATATAACCAAACATCGTCAGTTAAATTTGGAGCACCCATGAATTTGTTGCCTTTAGCGTCCATACCATGACACGCGAAACAACCTTTCATGAATGAGCCTTGACCTTGGGCAGCGAGTGTTTCATCGTGCTCACGACCAGACAATTTAACAACGTATTCAGCTAAACCCGCAATTTCGCTGTCATCGATTGGCAAACCACCTTTCGGCGGCATCATGCCATGACGACCACCCATGATAGTGGTTTTAATCGTGGCTAAGTCGCCACCATATAACCAGTCACCATCGGTGAGATTAGGGAAGCCTTTGCTACCACGTGCGTCAGAGCCATGGCACTGTGCGCAGTTTTGTAGGAACAAACGGCCACCCACTTTCAATGCTTCTTGGTTTTTCACTAATTCATCTAGTGGTGTTGCCAAGTAAGCCGCGAAGATTGGGCCATATTTTTCACTAGCGTGTTTTACTTCTTGGTCATACTGAACATAACGGCCTTCTTTTGCTGCAAGCTCAATGGCTGCGGCAGAATCGGCTTTAATACCTTGTTCAGTACCAATGCTTTGGTTAGAACTCGTCCAGCCTAAAAGGCCTTTGTAGTTACCTAAACCAGGAAATAAGGCTAGATAGATCAAGCCAAACACGATAGTGATATAGAACATATAACTCCACCATTTTGGCAGTGGGTTATTGAGTTCTTCAATACCGTCGAAACTGTGACCCATGGATTCGCCTTCTTTTACGCCCGTGGTGTTCTTAGAACACACGCGGAGTAATAGAAAACAACCCGCGATCACGACTAACGAGAGTACGGTAATCCAAACACTCCAGAAGCTACTCATCACTTATTCTCTCCTGAGTCCTTCGATTCCTTGCTGATTTCCTCATCGGAAAATACAAGGTTAGCTGCTTCATCAAATGATTTCTGACGGCGCGAGCTATATGCCCAAGCAAAGATACCGATAAAGGTCAGCATCACAATAATGGTTAAGATGCCTTGTAATGTGCCGTAATCCATATATTGCCTCCTTATTTGAGTGCGTGACCCAAAGACTGAAGATATGCAATCAAGGCTTCCAGCTCTGTCTTACCTGCAACAGCTTTCTGTGCGCCAGCGATTTCTTCATCGGTATAAAGATCATTACCTTTGTAACCGCCTTTATGCATGTTACGTAGGATAGTCATCTTCGCGCCCGTCAGTTCGCCGTCTAACTTGTTTTCGGCTAACCATGGGAACCCAGGCATATTCGATTGAGGTACTACAGCACGAGGATCGATTAAGTGAACTTCATGCCATTTATCGCTATAACGACCGCCAACACGTGCCAAATCAGGACCTGTACGCTTAGAACCCCATAGGAATGGATGGTCCCAAACCGATTCACCCGCAACAGAGTAGTGACCATAACGTTCAGTTTCAGCCCGTAAAGGACGAATCATTTGGCTATGGCAATTACTGCAACCTTCGCGCACATATAGATCGCGACCTTCGATTTGCAGGGCAGTGTATGGCTTTAAACCTTCAACTGGCTCAGTCGTATCTTTTTGAAAAATCAACGGTGTGATTTCAACCAGACTACCGAAGCTGATAGCGATAACAGTAAAAATCGCTAGCAAACCGATGTTTTTTTCGACTATCTCATGATTAAATTTCATCGAGTTTGCTCCTTTAAGCCGCTGTGGGTTCAGCCAATGCTGGCAATGAATCTTTAGAGGCTTTCACTGTACGGATCACGTTATATGCCATGATCAGCATACCGGTAAGGAATAAACAACCGCCGAGGAAACGCACAAAGTAGAAAGGATAAGAAGCTTCCAGACTTTCAACAAAGCTATAAGTCAAAGTACCGTCAGCATTCACTGCGCGCCACATTAAACCTTGCATTACACCCGAAATCCACATAGAGACGATGTAGAGTACAGTACCAATCGTTGCTAACCAGAAATGAACATTGATTAACTTGACGCTGTACATACGGCCGTGGCCAAATAACACAGGGATCAGGTGATACAAAGAACCAATAGACACCATAGCAACCCAGCCTAGCGCGCCTGAGTGAACGTGACCGATAGTCCAGTCTGTATAATGTGACAGTGCGTTAACGGTTTTAATTGCCATCATCGGGCCTTCGAAGGTAGACATACCGTAGAAAGACAGAGAAACAACTAAGAAACGTAAAATAGGATCGGTACGCAGTTTATGCCAAGCACCAGACAAGGTCATGATACCGTTAATCATACCGCCCCAAGAAGGTGCGAATAGGATCAGTGACATCACCATACCTAAAGACTGAGTCCAGTCAGGTAGCGCGGTATAATGTAAATGGTGAGGACCTGCCCAAATATACAGTGCGATCAAAGCCCAAAAATGGACAATTGATAGACGGTAAGAGTACACAGGACGACCCGCTTGCTTAGGTACGAAGTAATACATCATCCCTAAGAAGCCTGCGGTTAATAAGAAACCAACGGCGTTATGACCATACCACCACTGTACCATGGCATCGACAGCGCCACTGTATATAGAATATGACTTAAACAGGCTAACAGGTACTGCCATTGAGTTAACAATATGAAGTACCGCTACGGTAAGGATAAACCCCCCGAAGAACCAGTTTGCCACATAAATATGTGAAGTTGTGCGCTTAACAATCGTGCCAAAGAATACCGTAGCATAAGCTATCCAGACGATAGCAATTGCGATATCGATAGGCCACTCTAGCTCTGCGTATTCCTTACTCGATGTGTAGCCTAAGGGTAAGGTGATTACTGCGGAGATAATAATTGCTTGCCAGCCCCAAAACGTAAATGCAGCTAACTTAGGTGCAAATAGTCGGGTTTGACAGGTACGTTGTACGACATAATAGGATGTTGCAAAAAGGGCTGATGTACCGAACGCGAAGATCACCGCATTGGTGTGTAATGGTCGCAAGCGACTATACGTTAACCAAGGAGTGTCAAAGTTCAGCTGAGGCCAGATTAACTGAGCCGCAATTAATACACCGACTGACATACCAACGATACCCCACAAAACTGTGGTTAAGGCAAATTGGCGGACAATGGTGTAATTGTAATCAGCGCCTGTTGGCTGGGAATGGTTCATCATCATGCTTCCACTGCTTATTACTGATACTTTGAGTAAAGACAAGCTTTACCTGTTATAAAACGACATAAAAATCAGCTTCCCTATTCAGGTTGCTGAGTCATGTCAATGCGTTACCCTGCATATTTTTGCTCAAATATGAGGTTTCGCAATGATACTTGAGCAATATCAAAAAAGATACCAAAGAAGGGGTGTGGAAAGTTGATCTAGATCAACCTACGCCATAGAATGTTAACATATTGCGTCATAAGGTTAATCTTTGTGCTAAATCGTCCTAATCTCTATTTATTCATCGCGTTAATTCTCATCAATCTCACAGCTTGTACTGAAGATGCTAAGCAAGTCACACATAAAAGCAGTCTTGATCCTTCCCTCTGTCAATTTTCGGCAGGGGATTGTGTTAAACAATTGGACGATATCAAGCTTGCTATTAGCCTATCGCCAGCGAATGCCCCGAGCGAAAAGCCATTAACATTAAGGCTATTAGCTTCATCGCCTATCAAAAATGTGCAAATTCGTTTAGAAGGAAGAGATATGTTTATGGGGGTTATTCCTGTAAATGTGAAGCAAACCGATGAAATGACCTATATTGGTCAGATGGTATATGGCTCCTGTAGCAGTGGTTATATGGTTTGGCGCGGCTTTGTTAGTTTCAACCTTAATGGCGAAACTAAAACGGCAGTGTTTGATTTTCTCGCTGATGACAATGGCTAAGACTGGCTAGATATTTATTCGAATCGTCCTCAGCGTATTATTAGAGAGTGTTAACTCGGGTGATTAAGGATTAACTATCTTTCCAACTGTCTTTTACTTTGACAAAAATATCCACATTATCGATAAAAAGCTGTAATAAGTGCGGATCAAAGTGTTTCGCAGCGCCTTTACGCATTTCAGCTAACACCTCTTCTAAAGGCCAAGCCGTTTTATAGCAGCGGGCATGAGAAAGTGCATCAAACACATCTGCAATAGCCACAATCCGCGCGAAAATGTGAATTTCGTCTTGTTTTAAATTGGCGGGATAACCAGAACCATCATATTTTTCATGGTGTTGCAGTGCAATAATCGATGCAGCTTTGAGGATAGGGCGCTCTGAATTCGCCAAAATCTGATGACCAATCGTAGGGTGCTGACGCATGACTTGCCATTCTTCATCGTCTAACTTACCGGGTTTGAGCAGAACGGCATCGGGGATCGCTATTTTACCTATGTCATGCATAGGTGAGGCGCGGCGCAGTAAATCGGCTTCGTATTCAGGTAAACCAGCGAGTAAAGCGAGTTGGGAGCAATATTCCGCCATACGTTTCACGTGATTGGCGGCTTCTTTTGAGCGGCTTTCAACCACATCCCCTAAACGCAGAATGAGCTCAGATTGGGTATCTTCAACTTCTTGACTGAGCAGCAAGTTCTCAAATGCAACGCCGACGTTGATGGCAAAAATATCAATGAGTTTCTTATCAAGATCATCAATTTTATCAATACCATCCATATAGAGTAGATTGATTAGCCCGCTTTTTGTGGGGAAGTAACCGACAAAACAATTGTCTTCATAAAGGCAACGTTTTTGCGTGAGCGCATTGCGCAGTAAGCGGTCGATATGCTCTGGCAATTGAGTAATATGGTTTTTATTGGAAAACTGGCCTGTGCCCGCGAGGATCTCAATATTTACGGGATCAAGATGACCGCTGATCGCATCAATGGCATTGCACGTTAGCAGTAGGGTTTCTGAATCCAGATTGAGCAGGGTGGCGACTTGAGTAAGCAGTCCATCGGCGAATTTATGCAGGGTGCGCAGTTCAAATAATCCTGAGGTGGCTTCTAGTACTCTTTCTAAGCCCTTACGGTGATTTATTTGGGTGCGCCTTGCTTGCTCGATTTCCATGATATCGCGATAAGAGCGAAGGGCTGAGTAGACGCTGGTCATCAGCTTACGGGAATCGAGTTCAGCTTTTGCTTTGTAATCATTAATATCGTAATTGACGATAACGTCTTCTTCTGGTGCTTGCCCTGGCTGGCCTGTACGTAAGATCAATCGAGTGGTTTTATTCAGTAATTCTTCACGGATCCACTTTACTAGTTCTAACCCTGCATGGTCACTTTCCATGACAACATCAATAAAGGCAATGGCGATGTCATGTTCTTGATTGAGTAATTCTTTTGCTTGTTCGGCACTATAAGCATTGATAAAGGTGAGGGCACGGCCATCAAGTTTAAAGCGGGAGAGGGCAAGCTTAGTGACGGTATGAACATCAGGTTCATCATCGACCACTAATACCTTCCAAGGAATACCAGACTCTGTTGTCTCGGTAGACTTTTTACCGGAAAAAAGAGGGTTTTTCTTTGCAAGATCAATCAGCATCCGATACCTCATTCAAGTAAAAATAATGATCACATAATCAGTGTAGTAGACACATTTCAAAGCGGTGCAAAATCTTGCATAAAATAGCGAGATGAGTGGTAATCCTTAAATTACGTTGTTGATAACGATTCTCATTTGTGTATTCTATTACTATCAAATAATGATAGGGAGGGAAAGGGCATGACTAATCGAATTAACTTATCAATTTCAGCGCATAAATTGGCACAGCTGATACATGATGGACACATCTGCGCATCTGACTTCACGTGCTTAGATAGCCAATCGAAACAGCAAGTGTGGCAGCTATGCTTGATCTGTTGCAAAAAGCGTATTACTTGTCAGCAATGTTCATTTTCAAGTTGCGCTAAAAATCTGACATATCTTGATGCCGATAAATAACATTATCGGCATTTGCGTTTAAGTATTATCATACAAGAAACTCTTATAATTCAGATGTAATATGCAACTTCCTCCAGTAATCCCGTTATTTGACTCATTTGAATTCATACAAGTTGGCAATAGTATTGTTAACCAATATATCACCCAAATTAGCATGAAAAAGGTGGTTGATGCGGGCTTAGTCATCGAGCATGCCAGTGATTGGCTATTTGAGCAAAAGCATAACGAAAACAACTATAAAGCTTATCGCAGTGAACTCACTACGTTTCTGCATTGGTGTTTTGATGTAGTTTCAATGTCTCCCATTCAAGTTACGCGCAAAGACATGAGCCGTTACGTTGATTATTGCCAAGCACCGCCGATAGCACTGATCGGTTATTTTAATGTGCCACAGTTTAAGTACGATAAACTGCATGATGAACGGGTTCCAAACTCGCAATGGCGACCATTTGTCGGCAAAAAACAACTCGGGCAAATCCAGCCTTATGTGTTAAGCGATAATGCGTTAAAAACAAAAATGGCCATTTTGTCTTCGTTTTATTCGTATCTGACAAGTGAAGAATATTGTGAGCGGAATCCTGCTCAAATCTGGCTTAATCACAGTCGATTTGCAGCAAAAAGGCAATATCAGCGTCAAAGTCATGAAGATGAAAATAGTCTCGCATTTACTGAATTACAGTGGTCATATATTATGGCGACCGTTACTGGACTAGCAGAAGAATTTCCTGAGTTACATCAAAGAAGTTTATTCCTCGTTATATTGATTTATTGCTGTTATTTACGCATTTCAGATGTGTCTGCACGTGCGGGTTATTCGCCGGTGATGAACCAGTTTAAACGTAATCAGCAAACGGGCATCTGGAGTTTTCATATTCCGTTGAGTAAAGGTGGTAAAAGACGCAGTGTTGCGATTTCAAAAGCTTTGCTCGATGCATTAGTCAAATATCGTCAGTTTTTAGGATTAACGGATTATCCAGGACCAAACGAAAATCATCCTTTGTTTGTACGGCATAAAGCTGCTGGACGCGGCCGAGATGTTGGTATCCTCAATGCCAATCTAGGCATTCGTCATGTTCGCGACGAAATTCAAAAAATAATTAATCTGGCTGCAGAACGTATAGAAATCGATGGCTTTACACAAGATGCGGCGCAGATGCGCAAACTTACTGCCCACAATATTCGTCACACCGGCATTACGCACGATATCAATATCAACCGCAGACCGTTATCCCATGTACAAGCCGACGCTGGCCACGAAAGTATCGACACTACATCGCAATATTTGCACACAAGCCAAATTGAACGTCATGAGAGTGCGTTCAACAAACCAATCGACCATTTGAAAGGCATAGAGTGATTAGATACAGAGCTGCGCACAATGTAAACTAGATTCATGTTGAACTGCTGCCCCTGCCATAATGCGCTAGCGCAGGGGACGCCAAAGGCGAGTTTAATATAATCTGCATTGTGCGCTGCTAATTCTATTAAATGGTTTAACCATTCTATTCAAAAAATATTTCACTTTTTCACTAGAAATATGTATACATTAATCAAGATTGTGTTATGATTACTGTATACCAAATTCAAGGGGAAAAATCATGAAACAATCAGAAC